>NZ_JBFAIM010000048.1:0-111125 GCF_040654715.1 Nonomuraea sp. NPDC050643 | reverse complement strand
CGCGCGTCCGGCGCGGCGCGGGGTGCGGCCGGCTCGGGCGAACAGCCGTGAGAACGCCGCCGCCACCTGCTCCCGCTCGTCGTCGCCGGGCCGCCGGAACACCGCCCCGGCGGCCTTCCCCAGCGCGGCCGGCCCGGTCAGGTGCCCGGGGGCCCGCAGCGCCCTGGCCCGCTCCTCCGCCCTGGCGAGCAGGTCGCCCCGGGCGGACTCGTTCGGCGCGACCAGGCGCAGCAGCAGTTCGCGGGCAGCCGGCGGCCGCTCCGACGCCGCCGCCACCACCAGGGGCCGCAGCACGGCCGGCAGGGCGTCGGGCTCCGCCGTCGAGGACCCGGTGGCGGTGAAGCGGACGATCTCGGCCCAGGCGCGAACGTCCGCCTCCGGGGACGCCCCGGGAGGGCGGGGCCGTCCGAGGTCGATGACCCGGGGGCCGTCCGGGCCGAGCAGGATCTTGTCCGCGGTCAGCGCGCCGTGCACCACGCCGGCCTCGTGGAGCGCGGTCAGGGCCGCCGCCGTGCCGGCCGCCAGCCGGTGCGGGTCGTCGCCCGTCAGGGCCCCGTGCGCCGCCACCACCGCGGCCAGCGACGGCCCGTCCACGAACTCGCTGACCACGTAGGGCCGCCCGTCGTGCACCCCGCCCGCCAGAACCTCGGCCACGCAGGCGAAGGGCGCCCCGAAGGGGGCCTGCGGCCGGGACGGGCCGCGCAGCACCTTGATCGCCACCCGGGCGCCGGACTCGTCGTAACCCTCGTAGACGTCGGCCCGGTCGCCCGAGGCGAGCCGTCCCGACGGCCGGTAGGCCCCGATACGGGCGGGATCCTGCGCGGTGAGCGGGGCGCGAGCCATTGCGGACCTCCGCGGGCGACAAAGGCTGCTCTGCCCGTCACGGTAGACGAGCCCGGTCCGGGCGCCTCTCCCCCTGGGCGTCTCGGTTCCGTTCTTGCCGGGGATTGCCGATAGGTTCGGCCTCATGACGGAAACAGCACCCGACGTCATCGGCGAGGCCCTGCTGCGGGCCTTCGCGGATCGGGGATACGACGCCAGGCTGCCCGACCCCGCCACCGTCAGCGTCAGGCTGCCGGACGGCTCCACCGCCAGCGCGGACATCAGCGCGTGGCGCGCCCATGCCGGGCGCGGCGGCCCCGAAGGGCTGCCCGGAGCCGCCGCCGACTACGCCGACCAGGCCACCACGGCGTTCGAGCGCAGCACGGGCCAGGTCCAGGACATCTCGGCGAACCTGCGGGTCCGCCTCTACACCGACGACGCCCTCGGCGCGATGCGCGACGCGCTGGTGACCCGCCCCCTCGCCCCCGGGCTGATCGAGACCGTGGTGGTGGACTATCCCGACTCGATCATGCCGCTGGAGCGCAGTCGGCTCGGCGGCCTGACCGAGGACGCCGTCTTCGGCACCGCCCTCGCGCACTCCCTGGAGGAGCCGCACTACGCCGACACGGACACGGTCCAGGGCGTCCAGGTGACGCACGTGGGCGGCACGCACCTCTTCGTGGGCGTCCACGCGCACGCGCTGCTCCGCCACACCGGGCGGGCGCCGTACGGGGCGCTGGTCTCCTTCCCGCTGCCCGAATACGTGCTGGTCCACGTGATCGGCGAGGTGCACCTGTTCGCGGCGATGGAGACCGTGCAGGATCTGTCGCGGCGGCTCTTCGAATCCGGCGAGAAGGGGATCAGCCCGCAGCTCTACTGGTGGCGGCCGGGGGCGTACGAGGAGTTGCCCGAGGAGGCGGCCCTGGGCGGCGGGCACGTCCCGGACCTGCGGCCGGTCGGGATCCAGGTCGACCACGAGGACACGAGCGTCAGTTTCCAGACCACCGACACCGACGTGCTCGCCGACCTCTGGCTCCGCGACCACGCCTGACCCGCGCGGGCAGCTTTCCCCGTCCCGCGCTCCGGAAGCGCGGGGCGGGCCGGGCGCGGATCAGCGGACATGGGCGGCGATGGTTCGCGCGCACTCCAAGGACTCGGTGTGCGTCGTGTCCACCTCCAGGTCGTAGCGCACCCCCACGTGCACCACCTGCGCCTGGGACGCGGCCATCCCCCGGACCCGATCTCCTCGCGCGACCTCACGGCCCGCGGCGACCGTGCTCTCGCATCTGACGCCGACCCACAGCACGTCGAGTCCGCCGAGCACCTTCTGCCACCGCCGCTGGGACGCCGCTCCGCCGAGGAAGACCTCGTCGACGATGATCCTGGCTCCGGCCCGGGCCATGGCCACGACGCCCTGCACCCAGGCGGCGTCGAGCGCCGTGAAATCCGGCCCGACGCTCACCCCGCCGTCCGCCGTGAACACGATCCCCTCGTCCGACCCCTTCATCTTCGCGGGCATGGCGCCGACCAGCGAGTCGACCCCGAGCGCCAGCCACGGATCCGGCAGCACGGCCTGCAGGCACCGGACGATCCCGGACTTCCCCGAGCTGGATCCACCGTTGAGAAAGATCATCTGAATGGTCACCCGCGTCACAGTAGGGCACCCCGGCACGGCACGGAATCAAATTTCCGTTCACCGCCCATTTATCGCGGGCGGTGGGCCACCATCCGCGATAAGGCCCGGCCGTTCAGTTGAAGTGATTGTCGTAGTACGGCGTCGATTCGGTGCGTGACCTGTACTGCCCCTGGTCGTCGAACCACGCGCCCGTGAGCTCGAACCGAAGTTGCGCACTACCTCCTGTTTTCGTGGACATGGTGAAAATTTCATTGACTGCCGGACGTTGTGAAAATTTACGCCAAATGCCCGGCATAATCGCCCCGAGCCGCACCCACGGGGCGTACCGGCTCAGAAACTCAGCACGGTCACGGAGTGCGGCGCGATCTCGTACGTGCCCTCGCTCGCCTCGACCCGCCCCAGATCCCGTACGGCGACCGTGTCCGGCGCCTGGAGCGTGTTGACCGCGTACAGGGTGGGCACGTCGGCGCCGAGGGTGCGCACGTGGGCGCTGCCCGGCCCCGCGAGGCCGTCGAACACGAGCCGCAGCCGCACGGCGTCGTCGCGATGCCGGTTGACCACGGCGATCCGCACCGAGCCGCCGTCCGTGCGGGTGGCCGACACGTCGAGGTGGGGCACGGTCATGGGCACGGTGAGCAGCCGCCCGTCGGGGCCCCGGTTGTCGCCGAGCCGGACGGAGGTGGTGCGGGCCGGGCCGTCCACCTCGCAGGGCAGCACCGTGCGGCCGGTGTGGTGCCGGTACAGGTGCCAGAGGTGGTAGATGGCCGAGCGCAGCGCGCCGCCGGGGCGGGCGACCACCAGGCCGTTGGCGTTGACCAGGTTCACGGGGTTGGCCATGGCGACGGGGGCGGGCAGCCCGGCCGTGCGGTGGACGGCGTGGAACACCCCGGCGCAGAACACCACGTCGGCGACCGTCCTGGGGCTCCACCGGTTGACCCGGGTCCGATCCGGCTCGTCCACGGCGGTGGACTCGCGTGGCGCCACGCCGCCGTCGTCGCCGGGGAGCGGCTGGGGCCAGGACTCGGGCTCCAGGTGGCGCATCGTCCACTCGTCGAGCGCGAGGGCGGGCGGGCGGTCCAGGCCGGTCTCGGCGGCGATGGCGGTGACGAGCTGGGAGTAGGTGTGGATCTCGCGTTCGAAGTAGAGGGACTGGGCGGCGACGGCGTCATAGTCGTCGCCGGTCCACAGATGGGTGGAGGCGCCGTACAGGTGCAGGGACAACTGGTCGAGCAGCGCGCCCGCCCGGGTCAGGAGCGGGCGCGTCCACTCCTCCTGCCGCCAGGGGATGCCGACGCCGATCAGGCGGATCTCGGGGTCGGCCAGGCGCAGGAACCGGGCGTGCTCGCGGGCGGCGGCCGCGTACTCCTCGGGGCCGCGATGGCCCATCTGCCAGGGGCCGTAGACCTCGTTGCCGACGCCCCAGTACCGCACCCGCCACGGCTCGGCGCGCCCGTTCGCCCGGCGGCGGGCGGTGAGCGTGGTGTCCCTGGCGGAGTTGGTGTACTCGATCCAGCGCACCGCCTCGTCCACGTCCCGCGCGGAGTGCACCAGGTACGGCTCCGCCCCCACCGCCTCGCACCAGGCCAGGAACTCGTCGGTGCCGAACCGGTTGGTCTCCAGCCCGCCCCACGCCAGTTCGAGCCGGCTCGGCCGCGCGTCGCGGGGGCCGATGCCGTCCTCCCAGTGGTAGGCGGAGGTGAAGTTGCCGCCGGGCCAGCGGATGGGCCCGGGGCCCAGCTCGCGGCACAGCTCCAGCACGTCGGCGCGGACGCCGCGCAGCGGGCCGGGGTCGTCGACGGACAGGGGCGAGCCCTCGTCGAAGACGCCGCCCTCGATGTTGCCGAAGAAGGCCGACTCCAGGAAGTGCCCGTAGACGTCGTCGTCGATCCGGCCCACCGGGCGGCGGGTGTCGACGGTGACGAGGGCTTCGCGGCTGGACATGTGGGGAAACTCCGTTCCGGTCATTGCTTCACCGCTCCCGCGATGCTGTCGACGAACTTGCGCTGGAGCGCGACGAACACGGCGATCACGGGGATCAGCGAGATCACCGCCGCCGCGGCCATGCCCGACCAGTCGGTGCCCCGCTCGCCCACGAACACGGTCATGCCCACGGCCAGCGTGCGCAGGTCGGGATCGCTGAGCGTGAACACCAGCGGGAGCAGGTAGACGTTCCAGGAGAACAGGAACGTCAGGATGACCACCGTGGCGGTGATCGGCCAGGCGAGCGGCAGCATCACCCGGAAGAAGATCGCGAAGTGCCCGGCGCCGTCCAGGCGCGCGCTCTCCTCCAGCTCCTTCGGCAGCCGCCGGAAGTAGCCCGCGTAGAGCAGGGTCGCGGCGATCTGCCCGCCCGCGCCCAGCCCGAGGATCACGCCCGCGTGCGTGTTGAGCAGCCTGAGCTGGTCGGTGAGCTGGGCGATCGGGATGATCGTGTATCCCTCGGGGAGGAAGAACGTGACCAGGAACAGGCCGATGAGCAGCTTCTTGCCGGCGAAGTCGTAGCGGCCGAGCACGTAACCCGCCAGCGCGCTGCGCACGACGACGAGCAGCACCGTCCCGGCGGTGATGACGAGGGTGTTGACGAAGTACGTGCCGAAGCCCACCTCCGTCCAGGCGCGGGCGTAGTTCTCCCAGACCGGCTCCTCGGGCAGCAGGTTCAGCCCCCGGCCGAAGATCTCGGGCGACGACTTCAGCGACGCCGACACCAGCCATACGAACGGGTACACCCACAGCCCGCCGAGCACCGCCAGCAGCACGACGGTCACGACCTGGCGGGGCTCCGGGCGCCTCACGACGTGCCCATCCGGCCGCGGGCCCAGCGCATGCCGAGCGCCTGGGCGACGGCGAAGAGCACGGTCAGCAGCCCGAACAGCACCGCCGCGGCCGAGGCGTAGCCGAGCTGCGGGACCGTGGCCTGGAAGGCCGTGCGGAAGATGAAGATCTCGATCACCTCCGAGGAGAAGGACGGGCCCCCTCCGGTGAGGGTCTGCATCAGGTCGAAGACGTTGAACGCCGCCACGGTGTCGATCAGCGTGATGATGACGAGGAACGGCACCAGCAGCGGCATCGTCACGTGCCGGAACTCCGCCCACGCGCCGGCGCCGTCGATCATCGCGGCCTCGTGCACGCCCTGCGGGATCGTCTGGAGGGCGGCCAGCCAGTAGATCAGCGTGATGCCGAGCCACTTCCACACCCAGACGGCGATGCCGGCGTACAGGGAGGTGCCGGCGTTGGCCGCGAAGTTGGCGGGCGAGTCGATCAGCCCCGACCAGACCAGGGCCAGGCTCACCGGGCCGCTCGCGTCGAGCAGCAGGGTGAAGACGACGCCGACGATGGCGCCCGTGGTGACGACGGGCAGGAAGAACAGCGTGCGGAAGAACCCCTTGAACGGCGTCTTCTTACTGTTCAGCACGAGGGCCAGCGCGAGCGCCGCACCCACCCGCAGCGGTACGGCGATCACGAGGAACACGATCGAGTTCCAGAAGGCGTTCCAGAACAGGTCGTCCTCGATCAGGCGGGCGAAGTTGTCCAGGCCGGTGAAGGTGCCGGCGGTCGCGAAGCCCGGCCAGTCCAGCAACGCGAACCACCAGGAGGCCAGCAGGGGGTAGACGGTGTAGGCGCCGTACCCGAGGAGGGTCGGCAGCAGGAAGAGGTAGATCCACCAGTCCTGCCGCAGGCGGCGGATCGTCGTCTTGGAGGGGTCGGTCGTCATCGGGCTCCTGTCCGGCACGGGCTCAGCGCCCGGCGTAGGACTTCTGGTCGTAGTCCGCCTTGCGGTCCCAGTTGGCGAACACCCAGGCGTTGAGGTCGACCTCGACGCCCTTCTCCTCGCGCACGGCCTTGACGGCGCGCTCGCGCTCGGCGCTGAGCTGGTCCTTGTAGCGGCGCAACTGGCCGCCGATGTCGGTGGAGGAGCCGGTCAGCACGGACTGGACGATGTCGCCGAGGTTGGGGTGGATGTCGCGCATCTCGGCCCGCGCCTGCCAGACGCCCGGCGTGCCGACCTCGGGCACGGGGCCGATCTTGACGTCCTCCTGGAAGTTGGCCACGCAGGCGCGGTACGCGGGATGCACCTCGGCCTCCGCCACCACCTCGGCCAGCGCGGGCGGCTGGTCCATGGCGGCGGCCAGCTTGGTCTGGAACTCCCTGGTCGTCATCCGCAGCAGGACCTCGGCGGCGACCTTGGCGTGCTCGGACCCCTTCGACACCCAGAACGTGCCGGGCTGCGGCGGGCTGTAGACGAAGTTCCTGGTCGTCTCGGGGCACGGGATGTGCCAGACGCCGACGCCGCGTTCGACCGCCTCGGGCTCGTCCACCCGCAGGCCGCCGATGAACCACGCGCCCCAGAGGTAGACGGCCGCCTGCCCGGCGGCCCAGCGGGCGCGGGCGTCGCGGGGGCCCATGGAGGCCGACGCCGGGTGCACGACCTTGTCCTTCTGCAGCGCGACCAGGTATTCGATGGCGTCGATGTACGGCTGGGAGTCGTGGACGTACTCGCCCGTCGCCCAGTCGATCGCGCCGGGGCCGGGGGCTCCGGCGGTCATGGCGAGCCGGTGCACCAGGGCGGCCAGGTAGTCCGGGTCCTTGCTCGGCACCACCATGCCGTAGACGTCGCCGTCGGTGCCGTTGGTGATGCGGCGGGCGATCTCGCGGAGCCGGTCCCAGGTGCCCGGCTCCTCCTCCGGGTCGACCTTGGCCTCCTTGAGCAGCGCGGTGTTGCACCAGGGCACCGCGTCGTGCCAGCGGCCGGAGAACGGCGGGAAGGAGTGGATCTCGCCGTTGAAGCGGTGGATGCCGTCGTACAGGAGGTCGGCGACGGGGCTGCCGGCGAAGTCGGCGAGCTTGCCGATGGGCTGGAACCACCCTTCGCTCACCAGCGCGGCCGGGGAGACGTCGCCGAGGCCCGCGAGGGAGTGCACGTCGGGCATCTGGTTGCTGCGCCTGGCGACCTGCAGCGCCTGCCCGAGGTCGGGCACGTCCATCTGGCGCCGCTCGACGGTGACGCCGGCGTGCGCCTTCATGTACGGGGCGAACAGGTCGTCCTGCAGCATCTTCGTCAGCGGGCGGAACTGGTCCCACCACTGCAGGGCACCACCACCGCCGCTGCCGCCGCTCGCGCCGCGCTGGGCGAGTTGCCCGCCGCCG
The DNA here is from genome assembly GCF_040654715.1 of Nonomuraea sp. NPDC050643. Lineage (NCBI taxonomy): Bacteria > Bacillati > Actinomycetota > Actinomycetes > Streptosporangiales > Streptosporangiaceae > Nonomuraea > Nonomuraea sp. NPDC050643. The sequence goes on along the minus strand of NZ_JBFAIM010000048.1, from coordinate 103,522 downwards.
GTGCAGGCGGCCAGCGCCGCGGCCAGCACGGCGCCCGTTCCGCCGAGGAAGGCGCGCCGGCCGATGTCGCCCGGCCCGGCGCTGGAAGAAGGTCGAAGGATCCGGTGATGCCGCCGCATGGCGACTCCTCTGTGTCGTCGATTCCGTCACCGACCAGTCCGCCCGGTCCCTGGATCGCAGGGATGCCCCGTGGGGCGGATCTATGTTTGCGCTAACCTAGAGGTGGAGTCTGACAGCGTCAAGGACTCGTTGGTGAGGTTTCTTGCGGCGCTGACCATCGGTTGCCTGCGTTATCGCGTGTTTGCGTAAACATGAATCGCGCGTAAACCCGGCCACCGTCAGGCCCATGTAGCCTGTCGGCGGCAGCCTCGAAGGCCCTGACGCGCAGGGCCGCGACGAGAGGCGCTCCGCCTGCGGCAGCCGCCACACGCTGCCTCGACGAAGGGAGACGGCCCGGCGTGGTGCGACCACCGGGGACCAGGGCGTCCGGAGGGCCCTCCATGGCCGACGTCGCCGAACTCGCCGGCGTCTCGGGCCAGACCGTGTCACGCGTCGTCAACGGCAACGACCGCGTGACCGCCGCGACGCGGCTCAAGGTCGAGGCGGCCATGAGGCAGCTCGGCTACCGCGCCAACATCGCCGCCCGCGCGCTGGCGACGGGCCGGTTCGGCACGATCGGCGTGGTCATGTTCAACCTCAGCGCCGTGCTCAACGTCCGCATCGTCGAGGCCGTGGTGGCCGGGGCGCAGGCGCGCGGCTACTCGGTGAGCGTGGCCGTGGTCGACGCGCCCACGGAGAAGGACGTGCGCGCCGCCGTACGCGGCCTCACCGACCGGGCCGTGGACGGCGTGATCGTCATCGAGGCGCGTGTGCTGGACACGCCCCACCTGTGGCTGCCCGAGGAGGTGCCGCTCGTCATCGCCGACAGCAGGGCGGCGCACAAGCACCCCACGTTCGGCATGGACGAGGCGGCCGGCGCCCGCGCCGCCGTCGACCACCTGCTCGGGCTCGGGCACTCCACGGTGCACCACGTGGCCGGGCCGGCCGGCTCCAACCCGGCGCAGCGGCGGCGGGCGGCCTGGCAACGGCAGCTCAAGCGCTCGGGCCGCGAGGTCCCGCCGCCCGTGGTGGGCGACTGGTCGCCCCGCTCCGGCTACGACGCCGCCCGCGCCCTGCTGGCCGACCACGGGGTGACGGCCGTCTTCGCCGCCAACGACCAGATGGCGGTGGGTGTGCTGCGCGCGGCGGCCGAGCGCGGACTCCGGGTGCCGGAGGAACTGAGCGTCGTGGGCTTCGACGACCTCGACTTCGCCCCCTACCTCACGCCGCCGCTGACCACGGTCCGCCAGGACCTCGAGGCCGTGGGGCGGCGCTGCGTCGGCCATCTGATCGAGCGGATCGAGGCGCCCGCCGAGAGCGGCGCGGCCGAGGTCGTCAGCAGGTTCGTGCGCCCCGAGCTGGTCGTCCGCGCCTCCACCGCCCCGCCTCCCGCGTCGCGCTGACGCCGTCGGGCCGGGCATTGACAGGCTGATCAAGTTAGCGCAAACATGAGATCGCGAACGCGCCGAGACATGGTGCCCGAAGCATCAAGGAGCCGCCATGCCGCGCCGACTGCCGCCCATCGCCCTGACCGCCGCCCGGTGGGTACGCGGCTTCTACCCCAACCTCTGGCTCAAGGGCTTCCGGATGCTGCAGCGGCCCTGACACCGCCACGATCCCGCCGGCGTTCCCGGCATGAGCGCACGGCTCGCGAGCACCCGGCATCCGGGAGTGCTGCCGATCCGTTTTTGGGGCTGGGGAGGGCTGGTTCCTCATCTGCGTTTAAGAATGGTCGCCTAGCGTGAGCGGCTGTGCTGGTGCGTGAGGACGTGGAGACGGCGGGGCGTACGCGGCCCCGCCGGGTGTGGCGGTCGCGGGTGGCCGTCGGGGTGGCCGTGCTGTTCGCGGCGGGGACGGCCGTACGAGCCTTCGGGCTGGAGGCGGGGGTGTTCCTGGTCCCGTTGATGGCCTTCACCCCGTTGTTCGCGATCGGGGCGGTGGTGGCGCTGGCGGCGGTGGCCGCCGTGCGAAGCCGGGGCGCGATCGTCGTCATGCTGGTGGTGTGCGCCTGTCTCGCGTGGTGCGTGGTGCCGCGCGCGGTCAGCGACGGGGACGCGCCGGCCGGCGGGCGGGCGCTACGCCTGCTGACCACGAATCTCAACGGCGGACGCGGGGACGCGGCGGTGATCGTCGATCTCGTACGCCGGCTCAACGTGGACGTGCTGAGCGTTCAGGAGCTGACCTGGTCCGCCCGCGACCGGCTGGCCGCGGCCGGGCTGGCGGCGCTGCTGCCCTACCACGTGGGCCGGGCCGACTACCGCGGCCCCGAGGGCAGCGGCGTGTACGCCCGCCACCCCATGAAGGAGCGCACCGGGCTGTTCCAGCCGGTCGGGCACCACATGCCGGTGGTCGAGGTGGCGCTGCCCGGCGGCTCGCCCGTGGAGGTCGTGGTCGTGCACCCGGTCGCGCCCGTTCCCGCGACGGTGCCCGAATGGGAGGCGGGGGTCGCGGCGCTGCCGCCCGCCCCTTCCTCCGGGGCACCGCGGATCCTGGCGGGCGACTTCAACGCCACGCTCGACCACGCGGTGTTCCGCCGGCTGCTCGACACCGGCTACACCGACGCCGCGGCGGCGACGGGCCAGGGGCTGGTGCCGACGTGGCCGCAGGGGCGCCCGCTGCCGCCGACGGTGGCCATCGACCATGTGCTGACGGACGCGCGTGCCGGGGCGGTGGAGGTGCGGGTGTTCGACGTGCCGAGGTCCGACCATCGCGCGCTGTTCGCGGATATCCGGGTGGCCGCCTGATGCGGAAAGGGACGATCCCCGCATTCTCCCGCGATTCACCACCATTTCCTGTGCGGCCAGCGGAGTTTCGCCATCGAGAGACCGTCGCAGCAGGTCAGGGCCCTCGTGCTACTCATAGATGAATGTCCAATTTGATCCAGACATGACGCGAATATAAGACTCCTGCATAAAGTTGTTTAAGCGGGACCGGGAATTTAGGGTCTACGTGCCGGCCGGCACATGCGTCTCAAGGCCGGGAGTGGGCGGAATTGTCGGTTTTCTCGCGTAAGGCGGTCATGCGGAAATTCGCGGTCGTAGCAGTGCTCTGCTGGGCGGCCGTCGCCGTTGTGGCCGTTTTCGCGAGCGGCCGGCTCGACGACGTCCGGATCACCAGCGGCACCTCGATGATGGCCCGGGACGCCGAGTCCGCCCGCGTCCTCGACATCATGGCCGGGCAGGGCGGCCGGACGGTTCCCGCGCTGGTCGTCTACGAACGGGCCGGGCCGGTCCAGGCGGGCGACCGGGCCGAGGTCCGGCGCGATCTGCGGCGGTTCGAGGGTGTGCCGGGCGTGGTGGGCACGGCCGGGCCGCCGGTGGCCAGCCCCGACGGGCGCGCGCTGCAGGTGACGGTGCTGCTGTCGGGCAAGCCGGGCGTGCTCATCAGCCCGCTGGTCGAGCGGCTGCGCCAGATCGTCGCCGAGGGCCGCCCGCCGGGGCTGACCGGCCACGTGACCGGGGCCGGCGGGGCCGCGGCCGACTACGTCGACTCCTTCCGCCACGTGGACGGCACGCTGCTGGCGCTGAGCGTCGCCGTGGTGTTCCTGGTGCTGCTCGCCGTCTACCGCAGCCCCGTCCTCTGGGTGATTCCGATGCTGGCCGTGGTGGTGGCCTATCTCAGCTCGGCGGCGGCGGTCCACGCGCTGGCCGACGCGGGGCTGATGACGTTGCGCGGCGCGACGCCCGAGGTGTTCACCGTGCTGGTGTTCGGCGTGGCCACCGACTACGCGCTGCTGCTCATCGCCCGCTACCGGGAGCGGCTGCGGGTGAGCGCCGACCAGGAGACGGCGCTGAGGGACGCGCTGTCCGGAGGGATCCGCACGGTCGTCGCCTCCGCGCTCACGGTCGCGGGCGGGATCGGGTGCCTGCTGGTGGCCGACACGAACGCGCTGCGGTCGATCGGCGCGGCGGCCTCCGTCGGGATCGTGATCACGATGGTGGTGATGGTGACGCTCCTGCCCGCGCTGATGCTGCTGGGCGGACGCCGCGCCTTCTGGCCCGCCACACCGCGGCCCGGTCAGGTCGGGCGCGACGGGCTGTGGCGCGGCGTCGCCGATCTCGTCGGGCGGCGGCCCCGGCTCTCCTGGGCGGGGTCTGCGCTGCTGCTGGCCCTGCTCTGCGGAGGGCTGGTCACCCTCGACGCCTCGGGCATCCCGCCGTCCTCGCTGTTCACGATCCGCACGGACTCGGTGGCCGGCTACGACGCCCTGAAGCGGCACTACCCGGCCAGCGCGCCGGTGGTGGTGCTGGCGGAGCGGGCCCGGCGCGGTGCCGTGGCGCAGGCCGTACGGCAGACGGGCGGGGTGGTGTCCATGCGGGCCGTACCACCCACGCGGACGCCGGGCGCGGCGGTGGGCGCACGCGCACCCCGGGCAGGTGGAGCGCTCGCGGCACCGCCCGTGACGCGGCCGGGCGAGGCGGGCGTCGGGCGGTCAGGTGGGGCGGGCGTGGCCCGGCCGGGTGAGGGGGGCGTGAGGCGACTGCTGGCGGCGGCGCCGATGGCGGGTGTGATGACGGGCATGATGACGGGCATGGCGGCGCGGGTGTGGCCGGGGACGCCGGTTTCCGGGGCGGGTCAGCCGGCGGATCGGTGGCAGGTCTTCGATGTGGTGCTGGCCGCCGAGCCGAACACCGCCGACGCCGAGCGGATGGTGGACGACCTGCGGCGCTCGGTGCGGGCCACGGCGGGAGGGGCCGCGCTGGTCGGCGGGTTCACCACCGAACTGCTCGACACCAAAGACGCCGCCCTCGACGACGCGCTGCTCGTCGTCCCGCTGATCCTGCTCGTGGTGGGCCTGATCCTCATCGTGCTGCTGCGCTCGCTGGTGGCGCCACTGCTGCTGATCGGCACGGTCGTGCTCTCCTTCGCCGCCACGCTCGGCCTGTGCTCGGTCGTGTTCACCAGGTTCCTCGGCTATCCCGCCATGGACGTCTCGTTCACGCTGTACGCGTTCGTCTTCCTCATCGCGTTCGGCATCGACTACAACATCTTCCTGATGGCCCGCGTCCGCGAGGAGACCGCCGCGCTGGACACCCGCGCCGCCACCCTGCACGCGCTGCGGGCGACCGGCGGGGTGATCACCGCGGCGGGGGTCGTCCTGGCCGCGGCGTTCTTCGTCCTGACCGTGCTGCCGCTGGTCCCGGTCATCCAGCTCGGGCTGCTGGTGGCGATCGGGGTCGTGATCGACACCGTGCTCGTACGTTCGTTCCTGGTGCCCGCCCTGGCCCACCACCTGGGCCGGTTCATCTGGTGGCCGGCCCGGACGACCCTGCCGGCCCGACGCGAGAGGGCGCCCATGTGAGCCGAGCGCGAGCCGGCCTGCCCACGAGCCCGGCGAGGGCCGGCGTGCCCACGGGGCGGGCGGGGATCCGGCCGGTGGAGGTGGTGGTCCTGGGTTATCTCGGGATCATGGCGATCATCGTGGCCGTGTCCCTGGAGAGGCTGTCCGACGGGCCGGCGCTGCTCGCCGGATACGCCGGGGCCGTGATGTTCCTGCTCGCCGCGGTCTGGGCCGAGCGGCGTTCTCCGGCCGTCGGGGCGGTGAGGTTCCTCCGGTTCGCCGCCCCGCTGCTCGTGCTGCCGTTCGCGTACTCCGCCGCCGGCCGCGCGGTCCTCGTCCTGCACGGGCGTTTCGTCGACGACGCCGTGTACGCGTGGGAGAGCGCCCTGTTCGGCACCCTGCCGAACATCACCGTCACGGCCGCCGGCTCCCCCTTGCTGACCGAGCTGCTGACGTTCTGCTACTTCTCCTTCTACGGCTGCTTCCTGATCCCGGTGGTCCTGTACGCCCGCGGTCGCACGGGCCTGGCCGAGCAGCACCTGTTCGCGTCGCTGACCGCCATGCTGGCCTGCTACCTGGGCTTCCTCACCGTCCCGCTGGCGGGCCCCGCGCTCGCCCTGCCGGAGCTGCACGCCGCGTACGGGCCGTCCGGCCACCTCATCGCCGACCTGCAGAACGCGATCATGACCGCCCTCGACCCGCCCGGCGCGTGTTTCCCGTCGTCACACGTGGCGGGCGCGTGGGTCACCGTGCTGTGCCTGCGCCGGTTCGTCTCCAGGACCACCCGCCTGATCCTGTGGGCGCTGACCCTCGGCCTGACCGTGGCCGTGGTCTACGACTGGTATCACTACGCGTCCGACGTCGTCGCCGGTCTCGCGGTGGCCCTGGCCGCCTACGCCGTCACCGAGCGGGTCCGGGCGCGGCGGGCGGAGGGCGGCGGCCAGGTGGATCGCCCGGCCGCCGACGAAGCCGGTGGCGCCCGCGACCAGGAGGTGTGGGAGCGTCACAGGTCTTGGCGGTAGATGCGGTAGGTCTTGGCGCGGGTGGAGCCGGTGGCCGCCAGATAGCGGTTGATGGCCTGGTTGTCCTCGAGGGTCCAGCCGACCTCGATGCCGCCGTGGTAGCCGCCGGCGATGATCGCGTCGAAGGTGTGGGCGAACAGCGCGGTCTCGACGCCCCGGCCGCGCATGTGCGGGACGACGCCGAACAGCACGGCCCGGGTACGGTTCACGTGCCGGGCCGCCAGCGCCAGGCGTACGAGCCCGACCGGCAGCCCGAAGCGGCTCAGGCGGCCCCGCGCGGCGGGCAGGGCCTGGTTGAGGTCGGGCAGCACGAGCGCGACGGCGACCGGCTCGCCCGCCACCTCGGCGAGCTGGACGAGCCGGGGGTTCACGATCGTGCGCAGGCGGCCCGCGAGGGCGGTGAACTCGGCGTCCGTCATCGGCGTGAAGCCCCAGTTGTGCTGCCAGGCGCCGTCGAAGACGTGCTTGACCCGCATGATCTCGGCCGGGAAGTCGCGCGGCTCGATGGGCCGCACGGTGAAGTGGTGGCGGCGTTCGGCCAGGCGGGCGACCCGCAGCAGCCGCTCGCGGGGCGGGTCGGTGAGCTCCCACGTCCACAGGTCCTTGGCCTTGGCCAGGCCGCAGTCTTCCAGCAGCGCCGGATAGTAGGCCGGGTTGTAGGGCATCATCACCGCGGGCGGGGCGTCGAACCCGTCCACCAGCACGCCGCACTCGTCGTTGGTGGTGAAGTTGACCGGCCCCACCAGGGTGGCCAGGCCGCGCTCGCGCAGCCATCCGGCCGCGGCGTCCAGGAGCGCGCGGGCCACGCCGGGGTCGTCGGCGCAGGCGAACTGGCCGAAGAAGCCGTCGCGGGCCTGGTGGACGTCGTTGTGGCGGGGATTGTGCACGGCGGCGATCCGGCCCGCGACGCGCCCGTCCTTGCGGACGGTGAAGAGCGCGGCGTCGCCGTAGGCGAAGAACGGGTTGCGCCGCCGGTCGAGCAGGCGCCGGCAGTCGCCGCGCAGCGGCGGCACGAAGTGGGGGTCGCGCCCGTGCAACGCGTACGGGAGCTCGACGAATCCGCTCAGCTCACGGCGGGTTCGCACCGGCTCGGCGACGAGCGTCGGCGACAGGGCTCGCATGGTGTTCCCCCGAACGCTAACGAGTAGGGACAGGACGGCTTCGGGCGCGCATCCAGGACACGGTTGACTACTCTACTCTCATCATCGATCACGTACGGTTACGATTGCCCAATGCAGAGCGAGTCGCCAGAATGCTTCAGACTGAGGCGGAAAGTGAGGTCCGCACCGTGACGGACGCCTTCAGCAAGTGCCGGCTCCCGCGGGAGGCCGAGGCCCTTCTCGCCTCGTCCCTCTACCCCTTCTACCTCCCGGTCGAGGGGCGGCCGGGCGACGGGGAGGTCACGGTCGGAGGGCGCCGCGTGCTGATGGCCGGCTCCAACGACTACCTGGCGCTGTCGGACGATCCGCGGGTGAAGGCGGCCGGGGCGGAGGCGGTGCACCGGCTGGGCGCGGGCAACTCGGGCTCACGGGTGCTCAACGGCACGCTGGCGCTGCACGAGAGGCTGGAGGGCGAGCTGGCCGAGTTCCTCGGCCATGAGGCGGCGATGGTGGTCTCGACCGGCTATCAGGCGAGCCTCACCCTGTGCCCGCTGTTCGGGCCGGACGACGTCCTGCTCGCCGACCAGTACGTGCACGCCTCCCTCCTCGACGCCGCCCGCCTCGGCCAGGCGCGGCTGCGGCGCTACCGGCACAACGACATGACCCACCTCGCCCGCCTGCTGGAGGTGGCCGACCCCGGCCAGGGGGCGATCGTGCTGACCGAGGGCATGTTCTCGGTCGGCGGCGATCTGTGCGACCTGCCCGGCATCGCCAAGCTGGCCGCCGTGCACGACGCGCGGGTGGTGATCGACAGCGCTCACGACGCGGGGCTGCTGGGGGCGGGCGGCCGGGGCGCCGGCGAGCACCATGGCCTGCAGTCGGCGGTGGACGTGCAGACGATCACGTTCTCCAAGTGCTTCGGCACCCTCGGCGGGGCCGTCACCGGCCCCCGGCACGTGATCGACTACCTGCGTCACTCCGCGCGGGCCGCGCTGTTCTCGGCCTCGCTGCCGGCGGCCTGCACCGCCGCCGCGCTGACCTCGCTCGGCATCGTCCGTACGGAGCCGGAGCGCCGTCAGAGGGTCCTGGCCGCCGCCGAGCACCTGCGCTCCGGCCTGGTCGCGCTCGGGTTCGCCATCCCGTCCGGCGGCACGCCGACGGTCTCCCTGGTGGTGGGCGACAACGAGTTGTGCTGCCGGTTCTGGAGCGGGCTGCTCGACGAGGGGATCCTGGCCAACGCCATGCTGCCGCCGAGCGTGCCGGGCGGCAAGGCGCAGATCCGGGTCAGCATCACCGCCGCCCACACCGAGGCCCAGGTCGACCGGCTCCTGAGCGCCATCGCCACGGTCACCGGCCGCGTGGGCCCGATCGCCTGCCAGGAGTGAGCCTCCGGCGAGGGGACATTGACGGGGCGGCCGGACCGGGATTAGTTTCTACCCGTTAGTTATTAAGGGGCGGGGATGAAACAGTCACCGGTGCAGGACGTACGGCGGTTGCACCGCCGGCTCGTGCTGCGGAGCCTGCGCGACCACGGCCCCCAGCCGCGCGCCGACCTGGCCCGGCGGCTGGGCCTGTCCCCCACCACCATGACCAAGGTCGTGGCGCAACTGCTCGGCGAGGGCCTGGTCACCGAGGGCGGCGTGGAGAGCGGCGCGGCCGTGCGGGTGGGGCGTCCCTCGACGGACGTCCGGCTGCGCGCGGACGCCCGTCACGTCATCGGCGTGCAGGTGGGCGCGGGCACGGTACGGCTGGGGCTGTGCGACCTCAGGGCCCGCGTCCTGCGCGGTGACGCGTTCGCCTTCGACCTGGCCGGCGAGAGCCCGGAGCGGGTGGTGGCGCGGATCGCCGGGGCCGCCGCAGCGCTGGCGGGCGACCTGCTGCTCGGCGTCGGGGTGGCCGCCCCGGGCCCGGTCGATCCCGCGTACCGGCGTAACGTCCTGTCGGTCAACCTGGGCTGGCGGGACGTGCCGTTCAGCGATCTGCTGGAGGGGGCGCTGGGGGTGCCGGCGGTGGTGGATCACAACGTGCGCGCGATGGCGCTGGCCGAGGCCCGCTACGGCGACACGGCCGGTGCCGACCCCCTCCTGTACGTGTACGTGCGCACCGGCGTCGGCGCCGGCGTGGTCATCGGCGGGCGGCCGTTCCGGCCGGGGACGCACGGCGTGGCCGAGCTGGGGCACCTGCGCGTGGTGGACAAGGGTGAGCCGTGCGCGTGCGGCGCGACCGGGTGCCTGGAGACCGTCGCGGCGGAGCCGTACCTGGCCGCGCAGGCCCGCCTCGCCCTCGGCGGGGAGCCCGTCGACCCGCTCGCCGAGCTGGCGGAGGCCGCCGGCGAGGGCGACGGCCGCGCCGCCGCCGTGCTCGACGACCTGGTGGAGCACCTGGCCACCGGGCTGGCCGGGGCGGTCAACCTGCTCAACCCCGAGCTGATCCTGCTGGGCGGCGCCTTCGACCGGGCCCCCGGCGCGCTGCTCGACCGGCTGGGCGACGCCGTGCGGGCCAGGTCCTTCCCGGTGCTGCGCGACGCGGTCCGCGTGCGGCGCTCGACGCTCGGCCCGGACGCCGGCGTGGTGGGCGGCGCCGCCGTCGCCCTCGACCGGCTGTTCTACGACGCCTGAAAGGTGAAAGTCATGATGGGTCACGGCTCCGCGCCGCTCCCCGCGTTCGACCCGCTCGCGGGCACGGTGGTGCTCGCTCCGGAGAAGGACGAGGAGGGTTACTGGGTGGGCTCGCCGGGTGTGCTGCACGACGGGGAGCGGTTCTGGCTGACGTACCGGCGGCGGCGTCCCCGGGGGTCGGAGGCCGAGCGCGGGTGGTGGGGCGCGGTGGCGGTCAGCGAGGACGGGGTGGGCTTCACCGACGTGTGGTCGGTGCACAAGGACGATCTGGGCACGTCGTCGATGGAGCGGTTCTGCCTGACGCCGGCGGACGAGGGCGGGTTCCGGCTGTACCTGTCGTACGTGGATCCGGCCGACAACCGCTGGCGGATCGACGCGCTGGCGGCCGGGCACCCGTCGGAGTTCGACCTCGCCTCGGCGCGTCCCGTCCTGACCGCCGCGTCGACGGGCACCGAGGGGGTCAAGGATCCGTACGTGCTGCGGTCCGGGCCGGTGACGTACCTGTTCGCCAGCTACGCCGAGGCGCTGCCCGGGCTCGGCCCCGGCGCGCACGCCACCGCCGACATCTACAACGTGGGCGCGACCACGCACCCCACGGGCCTGGCCACCAGCCTGGACGGCGGCGCGACGTTCACCTGGCAGGGGCGGGTCCTCGCGGTGGGCAGGGGCTGGGATCGCTACCAGGCCCGGCTGAACAGCGTCGTGCCGGTCCCCGGCGCCGGCTACGTGGGCTTCTACGACGGGTCGGCCTCGCACGAGGAGAACTACGAGGAACGCTGCGGCGTCGCCGTCTCCGCCGACCTGTTCACCTGGCGGCGCCTGTCGGCCGCGCGGCCGTGGGTGACCTCTCCGCACCGCGGCGGCTCGGTCCGGTACCTGGACGCGCTGCTCCTCGCCGGCCGGTGGTGGCTGTACTACGAGCTGACCCGCGCCGACGGGGCCCACGAGCTGCGCGTGATCACCCTTCCTCAGGTTTGACGGCGACCGCGGACGCCACGGGACGGCTTTCCCGCCGCGGGCTCCGGCGCCCCGGGATGCCGAGGGTGACCAGGGCCGCGACGAGCGCGGCCGTGCCGCCGATGAGCAGGCCGGCGCGCAGGCCGGTCTCCGAGGGCACGGGCACCGGGCCGAGGCGGATGGTGAGCTGGGCCAGTACGGCGCCGATCACCGCGCTGGAGGCGGAGGTGCCGATGGAGCGCATCAGCGAGTTGAGGCCGTTGGCGGCGGCGGTCTCGTGCACCGGGACCGCGCCCATGATAAGGGCGGGCATGGCCGCGTACGCGAGGCCGATGCCCGCGCTGATCACGCTGCCCGCGACGAGGATGCCCCAGGCGTGGCCCATCAGCGGCAGGGCCGCCAGATAGCCGGCGGCGATGACCAGGCTGCCGGTGAACAGGGAGGTCTTCGGGCTGCGGACCCGGGACAGCCTGGCGGCCAACGGCGAGACCGCCATCATGACCAGGCCGCCCGGGGCCATCCAGAGCCCGGCCTCGAACATGGACAGGCCCAGGCCGTAGCCGGTGGCGGCGGGCAGTTGCAGGACCTGCGGGCCGATCAGGGACAGCGCGTACATGGAGAAGCCGACCACGATCGAGGCCAGGTTCGTGAGCAGGATCTGGGGGCGGGCGGTGGTGCGCAGGTCCACCAGGGGCGCGCGGACGCGCAGCTCCCACCAGCCCCACAGCGGCAGGAGCAGCGCGGCGGCGGCGAACAGGCCCAGCGTGGCGCCGCTGGTCCAGCCCCAGTCGCCGCCCTTGGTGACGGGCAGCAGCAGGCAGACCAGGCCGGCGGTGAGGCCGAGGGCGCCGGGCAGGTCGAAGCGGGCGCGGGCGCGTACCGGGGATTCGGGCACGAGGAGCAGGATGAGGACGGCCAGCAGCGCGCCCAGGCCGGCGGAGGCCCAGAACAGGGCGTGCCAGTCGGCGTACTGGGCGATGGCGGCGGCGAGGGGCAGGCCGAGCGCGCCGCCGACGCCGAGCGAGGAGCTCATCACGGCCATCGCCGAGCCCAGGCGCTCCGGGGGCAGCTCGTCGCGCATGATGCTGATGCCCAGCGGGATCACGCCGACGCTCATGCCCTGCAGCGCGCGACCGGCCACGACCGGGGCCGGCGCGTCCGACAGGGCGCACACGACCGAGCCGGCGATCAGCATGAGCGTGCTGATCAGCAGCAGCCGGCGCTTGCCGTAGAGGTCGCCGAGCCGCCCCACCACGGGGGTGGCGACCGCGCCGGCGAGCAGGGTGGCGGTCAGGACCCAGGAGGCGTTGGCGGGCGAGGTGTCCAGCAGCCGGGGCAGGTCGGGGATGAGGGGGATGACGATGGTCTGCATGAGCGCGACCCCGATGCCCGCCCCCGCCAGGACGCCGACGACGACACGGGCGGAGGGCGGGGAGGCAAAGGACATGTACGACGAACCCCCGGTCACGACGTCTGCGCGCTATGTACGGAATCTAACCCCTACGAAGGCGGGACACACCGGCGCGGCCTTCTCGGCGATCGGCACCTTCCGCACCCGGCCACGGGCCCGCGGGTGATCGCCGTCGAGTTCCAGGGCCACGGACGGCCTCGCCCGGGTTCTCGGGAGCCCGCGGCCGGAGGGTCGGCGGCGGGGCGGCCGGGGACCAGGCGGGGGGCCAGCCGGGGACCAGGGCGGGGACCAGGGCGGGGACCAGGCGGGGCCTGGCTAGGATCGCTTCGTGAGCATGATGCGTACCTGGTTGACCGAGCGTTTCGGGCTCGGCCTGCCGCTGGTCGGCGCGCCGATGGCGGGTGTGGGTGACGGGCGGCTGGCGGCGGCCGTGTCGGCGGCGGGCGGGCTGGGCATGGTCGGCGTGGCCGCCACCGCGCCGGCCTCGTGGATCGCCCAGCAGGCCGCCGTCGCCGCCGCGAGCGGCCGGCCGTACGGGATCGGGCTGATGGCCTGGGCACTGGAGCGCAACCCGGGCCAGCTCGACGCGGTGCTCGAGGCCCGTCCCGGCCTGGTGTCGGTCAGTTACGGTGACTACGCCCCCTATGTCGGGCCGCTGCGGGAGGCGGGCATCACCGTGGCGACCCAGGCGGGCACCACGCGGGAGGCACTGGAGGCCGAGCGAGCCGGCGTGGACGTGATCGTGGCGCGCGGCGGTGAGGGCGGCGGCCACGGCCGCGACGACGTGACGACGCTTCCCCTGTTGCAGAGCGTGCTCGACGAGGTGGGCCTGCCGGTGCTCGCGGCGGGCGGCATCGCCACCGCCCGCGGCCTGGCCGCCGTCCTGGCCGCGGGCGCGGAGGGCGCCTGGGTCGGCACGGCGTTCCTGGGCTGCGCCGAGACGACGCTGTCCGAGCCGGCCCGGCGGCGCGTGCTCGAGACCGACGAGACCGGCACCGCGTACGGCCGGGTCTTCGACGTCGCGCAACGGCTCGCCTGGCCCCCCGAGTACGGCGGGCGCGCGCTGCGCAACGGCTTCTTCGACCGCTGGCACGGCAGCGAGGAGCGGCTGGCCACCGACGAGGCGGCCAGGGCCGATCTGGAGGCCGCCCGCGCGGAGGGCGACTTCGACACCGCCTACATCTACGCCGGTCAGGCCGTGGGCCTGGTCCGCCACCCGCGCACCGCCGCCGACGTGGTGTCCGGCTTCGCCGGGGCCGCCGAACTGCTGGACCGCTTCGGCGGCTCGTAGCACGGCGGGCTCGGGCGTGCCGAAGCGGGCGAACGCGTCGACGCGCGCCCGGGATCGCGGCCGAAGCCCCGTTCCGGCACGGCAGCGCACGCCTCCCGCACGCCTCCCGCACGCCTCCCGCACGCCGAGCGGCAAGGTCGGCGCCCGGCCGAAACGGGCCCCACGGACACCGAAGGCGGTCAAGTGGGTAGGGGAGCATCGGCGACGGAAGGAGGGGGCCGGTGCCGAACGAGGGCGAGCGCGTCCTGGGCGGCCTGCTGCAGGCCATGCATCTGTCCGGGATGGAGGACCTGCCGTCCCTGGTCGCCGCGCACGCGCGGCTGATCGGTTTCGAGCGGGTGGTGCTCTACACGACCGACCTGCAGCAGCAGTTCCTCGTGCCGCTGCCTGGGCAGCACGGCGAGCCGCTGGAGCCCATCCGGATCGACGGCACCATGCCGGGCCGCGCCTTCCGCATGGTCGAGGTGGTCCACGCCAGGGCCGCGCGGGATCAGGACGAGGGCACGCGGCGGCTGTGGGTGCCGCTGCTCGATGGCACCGAGCGGGTCGGCGTGATGGGCGTGACCGTGCCCGACAACGGGGAACTGGCCGAGGACCGCGCCAAGCACCTGGCCTCCCTGGTGGCGGTGCTGGTGATCAGCAAACGCCCGCACAGCGACTCCTACGCCCGGATGGTACGCGCCCAGCCCCTCACCCTCTCGGCCGAGATCCTCTGGAACCTCCTGCCCCCGGGGACGTTCGCCAACGAGACCGTGGTGATCAGCGCCGCCCTGGAGCCCGCGTACGAGATGGGCGGGGACGCCTTCGACTACGCGCTCGACGACGGCCTGCTGAACCTGGCGATCTTCGACGCCATGGGACACGACACCTCGGCCGGGCTGACGGCCAGCGTCGCCATGGGCTCCTGCCGGAACAACCGCAGGCAGGGCATGGACCTGGCGGCGAACGGCGAGGCGATCGACGCGGCGATCAAGCAGGAGTTCACCGGCAGGTTCGCCACCGGCATCCTGGCCCGGCTGGATCTGCCCACCGGCTGGCTGACCTGGGTCAACCGCGGCCACCACCCGCCCCTGGTGATCCGGGAGGGCCGGCTGGTCGCGACCCTGGAGAGCAGCCTGCCCGACCCGCCGATGGGCTTCGGCCTGGACGCCGGCACGGGTGCGCTGCGCTACCAGTTGCAGCCGGGCGACCGGCTGCTGTTCTACACCGACGGCGTCATCGAGGCGCAGAGCCCGGACGGGGAGCGGTTCGGCCTGGAGCGCTTCATCGACTTCGTCATCCGGCAGGAGGCGGACGGCGTGTCGGCGCCGGAGACGCTGCGGCGGCTGATCCAGGCCATCCTGCGCCACCAGCGCGGCCGCCTCCAGGACGACGCCACCGTGCTCACCGTGGAGTGGCGCAGCCCGCGCCGGTATCAGCTCCTCATGTAGCCGCCTCGGTGACCTGCCTGATGTACGCGTTGCGCAGCACGATGAGCCTGGTCATGTACCGCCGCGGGACCAGCAGCTCCGCGATCGCGCCCAGGGACAGGTGTCCGGAGGTGACCCCGGCGACCGCCCGCTCGTGCGCGCCGCGCATGGAGGAGGTGTGCAGGTCCACCGACAGGGACGCGTCGAAGACGGTCTCCGGCGGCGCGAGGACGAGGGTGGTCACCTCGAAACGGGCCATGCGCGGAGCCTACCCGCGGCCCGAAACGACGGTCGTGGGAGGATCCTCCGCAGGAGACGGACTCCTGGGAGAGAGGGCGGACAGTTGTCAGAGCAGCAGGGGCGCCGCGTGCCCGGTACGGACGCGCCCATCGACCCGGTGACCCTCGGCACGTCCGGGCTGGGCCGTGACCCGGGTGGCGAGGAGCTGGCCGACGCGCTCATGACCGGCCGTTTCCGGCAGCTCGACACCTCCAACGAGTACGCGGGCGGCCGCAGCGAGACGCTGATCGGCCAGGCGCTCAAGAAGCACCGCGACGGCGTGACGATCTTCACCAAGGCGGACCGGGACCTGGAGACGGGGGTGTTCGACGGTGACCGCGTCATGCGCTCCTTCGAGGAGACGATCTCCCGCCTCGGCGTCGAGACCCTGCCGATCTACCATCTGCACGACCCGTTCACGATCACGGTGCGGGAGGCGATGGCGCCGGGCGGTGCCGTACCGGCCCTGGTGGCGCTGCGCGAGCAGGGGCTCGTCGGCTCGATCGGCATCGCCGCGGCGGGCAACGGCACGATGGTGCAGGACTACGTCCGTACCGACGCGTTCGACGCGGTGCTCACCCACAACCGCTTCACGCTGGTGGACCGGCGGGCGGAGGACATCCTCGACCTCGCCACGGAGCGGGACATGACGGTCTTCAACGCCGCTCCCTTCGGCGGCGGCATCCTGTCCGGCTCCTCCCGCCACGCCACCCGCTACGGCTACCGCCCCATCACCCCCGAGTTCGGCCGGCACGTCGAGCGGGTCACGGCGCTGTGCGAGCAGTGGGGCATCAGCCTCGCTGCGGCCGCCCTGCACTTCTCCATGGCCGAGCCGCGCGTCCACTCCACGGTCGTCGGCATCAGCTCCCTCGAGCGGCTCGCCACGCTGGCGGAGCTCGTGGACACCGCGATCCCCGAAGGATTCTGGGCGGACCTGACGGCCCTCGGGACGCCGCCGCCGTCCCCGGCGGCCGACTGACTCCCGCCGCGCGGGCCGGGGTCGGGTACGGGCCGTCATCGTCCCGATCTCCGCAGCGACGCGCTCACGGGAGCCGTAGCAGCCCTTCGTGCCGGACGGTCCACGACGGCGGGAAGCCGGGCGACGGCGGGCCGCCGTCCCAGCCCTGGGCCATGAGCGCCACCGCCGCCAGCAGCCCGCCGTTGCCGGGCAGGTAGACGGGCAGCGTGGCGGACTGCCGGTTGTGGCCGTTCGGCAGGTAGGTGTTCTTGGCCGCCGGTCTCAGCAGCGCCTCGATCGCGGTGTGCGGCTCGCCCAGCCGGGTGGCGGTCATGGCGATGGCCGGGTGGTCCCAGCCCCACGTGCTCTCCCAGTCCCAGTGGGCCAGCACGTCGTGCAGGGTCGCCCGCATGGTCGTGGCGTCGATGAGCGGGGTGGGCGGGACGAAGCCGAGCGCGTACAGCATGGAGGGGTGGTCGTCGCGCACCGTGTACGGCGGCGCGTCCATGGCCGCGTACACGCCGCCGCGCACGCGCGGACGGGCCATCCCGTCGGCCACCTCGGCCCACGACGGCTCCGGCGGCAGGCCGAGCAGGCGCCGCCAGTGCTGGGCCACCTGGAGCGCCCACGACCAGTAGGCCAGCTCGAACGTCGGGTTGGCCGCGCTCGCCCGCACGTCCGCGTACGACTCCTGCGCCGGCACCAGCGGCGGCCCCAGCCCGTACCCGCCGGGCCCCTTGACCGCGAACGCCGCCATGAAGGCGGCCGTGTCGAGGACGAGCCCGGCGTAGCGGTCGAGCGCGTGGCGGGTGCCGGTCGCGCGGCGCACCAGCTCGGCCAGGAAGATCGGGTGCGGCTGCTGCCAGACCAGGAACGGCCCGATGGGGCTCGGGCTCTCCCGGCCGTCCGGGCCGGTCTGCTTGGGCCAGCGCGCTCCCGGGCAGCCCTGCGCCCTGGCGGTCTCGCGGGCTCGGGGCTGGATGGCGGCGTACCAGCCGAGGCCGCGTTCGAGCAGCTCGGGCCGCCCCCACAGCGGGAAGTGGGCCGCGTGCCACCAGTGCATCTCCAGGTGGAAGCGGCCCCGCCAGCTGTTGGCCATCAGCCCGGTCTCGGCCGGCGGGGACGAGCCCGCGCAGTGGATCGCCGTCAGGAACTGCGACAGCACGATCCGCCGCTCCAGCTCATGGGCCCGCTCGCCGCCCGGCAGCTCCACCGCGCCGCCGGTGTTCCAGAAGCGGGCCCAGTGCCGGGCCGAGGCTGCGGCGACCTGGCGGAAGCAGGGCAGGCCGCCCTCGGTCCTGAAGGCGATCACCAGCTCGGCGGCCGGCTCGCCGAAGGTGATCAGGAACTCGTGCGGCCCGCCCGCCGACACCCGGCCGCCGCCGGTCATGGTCACCGCCACGTCGTACGCGGTGTCGTCGAGCACCCGCTGGACGGTGAACCCGCCGGCCGAGGGCCGCAGCACCGACGCGTGCGCCTCCGGCCGCGACCAGTCCGCCGCGTTCCCCCACGCCTGCGACCCGTACGGGAACGCCAGCCGCACCGCCAGCTCGCTCAGCACCGGCGACTCGACGCGCACGGCCAGCACGTCCCGCTCGGGATGGCAGGCGGTGACGACCGTGAACGGCGCTCCGCGCAGCCGGTAGCGGCTGGTCAGCACGCCGGTCCACAGGTCGAGCCGCTGGTGGACGTCGCCGAGGTCGGCCGGCGACAGCGGCGGCCCGGCGACCGCCGCCAGCCCGATCCGGCCGAGGTCGAGCCGGTGCGGGTTGGCGCGCAGCCACGCCTCGGCCGCCGACGCGGGCGCCTCCCCCGAGCCGCTCAGCCCGCCCCGCATGTCCACGTACGGCACCGGCCCCCGCGCCGTCTCGTACGTCCGCGTCGTCTCGGCCGGCGCGTGCGAGCCGGGCACGCTGTGCCAGCCCCACGAGGCCATGATGGCCAGCAGCGTCCCCGGCCCCGTGCCGGTGCGGTCCTCGGCCGGGTGGGCGGCCGGGAAGGTCTGCAGCCCGGTGACGTCCACCGTGCAGCAGAGCTCCCCGTTGCCCACCGACAGCGGTGACTCCGGCAGGATCCGCCGCGTCTCGACCGCGTGCCTGCCGACGAGCTCCCGGCGGTCGATCACGGCTTGATCGCCGTCCCGACCTGCTGGACGAAGTCGGCCGCCGCCGCGGCCGGCTGCTGCCGGCCGAACAGCACCTCGGCGTTGACCCGGTCGAGGATCTTGGGCGTGTCCGTGGATCCGGCCGGGCCGATCACCAGCGGCGGCCCGGCCTTGGGCGTCAGGCCGTCGATGAACTCGGCCTGGGCCTTCTCCTCCGGACCGAGCACGCTCTGGATGGCCGTGCGGACGTCGGAGTTGGCGGGGATGCCCCGGTCCGCCAGGATGATCTTCCCGGCCTCCGGGCTGTTGACCAGGAAGTCCACGAATTTGGCCGCCTCCTGCGGATGCTCGCTCCTGGCGTTGACGCTGTAGATCTGCGACGCCTGCAGCCACATGCCGGGCTGGGTGCCGCCGCTCTCGCCCGGCAGCCGCATCAGCCGCAGCGGCTGCCCGGCGGCCTTGCTCAGCGCGGTGAGCTGGTTGCTCCAGTCGAACTGCATCGCGGCCTGGCCCCGGCCCATCAGCGACTGCTCGGGCGCGGGCTGGGTGATGAGCTCGGCGGTCTGCGAGGCGGGCGGGGTCGCCTTGGCGTCACGCAGTCCCAGCGTCATCGTCCACCAGTCCGCCAGCGTCTTCTCGCTGATGCCGACCTTGCCGTCGGCGGTGTAGAGCGCCTCGCCGCGCTGGCGCGAGTACGCGTCCAGCATGTCGGTCCTGGTGGGGTCGGCCAGCGCGAACGTGCCCCGCGGCGCCTTGGCGGCCAGGTCCTTGGCGATGCGGGTGAAGTCGTCCCAGGTCCAGGTGTCCTCCTCGGGCAGCGCCACCCCGGCCTTGTCGAAGACCGCGGGGTTGACGACGACGGCGATGGCGTTGACTCCGGTCGGGACGCCGTACTGGACGCCGCCGAAGTTGCCGTTGCCCAGCGCCGCCGCGCCGATCTTGTCGGTCTTCAGCGCGCCGCCCACCTTGGACAGGTCGAGCAGCGCGCCGCGGTCGCCGTACTCGCGCGGGTAGGCGCCGCCGAGCGTGATGACGTCGGGCGCGCGCCCGCCCGCCACCTCGGTGGCCAGCCGGTCGAAGTAGGAGTTGAAGTCCGTGTACGTCCCTTTGACCGTGATCCCGGGGTTCGCCGCCTGGAACGCCTGGATGACGCGCTGGGTGGCCGCCGCCCGGTCGTTGTTGCCCCACCAGCCGAACCGCAGTTCGACCGCGCCGCCGTCGCCGCCCCCGGACGAGCCCCCGCCGCAGGCGGAGGCCGCGAGCAGCACGCCGGTCAGGCAGAGCGCCGCCAGGCCACTGGATCTTCTCGGCATGGCCCTTCTCCTTTGAACGTTTCAATCACAGGCACGATCATTTGAAGCCGGTCGTCGAGATGCCCTGCGTCAGGTAGCGCTGGCCGGCCAGGAAGAACCCGAAGATCGGCGCCAACCCCACGATCGACATGGCGAAGAGCTGGCCCCAGGCCGTCTCGCCCTGCCCGTCCATGAACGAGCGCAGCGCCACGGGCATGGTCCACAGCTCGGGGTCGGTCAGGAAGATGAGCTGGCTGAAGAAGTCGTTCCAGGTCCAGATGAAGGTGAACAGCGCCGAGGTGGCCAGCGCCGGCACCGACAGCGGCATGATGATCCGCCAATAGATCCGGATGTGCCCGCAGCCGTCGATGCGCGCGGCCTCGTCGAGCTCGCGGGGCAGGCCGCGGATGAACTGCACCATGAGGAAGATGAAGAACGCGTCGTGCGCCAGGAACTTCGGCACGACCAGCGGCAGGTTCGTGTTGATCCAGTCGAGCTGGGAGAACAGCACGTACTGGGGGACGATGAGCACGTGGACGGGCAGCATCAGCGTCGCCAGCATCATGGCGAAGAAGATCTTCCTGCCCCGGAACTCGAGCCGCGCGAACGCGTACGCGGCCAGCGAGCACGACACCAGGTTGCCCGCCACGGCCAGGATCGCGATCACGGCCGAGTTCAGCAGGTAGAAGTGGAAGGGATGGTCGAGCGCGGTCCAGCCCTCGACGTAGTTGCCCAGGTCGAGCCGGGTCGGCCAGATCGACGGGTCGCGGAAGATGGTCTCGGTGGGCTTGACCGAGCTGGACACCATCCACAGCAGCGGATAGAGCATCACCAGCCCGAAGCCGATGAGCACGGCGTGCCTGCCCAGGCGCCGTCTAGCTCCCATAGAAGACCCACCGCCTGGCGAAGAGGAAGTTGACCCCGGTCAGCACGGCGATGACGGCGAGCAGCACCCACGCCATGGCGGAGGCGTAGCCCATGTCGAAGGAGCCGAAGCCGCGCTCGTACAGGTAGAGCGTGTAGAGCAGGGTGGCGTCCGACGGGCCGCCGCGTCCGCCGCTGATCACGAACGCCTGGGTGAAGCTCTGGAAGGCGCCGATGAGCTGCAGGACCAGGTTGAAGAAGATGATCGGGGTGAGCATCGGCAGCGTGATGTGGACGAAGCGCGACATCGTCCCCGCGCCGTCCACCTCGGCGGCCTCGTAGTAGGAGACGGGGATCTGGCGCAGCCCGGCGAGGAAGATGACCATGGGCGCCCCGAACGTCCAGGCGTTGAGCAGCACCAGCGTGCCCAGCGCGAAGTCGGGGTGGGCCACCCAGCTCACGCCTTCGACGCCGGCCAGCGCCAGGAGCTGGTTGATCAGGCCGTCCTTGCCGAAGAGCTGACGCCAGAGGATGGCGATCGACACGCTGCCGGCCAGCAGCGAGGGCAGGTAGTAGACCGAGCGGTAGAAGCTCAGGCCGCGTACGCCGCGGTTGAGCAGGAGTGCCAGGGCCAGCGCGAGCACGAGCTGGACGGGCACCGAGACGAACACGTACACGAAGGTGACCAGCAGCGACTTGTGCAGCCGCGGGTCGTCGAGCATCTGGCGGTAGTTCTCGAGTCCGAGCCATTCCGGCGGCTTGAGCAGCGTGTACTCGGTGAACGACAGGTAGAGGGAGGCCAGGATCGGGCCCACGGTGAACAGGGCCATGCCGAGGAACCACGGGGTGAGGAAGAGGTAGCCGATCCGGTCCTGGGGCGGGCCGGCCGATCGCGTGCGGCGGGGCCGAGGCTCGGTGGGGGGCGGGGGCGGGGAGACGGCGGTGTCGGGGAGTGCCAAACGTCTGCTCATCTATCACCCTTCGCAGTCACGCTGAGCAGCGGACAGGCGGTGAGTAACCAGTTTCTAACACCGCTCGTCCCGAGTGTCAACGACGCATTGAACTGGCCGGATGGGGCTTGCGCAGGGCGCGGCAACCGGTTGTAATGCGAGGTGAGAAACCGGTATCTCGACGTCCGCGCCCGCCCGCCGCGGCTCGGCGATTTAATGCGTTCAGGACACGGCCCGAGCGTGCAGGGAGAGCGGATGAGGGCGAGCGCCGAAGACGACGGGCAGGACCACGCGGCTCCCCCTTCCGGCGGCCGGACGGGCAGGCGCGGGCCGCGGCCGGCCGGGTCGGTGACCATCAGCGGGGTGGCGGCGGCGGCCGGGGTGTCCAGGGCGACGGTGTCGCGGGTCATGAACGGCTCGACGAGCGTGCATCCGGAGCTGGCCGCCCGCGTGCGCGCCGCCGCCGAACGCCTCGACTACGCGCCGAGCGTGGCCGCCCGCAGGCTGGCGCTCGGCCGTACCGGGACCATCGCGCTCGTCGTTCCCGACCTGGCCAACCCGCTGTTCCAGAGCGTGCTGCGCGGGCTCAGCCAGGCGGCGGGCAAGGCCGGCCGCCAGCTCCTGGTGGCCGAGTCCAACGAGGACCCGGAGGAGGAGGTCGTCCTGGCCATCGAGGCGCGGCGCAACTCCGACGGGCTCGTGCTGGCCTCGCCCCGCGCTCCCGACGAGCGGCTGCGCGCCCTCAGCGACAGGCTCGCGCCGTTCGTGCTCGTCTACCGGCAGGTCCCGGGTCTGGAGGCGCCGTCGCTGTCGATCGACAACGCCGCCGCCATCGGCGAGATCGTGGCCCACCTCACCGGCTCGGGCCACCGCCGCCTGGCCTACCTCGCCGGTCCCCCGGGCAGCGCGGGCAACGCCGAACGCCTGGCCGCGCTGCGCGCCGCGCCCGGCCTGGACCTGACCGTGCTGCCGTGCGGCTCCATGTTCGACGACGGGTACGCCGCCGCCGGCGCGGTCGTGCGGTCCGGCGCGAGCGCGGTGGTCGGGTTCAACGACATGGTCGCCTCCGGCGTGCTGACCGGCCTGCGGGAGCTGGAGGTCGAGGTGCCCGGCGACGTGTCGGTCACCGGCTTCGACGACATCCCGTTCGCCCGTTACACCACGCCGCCGCTGACCACGGTGTCGATCCCGAAGAGCGAGCTGGGGGCGCAGGCGTGGGAGCGGCTGTGGGCGCTGATGAACGGCGAGAGCGGTGGGTACAACGTACGCTTCCAGCCCCGGCTGCTCGTCCGCGGCAGCACCGGGCCCGCACGGTCCTAGGAGGCAGACGTGGCGGCAGATGACGAATCGGTGTTCACCTACGGCTCGCCGGCGCTGAAGTTCGGGCCCGGCGCGTCCGCCGAGATCGGCCACGACCTGGCCCAGTACGGCGTCCGCCGCGCCCTCGTCGTCACCGACCCCGGCGTGGCCGCCACCGGCCACCCCCGGCGCATCGCCGGCGAGCTGGCCGGGTACGGCATCGAGGCCGCGGTGTTCGACGGCGTGCGCGTCGAGCCGACCGACGAGAGCCTGCGGCGGGCGGCCGAGCACGCCCGCGCCACCGGGCCGTGGGACGCGTTCGTCGCGGTCGGCGGCGGGTCCAGCATCGACACCGCCAAGGCCGTCAACCTGCTGACGACCAACCCGGGCGAGCTCATGGACTACGTCAACGTGCCGGTCGGGCGGGGCCGCGCCCCGGAGCGGCCGCTCAAGCCGCTGGTCGCGGTGCCGACCACGACGGGGACGGGCGCGGAGAGCACCACGGTGTGCGTGATGGACGTGCTGTCGCTCAAGGTCAAGACCGGCATCAGCCACGCGCGGCTGCGGCCGGCGCTCGCGGTCGTCGATCCCGGCCTGACCATGACCCAGCCGGCCGGGGTGACGGCCGCAGCGGGCATGGACATCCTCTGCCACGCGCTGGAGAGCTACACGGCCAGGCCGTACACGTCGTTCGAGCGCAAGCGGCCCGAGGAGCGGGTCCCGTACTGCGGGGCGAACCCGATCTCCGACATGTGGGCGGAGCGGGCGATGGCCCTGCTGGCGGTGTCCTTCCGCCGGGCGGTGCGGGACGGGCGGGACGTGGCCGCGCGGACCGACATGGCGCTGGCGGCGACGTTCGCCGGGCTCGGGTTCGGCAACGCCGGGGTGCACCTTCCGCACGCCAGCGCCTATCCGGTCGCGGGCCGGGTGAAGGACTTCCACCCGGAGGGCTATCCGGCGGGCGAGCCGCTCGTCCCGCACGGCATGTCGGTGGCGCTGACCGCGCCGGAGGCGTTCCGTTTCACGTTCGAGGCGTGCCCCGAGCGCCACCTCCGGGCGGCCGAGCTGCTCGAGCCCGGCGCGGCGGGCGGGCCGGGCGAGCCCGCCGACCGGCTGCCGGGCGTGCTGACGCGGCTGATGCGCGACCTCGGACTGCCGAACGGCCTGGGCGGCGTCGGCTACACCGAGTCCGACGTGCCCGGCCTGGTGGAGGGGACGATGCGGCAGCAGCGCCTGCTGGCCACCGCGCCCAGGCCCGTGGACGAGGAGGCGGTGGCGGGCATCCTGCGCCGCTCGATCGAGAACTGGTGAGGCGACCGGAGCCGGAGCGAACCTAGCGGAGCCGGTGCTCCAGGGCCGGGGCGAGGTCGGTCGTCGTCAGCACCAGAGCGACGATGTAGTCGACGAGATGCTCGCGGCCGGTGTCCACCTCGCCGCGGAACCAGGCGGCGAGCAGCTCCCACAGCCCGCTCACGACGGTCAGCGCGGTCATCTCGAGGTCGGCCGGCCCCAGCGGGACCTCGTCGAAGAGCTCGTGTACCTGCGCGGTGAAGATGCCGGTCAGCTCCCCGATGATGCGGCGGCGGCGCTCCTGCAGCAGGGGGTTGGCCGGGAACTCGTAGGCCAGGATGCGGGCCCGGCGCGGGTCGGCGGCCAGGAAGTCCACCATGGCCGTCACCATGGCGCGCGTGCGCGGCCGCAGGCGGCGCGGCGCCCGCCGGGCCACGTCGAGGATCAGGCCGGTGCACCGCGCGGCCTGGTCGTCGGCGACGGCCAGCAGCAGGGCGTCGAGGTCGGCGAAGCTCTCGTAGAAGTAGCGGTCGTTGAGCCCGGCCTGGCCGCAGACGCCGCGCACCGTCGCGGCGGCCCAGCCCCGCGTGCCCAGCACCTCCAGGCCGGCCTCCAGCAGCGCGGCCCGCCGCCGCGCCCGGCGCTGCTCGGCGGGCACACCACGGTAAGGGCGCGGGGACGTCACAGCTCCCGATTCTGCCGCAGACCTTGACGCTCGCCGCAAATCTGGTGAGGCTGGACACCAGAATCAGCCTGCGGAAGGCGGTGGACCGTGACCACGCGGCAGCCTGCGGACCTCACCCCGGCCGACATCGATCTCGGCGACCTGCGATTCTGGGAGCGGCCCCTGGCCGAACGGGCTCAGGCGTTCGCGATGTTACGCGCCGAGCCCGCGCCCCGGCTCTTCCGGCTGCCCAAGGTGCCCTTCCTGCGCCCCGATCCCGGCGCCTGGGCGCTGGTACGCCACGCCGACGTGGTCGAGGCCGGCCGCCACCCCGAGGTGTTCAGCAGCGAGCCGAGCGCGACCAGCCCGACCGACATGCCGCGGTGGATGGACGGCTACTTCAACTCGATGATCGACATGGACGACCCGCGGCACGCCAAGATCCGCCGCATCGTGTCCCGGGCGTTCACCCCGAAGACCCTGGCCAAGGCCGAGGAGGACGTCGCCCGCCGCGCGCGGCGGATCGTGGACGAGCTGATCGCGGCCGGTCCCGGCGACTTCGTGGCGCGGGTGGCGATGCGGCTGCCGGTCGAGGTGATCTGCGACATGCTCGGCATCCCGCCCCACGAGCACGAGCGGGTGGTACGGCTGACCAACATCGTCATCGGCTACACCGACCCCGAGTACGTCGGCTCCCCCGTCGACTACACCGGCGGCCTGGCCAAGGTCGGCCGCCTGCGCACGGCCCGGCTGCTGGGCACGGTGGCGCTGGCCGGCTGGCGGCTGCACCGGCTGGCCGCCCGCCTGGGCCGGCAGCGCCGCGCGGCCCCCACGGGCGACCTCACCTCCGCCCTGGTCAACGCCAACATCGACGGCGAACGGCTGAGCCCGCGCGAGTTCGGCGCGTTCTTCCTGCTGCTCGTGGTGGCCGGGAACGAGACCACCCGCACGGCGCTGGCCCACGGGCTCAAGCTGCTCACCGACCATCCGGACCAGCGCGAGCTGCTGCTGGCCGACTTCGACGCCCGCATCGGCGGCGCCGTCGAGGAGATCGTGCGCCACGCCTCCCCCGTGCTGTTCATGCGCCGCAACCTCACCCGCGACCACGAGCTGAACGGCCACCTCCTCAAGGCCGGCGACCGGGTCACGCTCTGGTACTGCTCCGCCAACCGCGACGAGAACGTCTTCACCGACCCCGACGCCTTCGACATCACCCGCTCCCCCAACCCGCACGTCGGCTTCGGCGGCCCCGGCCCGCATTTCTGCCTGGGCGCGAACCTGGCGCGCCGCGAGATCGCGGTGATGTTCCGCGAGCTGTTCACCCGCCTGCCCGACATCGCCGCGGGCGAGCCGGACCGGCTCCTGTCCAGCTTCATCAACGGCTACAAGCGCCTGCCCTGCACGTTCGGCCGCTAGGAGACCCCCGGCCTGAACTCCGCCGGGACAGCCTGCGTATCCCCTCATGAGGCGGTGCCATCACGCCCACGAGGAGGCTGAG
This sequence comes from Nonomuraea sp. NPDC050643, assembly GCF_040654715.1. Classification (NCBI taxonomy): domain Bacteria; kingdom Bacillati; phylum Actinomycetota; class Actinomycetes; order Streptosporangiales; family Streptosporangiaceae; genus Nonomuraea; species Nonomuraea sp. NPDC050643. The sequence continues at coordinate 77,136 of NZ_JBFAIM010000048.1, read as the reverse complement.
GAGTGGAAGGGGTCAAGCGGACAGCGGCGCTCGCCGTGGCGCTGGCCGGGGTCATCGTGGCCACCGTGCCCGGGACCGCCGTCGCCGATCCGTCGCCCGTCAAGGTCAGGGCCAGGCTCGTGAAGCTGAACGAGCAGGCCGACCAGCTCGTCGAGCGGTACAACCGGGCCACCGAGACCTACCAGAAGGCCAGGAAGAAGTACGACACGCTCGACGCCGAGCTCGACAGTAAGGACGCGCAGGTGGCGATCATGCGCAGGGAGCTCGTCGGCGTGGCGGTCAGCGACTATCAGTTCGGCTCCCCGCTGGGCTGGCAGCGGCTCGTCGCCCAGGGCACCCCCGAGACGGTCCTGGGCGGCATGGCCTCACTCGAGCAGATGGCCGAGGCCAGGAAGGCGAAGATACGCCTGTTCGAGGCGAACACCAAGGAGCTGCGCGAACGCCGCGACGAGGCCAAGGACGTGCTGGCCGAGGCGGACCGGGCCCGCGACAAGGTACGCGGCGAGAAGGCGAAGGTCGACAAGCTCGTCTCCGAGCAGACCAAGATCCTGCGCCGCCTGGGCACCTTCAAGACCGGCAACCCGAACGGCACCGGCATCAAGTACACCGGCCCGGCCTCGGGCAACGCCCGCGAGGCCCTGCAGTTCGCCTTCGCCCAGGTCGGCAAGCCGTACCAGTACGGCGCCACGGGGCCGAGCTCCTTCGACTGCTCCGGCTTCACCCAGGCCTCCTGGCGGGCCGCCGGGGTCGAGCTGCCGCGGACGACGTACACGCAGTGGAGCTGGGGTTCGAGCCGGCGCGTCTCCCTGGACGAGGTCCAGCCAGGCGACCTGCTCTTCAGCAAGGGGCTCGGGCACATGGGCATGTACGTGGGCAACGGCAAGATGGTGCACGCGCCGCAGACCGGCGACGTCGTCAAGATCGTCAGCCTCGACGACTACTGGCGCAACCGTCTGCTGGGCGCGGTCCGGCCCTGAACGGGCGGCGCGTACCCCTTTTCCGGATTTTCCGGCCACGCTCCGATGCGGCATGCTAAAGATCTGTAAGCACCCGCCCGCGCCGTCATGAGGAAAACCGCAGCCATCCACCCAGCAGGACGTCTGATCAGCCCCCTCGACGGTGCCGCGCTGCCTGTTTCCGGGCTCGCTCCCCTTCTTTCAGGCATCCGTTCGCCCGATGGTGATCACTTAGCGCAATAGGGTGACCACTTTTCGTCAATCGAAGGTTGTGAGACTCATCGAAACGCATTACGGAGGTTCACGATGCCCTACCTGACGCAGCTAGCAGACGTCGCTCGCCGCACCGGCCACCCGGTGACCGAAGTCGCCGGGTGGAAGACCCGCGGCCACGGTCCCCAGCCGGAGGTCCAGGGCATCGTCTGCCACCACACCGCGGGCCCGGCCGGGGGCGGCGACTACCCCTCGCTCGCGGTGGTGCGTGACGGCCGGCCCGGCCTGAGCGGGCCGCTGTCGCAGTTCGGGCTCGGCAGGTCCGGCCAGATCTACGTCATCGCCGCCGGGCGCTGCTGGCACAACGCCCCCTCGACCTCGCCGTTCCACGACAACTCCAGCTCGCTCGGCATCGAGGCCGAGAACAACGGCAGCCAGCCGTGGCCCGAGATGCAGCGCGACGCCTACGTCAAGCTCTGCGCGGAGCTGTGCCGCGAGTTCGGGCTGCCCGCCTCGCGGGTGAAGGCCCACCGGGAGGTCAACACGGCCAAGCCCGACCCCCACTCCATCAACATGAACGAGTTCCGGGCGGCCGTCGCCGCCGTCATCAACGGCGGCACGCCGCCTTCCGCATCCTGGACGGAGAAGATCGTGAGAGAACTGCCGATGATCCGGCCCGGCGACGACAACTTCGACGTGAAGACGGTCAGGGGCTGCCTGTTCGCCCGGGGCCACGTGCCGCCCACCGCGTACGCGAGCGTCGACGGCGGCCTGGAGGGCTGGCTCAGCTCCACGAGCTGCGACGCCGGCCTCGCCGAGCTGGTCCGGGGGTTCCAGAAGGCCGAGGGGCTCAGCGACGACGGCATCGTCGGCCAGGCGACCTGGCCCCCGCTGCTGCGGGTGTAGCGGCGGGGCGGGGCCCGATGACGGGGTGAGGGAGCGGGCCCGGCGGGTCGTGCGATACTTCGGGGATGGCGCGGATCGTCTTCATCGGGGTCGGTGACGTGGAGCTGACGCGCCGCGTCGTCTCCGCCCTGGTGCTCGCCCCCACGCTCCGCGGCGAGCTGGAGATCGTCCTGCACGACGACGATCCCGGCCGGCTCGCGACGACGGAGACGCTCGTGCGCGCGCTCGACGCGGAGGCGGGCGCGGACGCGAAGATCCGCAGCGTCTTCGACCGGCGGCAGGCCCTGCGCGGCGCCGACTTCGTGGTGAGCCACCTCGACGTCGGCGGCTTCGAGGCGACCCTGCGGGACTTCGAGATCCCCCACCGCTACGGCCTGCGCCAGACCATCGGCGACACGATCGGCATCGGCGGCGTCTTCCGGGGCCTGCGCACGATCCCGGTGCTGGTGGAGCTGGCCGGCGAGATGGCCGACGAGTGCCCCGACGCCTGGCTGCTGAGCTGCACCGACCCGATGGCGATGACCGGCTGGGCGGTGCGGCAGGCCACCGGCTTCGAGCGGTTCGCGGGGCTGTGCCACTCGGTCTGCGACACGCACGCCTACCTGGCCGACCTGGTCGGGCGCGGGCAGGACGAGGTGGGCTTCCTCAGCGCCGGGCTCAACCACCAGTCGTTCGTGCTGCGCTTCGAGGCCGAAGGCCGCTCGCTCTACCCCGAGCTCGACACGGTCCTCGCCGCCGACCCGCAGCTCGGCCGGCACGTGCGGGTGGAGCTCTACCGCAAGTTCGGCTACTTCCCCACGCAGTCGAGCGAGCACGCCGCCGAATACGTGCCCTGGATCATGCGGCACTCCGAGGAGACCGCCAGGCTCGGCGTGCCGGTCGAGGAATACCTGCGCCGCGTGGGCAAGAGCCTGCACCTCTACGAGGAGACCCGCCGCGCCCTGTCCGCCGGTCACTCGCTGCTCGTCAGATGGCAGCACCAGGAGCCGGCGGCCGCGGTGATCCTGGCGATGCTGACCGGCGAGGAGAAGGAGATCTACGTCAACGTGGCCAACCAGGGCCTGATCGGCAACCTGCCGGAGGGGTGCTGCGTGGAGGTGCCGGCCCTGGTCGGCTCCGGCGGGGTGCGCCCGCGGGCCGTCGGCGACCTGCCCGTCCAGCTCGCCGCGCTCAACCGGACGTTCCTCAACGTGGTCGAGCTGACCATGCGCGCGGTGCTCGACGGCGACCGCGGGCACGTCTACCACGCGGCGATGCTCGACCCGAACACGGCGGCGACGCTGCCGCTGCCCGCGATCGAGGCGCTCTGCGACGAGCTGATCGAGGCCCACGGCGACCTGCTGCCGCAGGCGGTCCGTGGATGATGGAGTCGATGCCGACCGAGGTGCGGCGCGAGCGGATGCTGACCCTGCTGACCGAGCAGGAGTTCGCGCGGGTGGCGGAGCTGGCCGAGGCGTTCGGGGTGTCCAGCGTGACGGTCCGCGCGGACCTGGACGCGCTGGAGGAGCAGGGCAAGGTGCGCCGGGTGCGCGGCGGCGCCGTCTCCGCCGCGCCGTCGCCGCACGTGGAGCCGTCGTTCGAGCTGTCGCTGGGCACGGCGGCGGTGGAGAAGTCGCTCATCGCCAAGGTCGCGGCGCGGCTGGTCGGCTCGGGCGAGAGCGTGCTCATGGGGGCCGGCACCACGACCGCCTACGTCGCCAGGGAGCTGGTCGCCCGCCCCGACCTGACGGAGGTGACGGTGTTCACCAACGGGCTGCGCACCGCGCTGGAGCTGGAGCCGGCGCTGCCCCGGCTCTCGGTCGTGGTGACGGGCGGCAGCCTGCGCCGCCAGCAGCACTCGCTGGTCGACCCGCTGGGCGGCAAGCTGCTGGAGGGCATCCGCGCCCACACCGTCATCCTGGGCTGTGGCGGCGTCGACGCCGCGGGCGGGGTGACCAACGTGAGCCTGCCGGACGCCGAGATGAAGCAGCGCATGCTCCGGGCCGCGGCCAGGAAGATCCTGGTGGCCGACGCGTCCAAGCTCGGGGTGGTGGAGATGGCGCCGATCTGCGCGGTCGGGGAGATCGACCTGCTGATCACCGGCGAGTCGGCCGACCCCGAGTGCGTCGCCTCGCTGCGCGACAAGGGCCTCGACGTGGAGATCGCCCGCTGACCGGGGTCAGCGGGCGAAGACCGTGCGGTCGGGCCCAGGGCGACCAGGCACAGGGTGGTCAGGCGCGTAGCGCCTCCGGGAGGAGGTCGCCGTGGGCGCGGGTCAGGTCGTCGGCCAGGCGCCAGATGTCCTCCAGCGGGAGCGAGGCGGCGGTGTTGGGGTCCATCATGAGCGCGTGCCGGACGTGGCGGGGGTCGCCTTCGAGGGCGGCGCGGACCGTCAGCTCCGCGACGCTGACGTAGGTGCGGTTCAGGGCCGCGCACTGCGGGGGCAGGGCGCCGACCGCAGTGGGGCGCACTCCGGTGGCGTCCACCACGCACGGCACCTCGACCACGCTGCCGTGGGGCAGGTTCGAGATGAGGCCGTCGTTGACGACGTTGCCGTAGACGACGCGCGGGGTGCCGGTGACGACGCTGTGGATGATCTGCGGGGCGTACTCGTCGGTTCCGGCGATGTCGAGTTCGCCGCCGTGGCGGACGAGGTCCCGAGTGCGCTTGTACTCGGCCAGGTTCTCCTCGCTGACCCGCAGGTACTCGCCCACCGGGATGCGCAGCCGCTCCAGCTCGCCGTCGTGGTGCATGAACCAGGGCACGTACTCGGCCGAGTGCTCGCTGGTCTCCGTCGGGTAGTAGCCGAGCCGCCGGTACATGTCGACCCGCACCCGCCGCCGCAGCTCCGGGTCGTCGGCGTCGAGGCGGGGGTAGAGGTCCTCGCCGTCGCGTTCGAAGCGCAGCACCCACGCCTGGTGGTTGACGCCGGCCGCCACGTACGAGATCTCCTCGTACGGCACCGACACCAGCTCGGCCAGCCCCCGCATCGTCCAGTACACCGAGTGGCACAGCCCGACCACGTTCCTGACCTTGCCGGACAGGTACCAGACGTTCATCGCCATCGGGTTGGTGTAGTTGAGCAGCAGCGTGTCGGGGCAGACGGCGGCGATGTCGAGGGCCAGGGCGTCGAGCACGGGGAACGTGCGCAGCGCCCGGAAAACGCCGCCCGCGCCGATCGTGTCGGCGATCGTCTGGCGCAGGCCGTACCGGGCGGGGATCTCGAAGTCGACGACGGTGGAGTCGTAGCCGCCGACCTGGATCATGTTGATCACGAAGTCGGCCCCGTCGAGCGCCTCGCGCCGGTCGAGGTGGGCGGTGACGGTGGCGGCGCCCTCGGTGATGCGGCGGGCCACGGCCTCGGCGACCTGGAGGCGTTCGGGGTCGATGTCGTGCAGCGCGATGTGCGCGCCCCGCAGTTCCGGGAACTTCACCAGGTCGGCGAGCAGCCCCTGGGTGAAGACGACGCTTCCCGCCCCGACGAACACGATCTTCTTCATGAGGTTGCTTCCTCCCAGGTGGGCTGCGCCGCGGTGCCCCCGGCGGCGCGGGTGGACAGGGTGCCGCAGGCCACGGCGACCGTCATGCTGTCGCGCAGCGGCCGGCCGCGCAGGAGCGCGGCGAGCAGGCCGGCGTTGAAGCTGTCGCCGGCGCCGACGGCGTCGACCACGGTGGCGGGCCGCGCCGGGACCTCGACCAGCTCGCCGTCGGCGAAGGCGAGCGCGCCGCGCTCACCACGCTTGACGACGGGCAGCGTGCCCTTGGCGGCCAGTTCCCGGACGGCCTGACACACCTCGCCGGCCCCCGTGATGGCCAGGGCCTCGGACTCGTTGGGCAGCAGGACGTCGGTGAGCGGGAGCACCTCATCGAGCCCCCGCCACGTGCCGGCCGGGTCGTCGTTGGTGTCGAGGGAGGTGGAGGCGCCCGCGGCGCGGGCCGTGCCCAGCAGGGCCGGCAGGCCGGCGGCCAGCAGCGGCTGCAGGAAGTACGACGACACGTGGACGTGCGCGGCCCGTTCGATCAGCCCGGCCGGTACGTCGGCGGCGTCGAGGCGGTCGAGGCAGCCGGGCGCGGTGAGGATGGCGCGGTCGTCGCCGTCCACCAGGATCACCGTCATCGCGGTGGGAACGGCGGGGTCGACGACGCAGCCCGACACGTCCACGCCGCCGGCGCGCAGGGCGTCCAGGACGAAGGCCCCCGCGGGGTCGTCCCCCATCCGCCCGACGAACGCGGTGCGCAGGCCGAGCCTGGCGGCGCCGTACGCGGTGATCGCGCCGGAGCCGCCGAGCACCAGGCCGGCGGCGGGTACGAGCTGCTCGCGCTGGCCGAACTCGGGATGGCGAGGCGAACCCGAGACGATCACGTCCGGGTTGGCGTCGCCCACGACAAGAAGGTCGAAGGTCGTTCTGGACACCAGGGCACCGTCGCAGGAGTTGTGAAACCTTGTCAACCCTTGCGATTTTTCGAAGGTATTGACAAGACTTCGAAAGACACCATGATTGGCTCCAACATCCGGGAGGAGCACCCACAGTGCGAAGAAGAACCGCGATAGCCCTGGTCGCGGCGATCATCCTGGCGGCCTCAGGCTGCGGGGGGTCGTCACAGGAGGGCCCCAAGACGGTGGACCCGCAGGCGAAGGTGAAGCTCACCTGGTGGACGGGCCAGACGGCGGACGCCGAGAAGATCCTCGAAGGACTGGCGGCCAAGTTCACCCAGCAACACCCCAACGTGAGCATCGAGGTCTCCTCGGGCGCGTCCACGACCGACGAGCTGCTGCAGAAGCTGTCCGCGGGCTTCGCCAGCGGCGTTTATCCCGATATTTCGTATGCTTTCGGCAGTTGGGCCTCGCAGCTCCAGGAGTCCGGCAAGACCCTCGACCTCACCGCCAAGGTGAAGGACGCGGCCGTCAAGTGGGAGGAGTTCCCCGCGGCGGCCCGTACCACCGCGACGCCGAACGGCCAGGTCATCGGCTTTCCCGCGATCGTGGACAACCTCGCGCTGCTGTACAACAAGACGGTGTTCGACGCCAAGAAGGTGCCGTACCCGACCGACGACTGGACCTGGGACGACTTCCGGGCGGCGGCGAAGAAGCTCACGGATCCGGCGGCGAAGATCTACGGGACCGCCTACTCCGTCAGCGCCTCCGAGGACACGACCTGGCACTTCTGGCCGCTGCTGTGGCAGCGCGGCGGCGCCGTCCTGTCGCCCGACCAGAAGAAGGCCGCCTTCAACTCCCAGGCGGGGGTGGACGCGCTGGAGTTCCTGCGGGCGATGGCGGTGGACGACAAGAGCGTCTACCTGGACCAGACCGACGAGCGGTACGCGCCGCTGTTCGCGGACAACAGGATCGGGATGATCATCAATGGCCCGTGGACGCTGTTCGACCTGAAGCAGAAGAAGACCGACTACGGCGTGACCTTCCTGCCGGGCACGAACGGCGACCACCAGACGGTCTCCGGCCCCGACCTGTGGACGCTGTTCGACAACGGCGACGCCAACCGGGCCTACTGGTCGTATGAGCTGATCAAGTGGCTGACCTCGGCCGAGGGCGACGCCCAGTGGAACCTGGCCCAGGGCAACCTGCCGCTGCGCGCCTCCGAGACCTCGCTGCCGGAGTACCAGACCTACATCAAGGAGTTCCCCGGCGTCGAGAAGCTGGTGGACAACCTGGCCAACGCCAAGCAGGCCAGGCCCACGGTCAGCGGGTACGTCGAGATGTCCCGACACGTCGGCGAGGCCATCTCCAAGACGCTGCAGGGCGCGGCCACGCCGAAGGCGGCGCTGGACGAGGCGGCGGCCAAGTCGGTCCAGGCCCTGGCCGGAGGCTGACGATGGCGCTGCTGTTCGCCGGCCGCCGCCGCCCCGCGACCCATCAGGCGGCGGCCCCGACCAGCAGGGGGCGGTGGCTGCACCGCACCCTGGTCGGCTGGGGCTTCGCGGGTCCCGCCACCGCGCTCGTCGTGGGGCTGTCGATCTTCCCGGCCGTGTGGGCGTTCCTCATCTCCCAGCAGAAGTGGAACGGCATCTCCCCGGCCAAGCCCATCGGCTGGCTCAACTACGAGCTCATGGCCCAGGACCCGGACCTGCTCGCGGCAGTTCAGCACACGGTGGTGTTCACGCTGCTGTTCGTGCCGGCGTCGATCTTCCTCGGGATGCTCGTCGCCGTCGCGCTGAACCGGCCGATCAAGCTGGTGGGCTTCTACCGTACGTGCATCTTCGTCCCGTTCGTGGCGTCGGCGGCGGCGACCGGCATCCTGGCCAGCTTCGTCTTCAACCCCCAGTACGGCGCCGCCAACAGCGTGCTGCGCACCCTCGGGCTGCCGCAGCAGCAGTTCCTGGAGAGCCAGGCGCAGGCGCTCATGGTGATCTGCCTGATCGCGCTGTGGGGGCAGGTCGGGTTCACCGTGGTCGTGTACCTCGCCGCGCTGCAGGACATCCCCAAGGACGTCGTCGAGGCGGCCAGGATGGACGGCGCGAACCGCTGGCAGGTGTTCAGGAACGTCACGCTACCCGCGCTGGGCCCGGTGACGGTGTTCACCTCCATCTGGCAGACGATCACCGCGCTGCAGCTCTTCGACCTGGTCTTCACCACGACGAGGGGCGGCCCGCTGGGGGCGACGCAGACGATCGTCTACTACGTCTACACCCAGGCGTTCAAGCTCACCAAGTTCGGCTACGGGTCGGCCGTCGCCTACGGGTTGTTCGCCGCCACCCTGGTCATCACCGTCGGGATGATCGTCTACTCCCGGCGCAGCAAGATCGAGGCCTTCTGATGAGACGCCTGCCCTTCAGCCCCTGGCACCTGCTGCTGATGCCGCTGGCGCTGCTGTTCGCGCTGCCGCTGGTGCAGATGGTGCTGACCGCGTTCATGCCGGACGGCGACATCAACCGCTTCCCGCCCCGGTTCCTGCCGAGCCGGCTGCAGCTCGACGGCTTCATCGGCCTGTTCACCGAGTCCTCGGCGCTGCGCTGGCTGCTCAACACGGTCATCGTGGCGGCGATCGCGGTGGTCTCGCAGCTGATCCTGTGCTCGATGGCCGGGTACGGGTTCGCGCGGCTGAAGTTCTTCGGCAAGCAGGCCGGGTTCCTGGTGATCCTGGCGACCATCATGATCCCGACCCAGTTGCTGATGATCCCGACGTACGTCATGTTCAGCCGGCTGGGGCTGATCGACACGCTGGCGGCGGCGTTCGTGCCGTGGCTGGCGTCGGCGTTCGGGATCTTCCTGATGCGGCAGTTCTTCCTGTCGCTGCCCGCCGAGCTCGAGGACGCCGCCCGGATCGACGGGTGCTCGACGTTCGGCGTGTTCTGGCGGGTGGTGCTGCCGCTGGCCAAGCCCGCTCTGGCGACGCTGACGGTGTTCACGCTGCTGGGCTCGTGGAACGACCTGATCTGGCCGCTGGTCGCGATCAGCGACGAGAGCCTGTACACGATCCAGCTCGGGCTGGCCAACTTCCAGGGCACCCGGCACACGCAGTGGTCGCTGCTCATGGCGGGGAACGTGGTGGCGACGATGCCGCTCATCATCGCGTTCGTGGTGGCGCAGCGGCAGTTCGTGGCGACCATGACGTTCAGCGGGCTCAAGGGCTGACACCACGGCGGTGCCGCGAGGCGCTGAGCCGGATCGGGCGGGTTACCAGGCGACCGGGAAAGAGGTCAGCCCGTAGACGACGTTGAAGGAGCGGAACTCGGCCGGCTCCCCCGCCTCGCGCAGCCCGGGGAAGCGCTCGAACAGGGCCGGGAACGCGATGTGCATCTCCATCCTGGCCAGCGGCGCGCCCAGGCAGTGGTGCACGCCGTGGCCGAACGCGACGTGGCCCAGGTCACCGCGGGTGAGGTCGAGCCGGTCCGGGTCGGCGACGAGCGCCGGGTCGCGGTTGGCCGCGGGCAGCGCGCACACCACCAGCTCGTCCGCCGGGATGCGGGTGCCCGCCAGCTCGACCTCGGTCGTGGTGACCTTGAACGTGCCGGAGTGCACGATGCTGAGCCAGCGCAGCAGTTCCTCCACCGCCGCGTTGATCCGCTCGGGCTCCTTCCTGAGCAGCTCGAACTGGTCGGGGTGGCGCAGCAGGGCCAGGGTGCCGATGCCGAGCATGTTGGAGGTGGTCTCGTGGCCGGCCAGCAGGAGGAGACTGCCGATGCCGATGAGCTCGTCGGTGCTCAGGTCGTCGCCGTGCTCGCGGACGAGCATGCCGAGCAGCTCCTCGCCGGGCTCGGCCTGGGTGCGGGCGACGAGCTCGGACATGTAGGCGCGCGACTCCAGGCTGGCCGCGACCCGCTTCTCGGGGGGCAGGGAGAGGTCGAGCATCCTGCTCGTACGCCGCTGGAAGTCCTCCCGGTCGCCGTACGGGACGCCCAGCAGCTCGCAGATCACCAGCGACGGCACCGGCAGCGCGAAGTCCCTGACGAGATCCGCCGGCGGCCCGGCCGCCTCCATCGCGTCGAGGTGCTCGGCGACGATGTCCTTGATGCGCGGTTCGAGCCTGCGCATCCGGCGCATGGTGAACTCCGGCGTCAGCATCCGGCGCAGCCGCGTGTGCTCGGGCGGGTCGAACGCCAGCAGGTTGCCCGCCCGCATCGCCTTGAGCTGCTCTTCACTGATCTCCGGCAGACCCGGCGGGCGGAAACCGGCCCGCTGAGCGTTGCTGAACCGGGCCGAGTCGCCGAGGACCTCCCTGACGTCGGCGAAACGGGTGACCATCCAGGCATCGAGCCCGAACGAGGTGCTCACCCGCCGCACGCCCTCCTCGTCTCGCGCCTGGGCGAGCTCGGGGTGGGGATCGAAGCCGGCACGCTTCATGAACAGGGGCAGTATCGCGGAATCGCTCATCGTCGTCTCCTGACCGGGATCGGCACTGATCACCGCCTAGAACGACACTAACTCCGCGTCCGGCCCGATGGCCGTGACCCTCCTCTCAGATCGCGCCGCTCCAGGTCGGCGAGGTGGAGCCGGGCGAGCACGATGCCCCGGCGTTGCCAGGTGTAGGTGATGAGGAGGTCATCGGAGGTGAGGACGGCGGAGGGATAGCTGTACTCGGCGGCGCCGGTGGTGATCACGCCCGCGTCCCCGGGCGCGAACCCGGCGGCGGCCGGTGGGCCCTGCGGGACGGCCGGATCGACGGGGGTGACGCCGTCGTCCACGGTCGGCCCCGGGCGCCAGGTCATCCCGTCGTCGTCGGACAGCGACACGACGAGCGGGCAGCGGCTCCCCCACGACTCCCCCGACGGGTTGTGCACGCAGGCCACCCGCCCCGACGGCAGGGCCAGCGCCGCGAGGCCGCTGTTGTTGTTCGGCAGGCCGGTGGGCCCGGCGGGCGTCCAGGTGAGACCGCCGTCGGCGGAGACCGACCGGTACGCCCGGCCCTCGGTGCTGCGCATCAGCGCGACGAGCCCGTCCGCGCCCTGCCACAGCGCGGGCTGGATGTGCCCGGCGCCGGTCAGGGCGTCGTGGTCCACGGGGATCGGGGAGCGCGTCCAGGTCCGGCCGCCGTCTGCGGAGACGTCCACGAACGGGTCCCAGCGCGGCGGCTCGCCCCACCGCTCGGTGGAGCCGGGGGCCAGCCAGCGTCCCGTGCCGGGATCGAGCAGCGGCGGGTTCCTGACCGGCCCGCGACCTCCGGAGCCGTCCCCCGGGACGAGTTCGCGTACCGGCTCCCAGGTGCGGCCGCCGTCGTGGGAGCGGGTGACGAGCGTGATCCACGCGGAGATCCGCTCCCCCGCCTTGCAGAACAGCCACAGGGCGCCGTCGGGGCCGGGCGCCAGCACCGGGTTCCAGTGGGCGACGTCCCGGCCGGTGTCCAGGGTGCGCAGGTGGCCGTCGCGGGCGACGCGGATGCGGTTGTCGGGCGTGCCCTCCCTGGTCCCGGCGAACCAGGCGACGACGGGGACACCGTCCACCACGGCCAGCGTGGAGGCATGGCACTGCGGGCGGCCGGGTTCGTCCACCGTCACGAACTCCCGGCGCGTCGAGCCGACGACCGGGGGATGAGGCTTCGCCCTCATCGGGCCGCCAGGCGGGCGATGCGCCGCCGCGTCTCGGGATCGATCTCGGGGGCGGGCATGCGCAGGGCGCCGGTACCGCGCCCCAGGTGACGCAGGGCCAGCTTGATGCCCTCCACGGTGCCGCCCAGCGTGGCCAGCACCTCGTCGGCCCGCGCCTGGGCGGAGCGCTCCGCGCCGGCGTCGCCGTTCGCCACCGCGTCGGCGAGCAGCGCGAACGGCTCGGGGAAGGCCGACGACAGCCCGGAGACGACACCGGCGCCGCCGAGGCGCACGACCTCGGCGAGCCTGGTGTCGGCCCCCGACCAGAGCCGCGCCCCACCGGGCAGGGCGTCGCGGTAGTCCGCGAACCGCTCGGACGCCAGCCCGCTCAGCTTGGCCCCGGCCAGCCCGGTCTCGGCGGCGATCGCGGCGAACTCGGCGGGCTCCACGCTCACGCCGGTGCGCTCGCTGAACAGGTAGCCATAGACGGCGGCCGGCCCCGCCGCCCGCGCCACCGCCCCGAAGTGCCGCAGCACCGCCCCGGCGTCGGCCGGCAGATAGTACGGGGTCAGCACGGCCACCCTGCGCGCCCCGAGCGCGACGGCCTCCCGGGTGAGCGCCACCGCCTCCCGCGTGGCCGCGGCGCCGACGTGCGCCACGACCCGGTCCTGACCGAACACGGCCAGCGCGGCCTCGGTCACCATCGCCCGCTCGGCCCGGTCGAGCGCCGGGAACTCGCCGGTGGTCCCGCACACGAAGACACCGTCGACCCGGTGCGCGAGATCCGCGAAGTGCGCCTTCGTCGTGGCCTGGTCGAGCTCCCCCGACGCGTCGAAGAAGGTGGGCACCGCGGCGAGAACCTCGGCACGGGTCTCGGCACGGGTCTCGGCACGGGTCTCGGCACGGGTCTCGGCACGGGTCTCGGCACGGGTCTCGGCACGGGTCTCGGCACGGGGCCGGCTGTGGTCTGGCATGGCGAAGCCTCGGTTCGTCGTGGAGGGCAGGCGCGACAGGGCCGCGCCAGGGCACGTCGGGGGGCGAGAGGGCGCGCCGGAGCGGCCGACCGGTCGGCAGGTCGTCCGGCGGATCGTACGGTGGGTGGGGAGCGGGCGGGGAAGCGGGTCAGAAGGCGGGCTGCGGGCGCGGCCGTTCGCTCAGCGTCGCGCGGATCCTGTCGCAGGATCCGTCGAGGTGCGTGGCGAGCGCGGCCAGCGCGGCGTCCACGTCGCCAGAGCGGATGATCCCGCTCAACTCGGCGTGGTCGTCGGCGACGCGCACGAGGTCGCGGTCGGTGTTGGTGATCTCCAGCACGGTGGCGAACAGCGGCCGGTGCAGCGCCCACGTGGCGGTGAGCCAGCGGTTGTCGCCGAGGAGGTAGAAGCCGCTGTGGAAGTCGAGGTCGGCGGCGGCGAACTTGGCGGGGTCGGACGCGACGGCGGCGGAGCGCATCTGCTCGAGCGCCTCGTCGATCGGGGTCCAGTCGGCGGCGTCGAGCCGGGCGACGGCCTCCTTGATGGCCAGGCTCTCCAGGGCGCCGCGCAGGGAGTAGAGCTCCACGAGATCCTTCTCCGACAGCCCGCGGACGTAGACGCCGCGCTTGCGCGTCTCGACCAGCCCTTCGATCTCGAGCTGGCGGAGCGCGTCGCGGACAGGCCCGCGGCTGACGCCGAAACGCTCGGCGATCCTGCCCTCGACCAGGTGCGTGCCCACGCTCAGCTCACCACGCACGATGAGCGAGCGGAGCTGGAAGAGCAGTTGATCTCCGAGCGGCGGGTTGCGCAACGGATTGGTGAACGTCACCAGCGCTCCTCTCGTGTTCTCCACCCGGGGTGGAGACTATCCCGCCCCACGGTACACGGTCAACGTTAACCGTTGACGGTTAACCGTCATCCGGGTCATAGTGTGCGACAACCGAAACTCCTGCGGAAAGGGAGTCGCCATGGTCGCGACCTCTCAGAAGACGGACCTTCGCTACACGTGGAAGGTCACCGCCTCCAGCTTTCTCGGCAACACCCTCGAGTACTACGACTTCCTGGTGTACGGGACGGCCGCCGCCGTCGTCTTCCCCAAGGTCTTCTTCCCCGACGCCAGCGGCTTCGTGGCCACGCTCTCCGCCTTCGGCACCTTCGCCGTCGGCTTCCTGGCCCGGCCCCTGGGCGGGCTGTTCTTCGGCAGCCGGGGAGACCGGCACGGCCGCAAGTCCACCTTGATGGTCACCCTCGTCGTGATGGGCGTGAGCACGATCCTCATCGGGCTGCTGCCGGGCTACGCGACGATCGGGATCTGGGCCCCGATCCTGCTGGTGGCGCTGCGGCTGCTGCAGGGGTTCGCGGTCGGCGGCGAGTGGGGCGGCTCAATGATCATCGTGCTGGAGTCGGCGCCGCCGCACCGGCGCGGCTTCTTCAGCGCCTGGCCCAACACGGGCGGGTTCTCGGCCCAGATCCTCATCACGGGGGTCTTCGCCTACGTCTACACCCTCTCCGACGAGCAGTTGCTGAGCTGGGGGTGGCGCATCCCGTTCCTGCTGTCGGCCGTCGTGCTCGTCGTGACGTTCTGGATGCGGCGCAGCCTGCACGAGACGCCGGTGTTCACGAAGGCGGTCGCCGGGGAGACCGCGACCGGCGGCAAGCCGGCCAACCCCATCCGGCAGATCTTCGTCGACGACTGGCGCAACCTGCTGCTGATCCTCGGGCTGCGGTTCGCGGAGGCGCTGCCGTACTTCCTGCTCACGGTGTTCGCGCTGTCGTACGGCACCAACACGCTCGGCCTGGAGAAGAGCCAGCTCAACAACGCGATCCTGATCGCCGCCGTGCTCTCGTTCATCAGCCATGGCGTCTTCGCCGCGATCTCCGACCGCATCGGCAGGCGGCCGGTCTACCTCTTCGGCGCGGTCGTGGTGTTCGTGATGGCCTTCCCGTTCTTCGCGATGCTGCACAGCGGGTCGCTGGTGCTGATCGTGCTCGGGTACGTGCTGGTGCTCAACCTCGGGCACAACGCGATCAACGCCATCCAGCCCGCGTTCTTCGCCGAGCTGTTCCCCGCCGAGCGGCGCTACACGGGGGCGGCGGCGGGCCGGGAGATCGCCTCGATCTTCGCGGGCGGGCTGACGCCGTTCGTCGCCACGGCCCTGGCCGGCTCGGACGGGACCCGGTGGCCGCTGGTGGCGGCGTACGTGATGGTGGGGGCGGCGGTGACGATGTTCGCGGTGTGGAAGGCGCCGGAGCCCTTCCGCCGCGACCTGACCACCACGGGCACCACGGTCCGCTAGGCGTCACCAGCCGCTGATCGCGCCCGGCGCGAGGCCGCGGTGGCGGGCGACCCTGGCCGCCTCCTCCTCGATCGGC
The DNA here is from genome assembly GCF_040654715.1 of Nonomuraea sp. NPDC050643. Taxonomy (NCBI): domain Bacteria; kingdom Bacillati; phylum Actinomycetota; class Actinomycetes; order Streptosporangiales; family Streptosporangiaceae; genus Nonomuraea; species Nonomuraea sp. NPDC050643. Next base: position 61,757 of record NZ_JBFAIM010000048.1, on the reverse strand, counting down.
GCGCGGTGCGCACGCCCGATCGCCCGCAGGGGTTCGAGGGTGAGGCCGAGCCTGCCGGACCTGGCCTCGGGCCGCCACAGCGCCCGGATCTCGCCGTCCACCAGGATCACCCCGGGGTTGCCGACGGTGCGCCAGACGCGCTGGTGCCAGGCGCGGTCGGGCAGGAGCGTCCGGCGGTCCCTGGCCTGCAGGTACGGGTCGTGCGGCGGCAACATCCGCACCCCGTGGGGCTCGGGCGGCGACTCCAGGAGCGCGAGCTCGTCATTGAGCACCCACCCGCCGTCCAGCTCCGCCAGCTCCTCCCGGACCGCCTGCCATGCCCCGTCCGCCTGCGCGGCGGCGATCCCGCCCCACGCGGCGTAGTGGCCGGGCGTGGAGGGGCCGAAGCAGCGCAGATAGCGCCGTACGAGCTCGGCGGCGGCGCTCTCCGGCCCTTCGCGGATCGGCCCTTCGCGGATCGGCCCTGTCCACTGGTCGGTACGGCGCAGCAGCGGCGAGCGGCCCTTGCGCCCGCCGTGACAGAGCACGCCCCGCAGGGACGCGACGGGCAGGGCGAACCGGACGAGCGACTCCCCGAGGAACTGCTTGGCGGAGTAGGGCGAAGGCCCCTTCCAGCCGTCCCGCAGCCCGGCGGGCAGCCTGCCGGTGATCCGCTCCCCGGCCCGCGCGCCGAGCTCGTCCTTGGTCAGCGCCGTCCCGTCGAGGACGTCCGCCACCGCCTCGCAGGCGTGTTCGGCGAGGTCGGTGGCCGGCAGCCCCAGCTCGTCGAGCGAGGGCACCGCGCCCCGGAGGAACTCCCGCAGGGACTCCTCGTCGCGGGGCAGCAGCCCCCGGGTGAAGACGGCGCCGTCGCGCACGGGGAAGACGTGCGGCGCGCCACGGGCGCCGAACGCCTGCAGCAGCGTCCGGCTCTCCTCCAGCAGCTCGGTGATCGTCTCCCGCGTCGCGCCGGGCACGCGCGCCGACAGCGCCAGCCCGGCCGATCCGGGAGGCGTGTTCTGCGGGTAACACCGGCCGGCCACCTCCGCCAGGTCGGCGGGGCGTGCCGGCTCCGTGAGCCCCTGACCGTGGAGGCGGTAGGCGAGGATCCGCTCACGTTCGATCTTGCGCATGGGCTTTCCCTACCCAGTGCGCGTCAGGCGTCCCGGTTGAGCCGTTCGACCAGGCGGGCGGGGTTCTCGACGGTGACGGTCAGCGCGGGGTGGGCGAGCAGGCCGACGGGGTCGCTGCCGCGTACCGGGCGGTGGAAGCGGATGCAGACGCCCTGCTCGGTGCTGGTGCCGAAGGTGAGCCCCCGGTCGGCCAGCGACATGCGCACGCCGACGGCCTTGAGCGGCGCATAGGGCCCGGACAGCTCGGCGCCGGCCACGTTGCCGCGCGGCGTCACCACGAACCAGGGCCCGAAGCGGACGCGCAGCACCTGCGGGGTGACCGTGAGCAGGCACGTCCGCGGGCGGATGCCGAGCACGCCCAGCAGCCGCCGGTATCGGTCGTCGAAGACGAACGCGTACTGCTCCGTTTCCCCGTAGTGGCTCACGTGCCGTCGGATACCCCGGGTTCCTGCGGTCACACCCTGATCGCATTCTTGGATAATTTGTCTAATATGCGGAAGCGTGTCCTATTTGCCCGATGGGTGGCTGGGCTACAGTGGGAGGAACGTTGTGACGGAACACCGGAGAAGAGGCCAGGGAGGCAGAGCCCGTAACGGCTCGTAGTTGTGACCAGTCCGACGAGAGATCTCGAAGAGCCGGGGACCGGTTCGGTGTGGCTGAGCGCCCCCTACCCGGTGCTGGTGGTCGCCGCCTCAGGGGTCATCCTCCAGGTCAACGACGCGGCGCGGCTGCTGCTCACCACCGCCGCCCCCGGTGTGCCGCTGGCCGACGCCGCCCCCGGCTGGCTCGCGCGGGCGCACGGGCGGTCGGGTGCCGCCCGGACGAGCGGCCCGGATACCGGCCCGGTCGCCGGCCCCGTCCCCGGCCCCGTCCCCGGCCCTGTCCCCGGCCCTGTCCCCGGCCCTGTCCCCGGCCCTGTCCCCGGCCCTGTCCCCGGGCCTGTTCGCGGGACGATCGGCGAGCGCACGTTCGAGGCGCGTCCCGTCCCCAGCGGCCAGGGCCTGGCGTGGTGGCTGATCGACCACACCGAGCACGAGCTCACCGAGCGGACGCTGCGCACCGAGCGGGAGCGCACCGCGTTCCTCGACGAGGCCTCCAACGAGCTGCTCTCCACGCTCAACCTCGACCGCTGCATGGAGGCGACCGCCCGCCTGGCCGTCCGCCACCTGGCCGACGCCGCGCTGGTCATCACCCCCAGAGCCGGGCACAAGCACCCGGTCGCCTACTGCGGGCCGCAGGGCACGGTCGTCCGCGAAGACCTGGCCATCGATCCCCGGCTGGTGCCCGGCCTGGCCGAGGCGCTGCAGGGGTTCCCGCCGGTGCCCTCGCGCTGGATCGACCCCAGCACCGCCCCCGGCTGGCTCGCCCGCGAGGGGCTGGGCGCGGTGGGCTCCATGGTCGTGACGGCGCTGCCGGGCCACGGCGTACCCGCCGGGGCGCTGGTGCTCCTGCGCGGCGCGGGCCAGGCCGGCTTCTCGGAGGGCGAGGAGGTGTTCGCGCGGCTGTTCGCCACCCGGGCCGGCGCGGCCATGTCGGCCGCCCGCCTCTACGCCGAGCAGACCGCCATCACCGAGACCCTGATGCGCGAGCTGCTGCCGCCGAAGACCAAAGACCTCAACGGCGTCGAGCTGGCGGCCCGCTACCGGCCGGCCCGCGACACCGAGTTCGTCGGCGGCGACTTCTACGACCTGCACCAGGCCACCGACGACGGCGACGAGTCGCTGGTGGTGCTCGGCGACGTGTGCGGCAAGGGCCTGGAGGCCGCCGTGCTCACCGGGAAGATCAGGAACACGCTGCAGGCGCTGCTGCCGATGGCCGGCGACCACCAGCGGGTGCTGGGGCTGCTGAACGGCGTGCTGCTGAGCGGCGACCGCTCCCGCTTCGTCACGCTCGTGCTGGCCTCGGTGCGCCGCTCGGCCGGCCGGGTGGCGTTGCGGCTGACGAGCGCCGGGCACGCGCCGCCGCTGATCGTACGCGCGGACGGCCGCGTGGAGGCGGCCCGGACGAAGGGCACCCTGATCGGGATGCTGGACGACATCACCAGCGTCACCGACACCGTGACGCTGGAGCCCGGCGACACCTGCCTGCTCTACACCGACGGCGTCACCGAGGCCGTCGGCGGGCCGCTGGGCAACGAGATGTTCGGCGAACAGCGGCTGTGCGAAGAGCTCGAACAGTGCGGCGGCATGCCTCCCGAGGCGCTCGCGGAGCGGGTCCACATGCTCATGGGGCAGTGGATCGGCGGCGGCGACCACGACGACATGGCCGTCATCGCCATCACCGCTCCCCGGCGGGCCCATCTCAGCGCGGTCGGGGGGCAGGGACCGGGAAGGTTCACCGCATGATCGAAGGCGCCGGGCCGGAGGAGCTCGAAGCCTGGACGGGCAAGATGTGGAACGCCGCGCTGGCCGGTGACGAATACGCCGCCGCCGACGCCGCGATGACCGTGCTCGACAGCGGCATCACCATGGAGAGCCTGCTGCTCGACGTGATCGCCTCCGTACAGGCGCGGGTCGGCCGGGAGTGGGCGGCCAACCGCATCACGGTCGCGGAGGAGCACACCGCCACCGCCGTCAACGAGCGGGTGATCGCGGCCCTCGCCCACCACCCCACGGCACGCGACAGAGCCCGTACGCAGCCGCGCCGCGGCCGGATCACGGTGGCCTGCATCGACGGCGAATGGCACGCGATGCCCGCCCGCCTGCTGGCCGAGGTGCTGCGCCTGCGCGGCTGGCACGTCGACTACCTGGGGGCGCAGGTGCCGACGCCGCACCTGATCGCGCACCTGCACCGCACGGACACCGACCTGGTCGCCCTGTCGAGCTCGATCGCCACCCGGCTGCCCGACGCGCACGCGGCCATCACCGCCTGCCAGGCGACCGGCACGCCGGTCCTGGTCGGCGGCGCCGCGTTCGGGGCCGACGGCCGCCACGCCCGCCTGCTCGGCGCCGACGCCTGGGCCACGGACGCCCGCCAGGCCGCCGGCCACCTGTCCGGCGGGCCGCCACCGCGCCCCTCCCCCGGCCGCCAGGCCATCGACGACCTGCCGCACCTGGGCGACCAGGAGTACACGCTGATCACCCGCTCGGCCGCCGAGCTGGTCCGCCATGTCATGGGCGAGCTGGAGCGGCACATCCCCGAGATGGCGGGCTACACGGCGCGGCAGCGCCGCCACACCGCCGAGGACATCGCCCACATCGTGAGCTTCCTCGGCGCAGCCGTCTACCTCGACTCGCCCGAGCTGTTCGGCGACTTTCTCACGTGGACGGCCGCGATCCTCACGGCCCGGGGCGTACCGGCGGCCACCCTGCTGCCCGCGCTGACCCTGCTGGGCGACCGCCTGTCCGACTTCCCGCGCGCCACGCTGATGCTGCAGCATGGACGCGACGCGCTGAGCGCCTCCGACGACCACCCTGCCCGCCCTGCCCGCCCTGCCCACGGAAAGCCCGCATGACCGAGTACGCCGCCGCCCCTCTCACCCTGATCCTGGTCACGCCCGAGCCGCACGTGCTGCGCATCGGCGTGCACGGTGACCTCGACCATGCCACCGCGGGCGAGTTGATGGACGCCGCGAGCGCCGCCCTCGACGGCGACCTGCGGGACCTGCGTCTCGACTGCGCCGGGCTGGGGGTGTGCGACTCCAGCGGGCTGTCGGTGCTGCTGATGATCCGCCGCCGGACGAGCGCCGCGGGCATCCGGCTGCACCTGGACCGGCGCCCGCCGTCCCTCGACCGGCTGCTCGACGTGAGCGGCACGTTCGAACACCTCACCGGCGGCCCGCCGCGTACGGAGGAGGAACACCTCACCGGCTCCCCGTCACCCGAGCGACGCACGTCCTCGACCAGCGACTGACGGACGCTCGGTCGTCTGAGCGGCGCACGTCTTCGACCGGTGAATGACGCGCTGTCGGCCGCCCGGCGCGTTCGGCGCTCAGCCGGCCTCTGTCGCGGGGACGGGCCGCGCCGTCTCGGCGCTCAGCCGGCCTGTCGTGTGGACGGCCGCGCCGTGGGCGGCCGGCCCGCCAGCAGCCCGGCCCTGACGGCCGGGACGGCGTCGGCCATGACGATGTGGTCGGCCAGGCTGGTGCGGCGCATCATGATCGAGCACACCCTCGGCGGCCGGGCCACGCCCAGGTCGCCGCCCTCGTTGCGCGCCTTCTTCCACACGGCCACGATCGCGCCCAGCCCCGAGGAGTCGAAGAACGCCACCTCGTCCAGGTCGAGCACGATGCGAGCGGCCACCAGGCCGCCGTCAACGGCCTCCAGCATCCAGTCACGTAGACCGGGCGCGCTGGTGAAGTCCATGTCGCCCTTGACGTGGAGGACCGAGCATCCGCCCGTGCTCTCCCCTTCCACCTGAAGCCGCGGCCCCCGCCAGGAGATCTCACGCTGTTCGCCCTCGATGATCCTCACCTCCGGTGAACAGTTCTCTACCCCGGGCCACTGCATGCACTCCCGTATCACCGGAACCGATCTCTCAAGGGACCTGGCAGGCGGGAGACATCGGGGGTCACCCTACCGGATCGAATGTGTAGGAGAAGGTCGTTTCCCCGCTTCAGGCGGGGCGCGGCGAGAGGGCGAGGAAGGCGGCGCGGACGAGCGCGGCCGACACGGCGCAGCAGCCAAGGGCGTCCTCAGGGGCCTCGCCGGCCTCTTGCTCTTTCCGGGTTTCCCGGGCTGGTCCGGATTCCCGGGCGGTACGTCGGCGGCCCGGCGAGCGACCTTGGACGCCCGCGGGTTCCGTACGGCGGAGGCGCACCTGTTTCTCCATTCGCGCAAGGACCGGCCCCGGCGGTGACGCGGGGCTTGACCCTGCCCAGCATGGACTCCGGCGCTCTCAGGACTCTCCGCACATTGTCACGATCTTCTCCTGCTCCCGCCCGTCGCCGGCACCTCCTCAGATGACCTTGCCGGGGTTGAAGATCCCGGCCGGGTCCAGCGCCGACTTGATCGCCCGGTGCAGCGCCAGCACGTCCTCGCCAAGTTCGGCGTGCATGCCGCGCCTCTTCAGCAGGCCCACCCCGTGCTCGCCGGTGACCGTGCCGCCGAGCGCGATGGCGTCGTCGAGGATCGCCTCGAACGCGCCCTGCGCCCGGGCGCGGGCCGCGTCGTCCCCGGCCGGTACGACGATCAGCGGGTGCAGGTTCCCGTCGCCCGCGTGCGCGATGTTGGCGATGTGCACGTCATGCGCCTTCGCGTGCCCCTCGATGCGGGCGAGCATCTCGGGCACCAGCCCGCGCGGCACGCACACGTCCTCGGTCAGCACCGGGCCGAGCCGTTCGAGCGCCGGGTAGGCGAGGCGGCGGGCGGAGAAGAGCGCCTCGGCCTCCTCGGCGTCGGTCGAGCGGGTGCTCCACGTGGCCCCGGCCCGGTCGAAGCACTCCTGCAGCGCGGCCGCCTCCCGCTCGTCGCCGGTGTCCACCCGGCCGAGCAGCAGGACGTCGCCGAGGTCGGCCAGCCCCATGTTCTTCCAGTCGTCCACGGCGCGCAGGCAGTAGCGGTCGACCAGTTCCAGCGCGGCGGGCGTGATCCCGGCCGCGGCCGCCGCCGCGACCCCTCTGCCCGCCGCCACCAGCGAGTCGAACGCGCCCACGATCGTCATCGGCGGGCTCTCCGGCAGCCGCAGCAGCCGCACGGTGATCTCCGTGATCACGCCCAGCGTGCCCTCGGAGCCGACGAACAGGGCGGCCAGGTCGTACCCCGCCACGCCCTTCCTGGTCCGGCGGCCGAGCCTGACCAGCTCGCCGGTGCCGGTCACGACCTGCAGGCCGAGGACGTAGTCGCGGGTGACGCCGTATTTGACGCAGCAGACGCCGCCCGCGTTGGTGGCCGCGTTGCCGCCGATGGTGGACCAGGGCGAGCTGGCCGGGTCGGGCGGGTACCACAGGCCGTGCTCGGCGACCGCCGCCCTGAGGTGGTCGTTGATCACTCCGGGCTGCACGACGGCGAGCTGCTCGCTCGCGTCGATCTCGAGGACGCGGTCCATGCCGTCGAGGGCCAGCAGCACGCAGCCGTCCACGGCGTTCGCGCCGCCGGACAGGCCCGTGCCCGCCCCTCTCGGCACGATCGGTACGCGGTGCGCGGCGCAGGCCGCCACCACCGCCCGTACCTGCTCGGCGTCCTGGGGCCGGACCAGCGCGAGCGGCCGGCCCGCGGGCGCCCAGGCGGCCTGGTCGCGGGAGTGGGCGGCGATGACGTCGGCGTCGGCGACGATCCGGCTCGGCGGCAGGATCTCGGACAGGACCTCGATGAAGGGCACGGGCAGCACGTTAACAACCCGTTCGGGGCGGGGCTCGTCACGGTTCGACGGCCGTGCCTGGGGCCGCCCTCGCCGCCGCGTCAGCCGCCGGATTCTCGGCCGCCGCCTTCTCCGCCGCGTAGGCGCGTAGGAGGGGGTGCAGGCCGTAGCGGCCGGCGGCGTGCTCCTCGACGACGTGGGCGGTGGCCAGCCGGCGCAGGAGGCGGGCCGCCGTGGCGGGGGCGGCGGCGATCAGGGTGGCGGCCTCCTGGGCGGTGACGTGCGCGGCGGGCAGGGGTCCGAGCCGCCGGAACAGGTTGCGGGCGTCTTCTTCCAGGGCCGCGTACGAGGCGTCGAACGCGGCCCTGACCCCGGTACGCGGATCGCCGTCCACGTCCAGGCCGCCGAGGGGGTCGGTGGCCAGGGTGGCGGCGTACTCGGTGGGGGTGGTGTGGGGGCGGGCGGCCAGGTTGGCGGCGGCGATGCGCAACGCCAGCGGAAGATTGCCGCACAGACGCGCCAGCTCCGCCCCCGGCGCCGCCGCGATCCCGTCGCCGCACGGGTGGGCCGGATCCGTTTGCGGTGCTGTGGGGAGGTGGTCGCCGATGAGGGCGGTGAGAAGGGCGTGGGCCTCGGGGTCGGACAGGACGTCGAGGGTCAGCGGCCGGGCGCCGTCGCGGGCGATCAGCCCGGTCAGGCGGTCGCGGCTGGTGACCAGGGCCAGGCAGCCGGGGCCGCCGGGCAGGAGGGGGCGTACCTGATCCGGGTCGCGGGCGTCGTCGAGCAGCACCAGCAGCCGCCTGCCGGTGAGGAGGCTGCGGTACAGGCCGCCGGCCTCGTGCACGTCGGAGGGCACCCGCCCCGCCGGTACGCCCAGCGCCCGCAGGAACCCGGCCAGCGCGTCGCCCGGCCGCACCGGGGTGCCGTAACCGCGCAGGCTCACGTAGAGCTGACCGTCGGGGAACCGGTCACGTACGCGGTGCGCCCAGTGCGTGGCCAGCGCCGTCTTGCCCACCCCGGGAGGGCCGGTCACCACGCACACCCCGGCGGCGCGGCCGTCCCCCGGGCGCAGCAGGGCGTCCAGGCGGGCGAGCTGCCCGGCACGGCCGGTGAAGTGCCCGACGGCGGCCGGTAGCTGCGCCGGGACAGGAGCGAAACTCCGACCAGGCTCGGGCCTCAGGGTCGGAACGGAGAGCGTGGCGGGGCCGCGCGGGGAGGGCGGAGCCAGGGTCTGGGTGAGGACGTCGCCCTGCAGCCGGCGCAGCTCCGGCCCCGGCTCCACGCCCAGTTCGGCGCAGAGCACCCTCCGCGCCCGCTGGTACGTCTCCAGCGCCTCGGCACGCCGGCCGCACCTGGCCAGGGCGGTCATCAGCAGGGCCCAGCGGCGTTCCCGCAGCGGCCCCTCCTCGGCCAGCCGGCGCAGCGCCTCCACCACCTCACCGTGCCGGCCCAGGTCGAGCAGGGCGCGCGCGTGCTCCTCCTCCGCGCCGAGACGAAGCTGTTCCAGGTACGTCACCCGCGCCGCGAGCGCCGGCGTCTCCGGCACGTCCGCCAGCGCGGCCCCCTGGCCCTGCCACAGGTTCAGTGCCCGGGACAGCCGCAGCGCCGCCACCTCGAGCCGCCCCGCCTGTGACTCCCTGCGGGCGGTCGCGAGCGAGCGTTCGAAGACGTCGGCGTCCACGTCGCCCTCGCCCGCGGTCAGCTCGTAGCCGCGTTCCCGGGTGACCAGCACATGACCGCCGAGCAGGCGGCGCAGCCGCATGACGTACGCCGCCACGGTGTTGGCCGTCGTCCTCGGCGGCCGGTCGCCCCAGATGGCGTCGGCGAGCTGATCCCTGCTGACGATGCGGCCCGCGTGCACCAGCAGCACCGCAAGGGCCACCCGCTGCTGCCCGGCGGCCACCCGCGTCCATCCGGCGCCGCCGCGTACCCGAAGCGGGCCCAGCATCCGGAATCGCATCTCGTCACCCCCTCTGGCAGGACCATCTCGAGGGTGACCGACCGCGTGCCGGGCGGACAGATCAGCGGCGATGCCCCATTGGCGGGCCTCCGCCAGGCGATTCATCCATCCGGGCCGGGCGCGCGAAGGAGCGGGCCGGAAGTCCGGCCCGCTCCTGTCGGGTGCCGCTGGACGCGCCGGTCAGGCGACGCGCCGCCAGGTCTGGAGCAGGGAGCCGTTGTCGGTCCAGATCTGGGCCTTGTTGGGGTCGTCCCAGCGCGGCTCCATCGAGATGGGCTTCTCCCGCTTGTTCTGCGCGCGGACGCTCATGATCTTCTGGCTGGAGTCGTCGCCGCGGAAGTACCAGAGCTGGGAGTCGGTGTTGTAGCACGACCACTGGTGGACGCGGGTGCCGCTGCGGGTGCTCCGCTCGGACAGGTCGACGCACTTGTCGGTGACCTTGCTGCGGATGCGGAAGGCGGTCACGGTGCCGTACAGGGTGCACTGGCCGAGGTTCCACCAGGCGTCGTCGACGCAGACGAGGACGCTGCCCATGTTCTCGACCCGCCACCGCTGGCCGTCGGTCCCGTCGCACGGGTAGTGGCCGATCCAGGCGCCGTCGTGGGCGGCGGATCCGACGAGGGTGAGGCAGTTGTCGAGCTGGGCGTTGCGGAACTGGAAGTAGTCGACCGCGTTGGCCGGCGACGCGGGCCAGGCGACCAGGCCGCCGGCGAGGAGCACGAGTATCGCGAGAACGCGCTTCATCCGGGTTTCCTCCTTGGATCGGTTGATCGTTGCGGAGATCACCTGGACGGTACGGCGGCGCGTTGACGCCGTGATGACTCGGCGATGAGGCGCGGGGACGCCCGGGGCCACGCCGGGCGTCCCCGCCCGCCTCACGCGTTCTGGGCGTTCAGTTCGGCCTCCCGCTTGACCTCCTGGATCTGCTCGTCGGTGACGACGACGCTGCCGAACTGGCGGACGGCCTGGTAGTACGTCCAGGCGAGCCCGTCACAGGTGGCCTTGGAGATTCCCGAGTATCCGGCGCACACCTGCCGCATATCGAAGTAGAACGCGTTGTCGATACGGTCCTTGTTCGCCGGGAATTGGCTGACCGCCTTGTAGTTGCGATAACCGAAGTCGTGCCGCCTGCACGACATTCGGAAATCGAATCCGAGCGGCTGGTCGGGACTGCTCGAGCACAGGTCGGTCGACCAGTCGAAGGTGTAGTCCGCCCATGCCGCCTGGTTCTGCCAGGCGTCCCGCCAGGAGGTGGCGCTGGGGGTCGTGGGCTGGGTGAACCCGGAGAGCGCGGCGAGCTTCTGCTCCAGGGTGACCGCGTGGGCCGGCGACGCGAACGCGAGGACGGCGATGAGGACGAGGGCGACGGAGGTGAGCGTCGCGAGGGATCGTCTGACCATGAGAACCTGCTTCTCCTGCCCGGGGCCAGATACATGTCGCGGCCAGGTTCGCCCGACGTCCTTACGATGAAGCGAAATAACGGCGAACGCGAAGCAGATCTTGCTCAATTTCGGGGCGAGAGTTTACGGAGGACGGCCCTTTACATCATGTCGGGATCATGTCAGGAGAGCTGTCAGCAATAGTCCCATTATGCAGGGTAATTTCCCCCGGCCCGTCCCGGCTGACGGCGCCGGAAAAGACAAGACTGTTTCTCGGGCGATCCTCCCGGCATCCTGGCGCGGCCGGACTCGAACGACGGAGGACACCGCAGATGACGACCGCGCACAACACCGGCCTGCCTCTTCACCTGGCGGGCAACAACGCACCGGTCACCGAGGAGGTGACCGTGGAGCCGGCGGAGGTGATCGGCGCCATCCCCGAGGAGCTGAACGGGGTGTATCTCCGCAACGGGCCCAATCCGCGTACGGGCTGGTCGCCGCATTTCTTCGCGGGCGACGGCATGGTCCACGCCGTGGCGCTGGAGGGAGGGCGGGCCCGCTGGTACCGCAACCGGTACGTGCGCACCCCGCTCTACGAAAACCCGGCCACGCCCCGCTTCGACCCGGCCACCGGGCGGTTCGACCACCGGGTCTCCACGGCCAACACCCACCTGGTCGCCCACGCGGGCCGGCTGCTGGCCCTGGAGGAGGGCGGCTTCCCGTACGAGCTGACCCCCGACCTGGACACGGTCGGCCCGTACACCTTCGGGGGCGCGCTGCGGACCCCGATGACCGCCCATCCCAAGATCTGCCCGCGCACCGGGGAGCTGCTGTTCTTCGGCTACCGGCTACGGCCGCCGTACCTGACCTACTACCGGGCCGCGCCCACCGGCGAACTGCTGCAGGCCGAGCAGGTGACGGTGCCGAGGGCGACGATGATGCACGACTTCGCCGTCACCGAGAACCATGTGATCTTCATGGACCTGCCCGTCGTGTTCGACCTGGCGATGGCCACGGCCGGCGGGATGCCGTGGCGGTGGGACGACGGGCACGGCGCCCGGTTCGGGGTGATGCGCCGGGACGGCGGCCCGGTCCGCTGGTTCGAGGTCGAGCCGTGCTACGTGTGGCACACGATGAACGCCTCCGAGACCGGCGGCGTGGTCACGGTCACCGGCTGCCGGGTGCCGACGCTCTGGCGCGGCGGCCCCGAAGACCTCGGCGGCGGACTGCCCGCCCTGCACGAATGGCGGCTGCACCTGGCCACCGGCACGGCCACCGAGCGGCCGCTCGACGACGCCCCGATCGAATACCCGAGGGTCGCCGACGCCGAGGTCGGCCGCCCGTACCGCTACGGCTACGTGACCGGCTTCTCCCTGGAGGCCGAACCCGAACGCTCGGAGATCCACAAATACGACCTCACGCGGGGCGCGGCCCGCACCACCCACCGCCTGCCCGCCGGTCACGTCTGCGGCGAGGCCGTCTTCGTCCCCCGCCGAACCGAGGCAGCGGAGACTCCCGCGGACGACGACGGCTATCTGCTGGCCTTCTGCCACGACCGCTCCCGCGGCACCGGCTACCTCGCCGTCCTGGACGCCGCCGACCTGTCGGCCCGGCCGGTGGCGGAGGTGCACCTGCCGGTCCGCGTCCCCACAGGCTTCCACGGCACCTGGGCCGCCACGCCCCCTCAGCGTTAGCCGGCCGCTCCACGTTTTCGCCCTTCCTGGTCGGAAAGTACAAGGGCTCGCGTGAATACGAGCAGGAGGGCATGAACATGGGCACCGACGACAAGATCCGCAACAAGGCCCAGGAACTCAAGGGACGGGCGAAGAAGAACATCGGCGACGCCACCGACGATGAGGACCTGCGCGCCGAAGGGCGTGCCGACCAGGCCGAGGGTGGCCTGAAGCAGGCCGGCGAGAAGGTCAAGGACGCCGGGAAAAAGGTCAAGGACGCCTTCAAGAAGTGACGTCCCACTCCGGCCGCGAACCACCCCGGGCCGGGCCCGGCAGGCCCCGAAAGCGGGTCTGCCGGGGCCGGGCCCCGCGGGCTGCGGCCCCATTCGAAGCCATCCGGCCGGGCGTCCGGAGCGTGCGGCACATCGAAAACGCGCCATCCCACGCCCTCGATCTTTCCTTGCGACCGGCGCGGACACCCCCCCGCACGGATAACGCCCCGGGCACGGATATCCGCCAGTGACAGGCATCCGCCACTGCGCCGGAATAAGCCCTGAGATTTCGCCCCTTCAAGCCTTCGTATCCAGCGCCCGGGACAGGCGGAGACGCCCGCCCGTGTATTCACCACGCTGGTTGGCCGGTCCGGCTGCAATGTCCGGCTAATGCCCTGCGCCCGCCCTGGTCGGGTTCATTCCGACGGCTGAGAATTGGCATGTCCAAGACAGGGTGGCCGGCTCACCGAAGTGCTCGGGCCGGAGTCCGGCCGGCCCCTGGCCACCGAGGATCGTGGCCATGCGGTCTCAGCGAAGGGCAGCCTTTCATGAAAAGATCACGCGCCGCCGCGGCTCTGCTCATCACCTCAGTACTCGTGGGCGTTTTCGCCACGGCCTCCCCCGCCTCCGCCGAACCGAGCCCGGACGACTGCCCCCCGGGGAACTTCTGCGCCTGGAGCGATTGGGGCCAGGAGGGCAGGCTCGTGGTGAAGACCACAGGCACATGGTTCGGCAGGGAAAGTTATCGGTCCTTCTTCAACAATGGCGTCCGTTTCCCCGGAGCCGACCATGTCGATATCACCTCTCTCTACGCGAACGGCCAGCGGCACACCCAGTGCATTCACTACAACCCGGGTCCTGGCCTCTACAAAGGGGACGTGCCCACGGCGACGGTCCTGGAGAGCGTAAGGTGGCGCGGCGAATGCTGACCGATCTCTGAGCCGCCGGATTCGAGCCGTCCGGAAAATGTCGCCGGGCGAAATCGGAAATCGTCCCGACGATGCCCTTTACCTGATCCACATGAAAGGAAGTCATCGTATGCGATTACTGCGCAAACTGGCGACGGTCGTGGTGGCGGGTGCGGCCGTGGTGGCCACATTGGCCACGCCGGCCCAGGCCGCCGGAGGGACGAAATACTGCCCGGTGACCGGCACCTTGGAGCCGTGGTGCGACCTTCAGCTCTATCCGACGCGATTCCCTGGCGGGACCATCTCGATCGACGTCGACGTGACCGGGCCCAATCCCGTCGTCGGGCACTGGACCCTCTACATCGACGGCGGTTCCGTATGCGGGGCGGACTTCGCCTACAGTGACCCACCCCGGTCGTGGGTCTGCAGAAACGTGCGGGCCGGTTACCCCACTCTCTCGGTGCCAAGAGGTTACGAGGCTGCACGGATCGGTCTGCGCTGGTGATGACGGCCGTACCGTGCTGCCGCCCCCGCCAGGTCCCTTCACGAAAGGTCGGACAATGATGAGACGGGCCACGAAATGGGTGCCGCTCATGGGCATCGCCATCGCGCTCGCTGCCGGGCCCCTGACGGCGGCGCCGGCTTCGGCCTCCGCCGCTGACTGCGTCATCAACCCCTACAAGGACCGGATACCGCCCGAGGTGCACGTCCGCTGCGCCACGACCGGGCCGTACAAGGCGATCGCCCTCTGCTCCAACCAGTTCTACAAGGACAAGTGGTTCGAGTCGCCCTGGACCAACGCCGGTTCCTGGGCGCAGGTGGCCTGCCCGCTGGCATACACGCTGACGGGCTGGGGAAAACAGGGCGGCGGCAGCGCCTGACCATGGCCCCTGGCGTACTGCGGGGGATGAGGGCCGGCGGCGCGATCAGGAGCGACGGCTTCCGTGATCGCCCGCCGGCCCGGGCGGGAGGCCGTGGCGGGGGGGAGCTAACCCACGGGCACCGGCTGCTCCGCCTCAGCCACGATCGGCGGTTTGGTCCGCTTCTTCTCCTTGCGGTTCTCGACCATGGTGTACAACGTTGGAATGCACACCCATGCCAAACCTGTAATGGTGATGTGATCTGACACCCTCTTCCCCGTCGTCCCGGGGTGGTGCCTGGGTGATCCACATCTCGCTAGCCGATCCGCTAGCCCCGTTTTCCGCACGTGAGTGATTTTCAGCGGAGGTCTCGTGGATCGATGTCGAGGAGGTCCAGGAGATGGAGTTGGAGGTCGGTGGGTTGCGGGATGGTCGGGGGTGATTGGCCGGTACCCCGGATGAGCCGGATGCGGGCCGGCGCGTCGAGGACGAGCTTGCCGGTGGGAACGGCGGACCGTCCGGCGTAAGGCGGGCTCCTCCCTGTAGCTCCATCAGGAAGGAGTCCGCCTTTCTCATGCCCAAGTTCAACACCGCAGCCGCCCGCCCGCCTGTGACCAGCCCCATCAAGGCCAGCACCACAGCCACCGGCCGCACCCACGAGGGCGGCGCCGGCTTCGGCCGCAACGCCAAGAGCGAACTTTTCATGGTGGCGATCACCAACATGGTGGGCGAGAACACCTACTACGAGCAGGACAGCGACCGTGACGCACGGTTCGTCAACCTGATCCGGATCGTCGCCGTCGAGGATTTCGACTGGCTGACCCGCTTCCTGCCTTGGCTCCGCTCCGAAGCCAACATGCGTTCCGCGCCAATCCAGGCCGCGCTGGAAGCCGTCCGCGCCCGTCTCGCTGGCGGAAATCGCCAACTCGTCGCCTCGGTCCTGCACCGCGCCGACGAGCCCGATGGTCATCTTGGGTTCTTGGCTTCTTCTCGCAGGTCAGAGCGATATGATCTTGTCAGGCACGTAAGGCACGTTGACCGGCATTGAAGCCATGTTGCAACGAAGGCGTGCCCGGGTGTTCGGCACCCTTCTCACCGCACTGTACGTGCCTGCCGGGAAACGGATCAGGAGAAGCGGCGGCCCTCGTCTCGGCGGTAGGCCCAGGTGGCGGCGGCCGCGGCGAGAATGGTCCAGGCCGCGAAGGCGGCCAGGGAGACGGGGGAGGGGGTGCGGCCCGCCACCGCGGCCCACGTGAGTTCGATCGCGCCACGGCTGGGCACGAACGGCGCCAGGGACTGCACGAAACGCGGCATGACCTCCAGCGGCATCAGCAGCCCGCCCAGCACCGCGATCGGGAAGTACGCCACCTGCGACACCGCGATCGCCGCCTTGGACGACACCGCGTACCCGATGAACAAACCCATCAGCATGAACGGCACAGAGCCCGCCAGCAGCGCGCCGATGCCCAGCGCCAGGCGGAGCGGGGAAATGACGGCGGCGGTGAGGAAGGCCGAGATGAGCAGGACCGGCACCACCGACAGCAGCATGCTGGCCATCGTGGTCAGGATGCGGCCGGCGAAGCGGGGCAGCGGGCCGGCGGGCAGCGTGCGCAGGTAGGGGTCCCAGGGCTGCTCGCGGTCCTGTGCCACGCTGATGCTCAGCCCGATCAGCGCCGCCGACATGGCGCCGAACAGCATCATCGCGGCCGTCGCCGACGTGGCGCTCGCCGGGTCGGCGCCGGTGAAGGGCACCACGAACGCCAGCATCGCGGCCGCGGGGAAGAACGCGCTGGCCACCAGCGCGATCGGGACGCGCAGCTGCTCCAGGAACTGGTAGCGGGTGTGGGTGAGGATGAGGTTAGACACGTGCCTCCTCCTTGGCGGTGATGGTGATGAAGGCCTCTTCCAACGAGGTCGGCCGCACCTGCAGGTCGGCGAAGGCCGTCCCGGTGCGTACCAGTTCGGTGACCAGCAGGTCGGAGTCGGTGGTGAGCAGGTGCACCCGGCCGTCCTCGATCGAGCTCCGCAAGATCCCGGGCAGATCGGGTACGGCCGGCGCCGCGAAGGAGACCCGGCGCACGCCCACCACGTCGCGCACGGCCTTTACGGTGCCGTCGGCCAGCACCCGGCCCCGGCCGACCACGACCACCCGCTGCGCCAGCGCCTCGATCTCCTCCAGGTAGTGGCTGGTCAGCACCACGGTGCCGCCGTCGGTGTGGAAGCTCCTGATGCCCTCCCACAGGGTTCGCCTGGCCTCCACGTCCAGCCCGGTGGTGGGTTCGTCGAGGAAGACCACGCGCGGGTTGCCGGCGAAGGCCAGCGCCACCGCCAGGCGGCGCTTCTGCCCGCCGGACAGCCCGCCGATCTGCCGCTTGGCCAGGTCGGCCAGCCTGAACCGCTCCAACAGGTCTGCCTTATCCCGGTGTTTCGGGTGATGGGCGGAGACGAAGGAGATGATCTCGCCCACCTTGAGCGCGTCCGGCAATCCCGTCTCCTGGGGCGTCACCCCGATGCCCCGTCGTACGGCGGGGTCGGCAGGCGAGCCGCCGAGCAGTTCCACCGTGCCCGACGTCGGTCGGCGCAGCCCTACGAAGAGGTTGATGAGGGTGGACTTGCCGGCGCCGTTCGGGCCGAGCAGCCCGACCAGTTCGCCCGCCCTGATGTCAAGCGAGACGCGGTCGAGCGCGAGCACGTCACCGTAGCGGCGGGTGGCCTCGATCGCTCTGGCGAGGACGGTCATGTCATGTCTCCTGTGCGGTGTCAGCGTTGTCCAGCGGGGTGCGAATGGTCGTGGGCGGGCCGCCCGCGCCCGGTTGGCGGGTGACGGGCCCGGGCGGGTTCATCGCCGTACCAGCCCCAGGACGAGCACGGTGCCGACGACCAGGTGCATCAGGACCAGCACCAGCATCGTGGCGATGCCGACGGCGCTGCCGATCGGCCCGAGCAGGGACAGGACGAGTACGGCCAGGGCGACGATCGTCCAGATCCGGGCAGACCGAGACGCGAACCGCTCCAGGACGACCAGCAGCGCCCAGCCCGTCAGCCCGACCAGCAGGCTCGCCACCAGGACCGATCCCGGTCCGATCTGCTGCGTGCCGGCGCCCATGCGCACGGTCGGAGTGGTTCCGGCGACCGGCACGGCCAGGGTCCAGACGGCCAGGGCGGCCGCGGGGGCGCCGACGACGGTGAGGAGGATTCGCTTGGCTGAGGTGTTCATGCCCGTCAGCTTCGCCCGGTCGCCCGATCCGCCGCATCGGGCGCACGGTCGCTCTGTGTTCTCCCCCGGTGCGGTACGGGTCCTACTTTGGTAGGTATGGCGCCAGCGAACCGGCGATTACCCTGACCCGGTGAGCAAGATCCGACCCTCGCACCCGATCGCGATGGCCAGCGTGGTCCTCGGGATGGGTGGCCTGAGCGCCCTCACGCTGTGGAGCCTGGCCGGCGGGCCCATGTGGGGACTGGACGTCGTCGTCGCGGCGGTGAGCCTGGTCGCGGCGCTCGCCCAGCTGTCGTGGCCGACCTCGGGAGCGCTGGCCGCCACCCTCCTGGCCACCCTTTCGCCCGTGGCCACTGCGGCGGCGACGATGGGGGCGCTGCAGGTGGCCCAGCGCAGGCGCTTCCCCGTCGCGGCGGCGGTGGCGGCCGTGGGCGTCGCGGCCCACGTGATCCAGGGGCTGTGGCGGCCGAACTCCGGCATCTCCCAGCAATGGTGGTTACTGCTGATCTGCGCCTCCTACGGCGCGCTGCTCGGCTGGGGCGCGCTGGCCCGCTCCCGCCGCACCCTGCTCATCTCCCTGCACGAGCGTGCCGACCGCGCCGAGGCCGAGCAGGGCAGGCGGGTCGCCGAGGCCCGCATGGCCGAACGCCGCCGGCTCGCCGGGGAGATGCACGACGTGCTGGCCCACCGCCTGTCCCTGGTGGCCACCCACGCGGGGGCACTGGAATACCGCCCGGACTCCTCCCCCGAGCAGCTCGCCCGGGCCGCCGGGGTGATCCGCACCGGGGTCCACCAGGCGCTGGAGGAGCTCCGCCAGGTGATCAGCCTGCTGCGCGAGCAGGACGACCACCTGGACGAGCTGGAACCCCAGCCGGCGCTGGCCGACCTGCCCGGCCTGATCGCCGACGCGCGGGAGGCCGGCCAGGAGGTGCGGCTCCGCGAGGAGGTCACCGACGAGGGCGCCTGGCCGCAGGCCGCGTCCCGGACCGCCTACCGCGTCGTCCAGGAGGGGCTCACCAACGCCCGCAAACACGCCCCCGGCCAACCGGTGGACGTGCTGCTGCGCGGCGCTCCCGGGACGCCCCTGCTGATCGACATCCGCAACCCGCTGGCCCCGGCCGGCGCCGCCCCACTGGCGCCCGGCAGCGGCCTCGGCCTGGTCGGGCTCACCGAGCGGGTACGGCTGGCCGGCGGGAAGCTGGATCACCACAGCGCTGAGGGGGAGTTCCGGCTCCAGGCCCGGCTACCATGGCCCGCGTGATCCGCGTGTTACTGGTCGACGACGATGCCCTGGTCCGAGCAGGGCTGTCCATGATGCTGGACGGCGCTGCCGGTATCACGGTCGTCGGCGAGGCGGCCGACGGCCAGGAGGCGATCACGGCCACCGACGCCCACGCCCCCGATGTCGTCCTGATGGACCTGCGGATGCCGCGGGTGGACGGCATCATCGCCACCCGCCGGCTGCGCGCCCGTGCCCGCCCGCCTGAGGTGATCGTGCTGACCACGTTCGACACCGACGAGAACGTCCTGCACGCCCTCCGCGCGGGCGCTGCCGGGTTCCTGCTGAAGGACACCCCGCCGCCGCGGATCGTGGAGGCGGTCACCCGGGTCGCCGCGGGCGATCCGATCCTGTCCCCGCGCATCACCCGTCGGTTGATGGAGCGCACCGTCGCGCAGGTCGGCGCCTATGAGCGGGCCCGTGCCGCGCTGGCCGCCCTCACCCCTCGCGAGCACGAGGTGGCCCTGGCGATCGCGCGCGGCCAGACGAACGCCGACATCGCCGCGGGCCTGTCCATGGGCATCACGACCGTGAAGGCGCACGTCTCCAGCATCCTCACCAAGCTCGGTATGGACAACCGCACCCAGATCGCGATCCTCGCCCACGACGCGGGCCTGAGCTGACCAGCCTGAAGCGAAGCAAGCGCCTGTATCACCTCATCTCCGCGTAGAACCACGTAGAACCACACTGTCCTACCTGGAGAGCCTGGGGATGCCCTCCGGCGAGGCGGCCTCGCCTCGCCGACCTCGTCCCGCTCGTACTGGTAGCGCGAATACGTCTCGATCACCTCGCGCTCCACCGGGATCGCCCGAGGCTGCCGCTCCTTGGCGAACGCGCCGTTGGCGTTCAGCCGCCGAGGGACGTGAACGTGCGGCCCTTCGTGCCGACAGCCCAGCACCCGGGAGTCCGGCAGCAGATGCATGTCCTTGCGGCGCCGGCCCAGCGCCTCACCGAGTCTCCTGCCCGTTTCTGCCAGGAGCTGGATCAGGAAGGCGTCGCGGGCGTGCCGGGCCAGGCCGAGCAGCACGCCGATCTCCTCATCCGACAGCCACTCATAGCCCGGGACCGCGACCCGGAACTTGATCGTGCGGGCCATCACCGTTCGGTTCTGGCCGTCTTCGCCCGCCTCGAACCCCGTGGGCAGGTAGCGCAGATACTGCGGCTGGGTCAGGGCGTTGACCAGCGTCGGCGGCACCCATCCCGGCAGGCTGCACCACGACAGGAACTCCCCGACCGTCCCCATGATCTTGTTCGCCATGTCTTCGCTGCGATACCGCGCCGTCGCTCCCGGCCTGCGCGAGCGCGGCCGCATCGGCTCGTCCACCAGCCACCGCATCATCGCCATCTGCTGCGGCAGGCTCGGGCTCGACCAGTCCACTCCGTGCCCCGTGCAGTACGACAAGTACAAGGCGATCCCGGCCGAAGGCGCGCGACATCTCGGCATCGTCGATCACGAACACGGTCCGCCGTGTCCGCCCGACGACACTGCGGCCTGCACCACCACTGTGGCGGTGCAGGCCGCGCGGCTCAGCGGGTCCACGGCCCGATGATCCCGTCCTGATATTTGCCGTAGAAAGTGAGAAGCCCGATCCGGAATCCCCACGCTTCCAGCATGGCGGTGGTGATGGGCGAGACGTGCGTGGGGTCCATCGCCAGGACATCCCACACCTCCGGATTCGGCGTCGTCACCACAACCCCTTTCGTCACCTGCCCGCGCGGCATCTCGTGCTCGTCGATGTACGCCAAGGGGTTCACGATCAGCCCGGCTGGGGCTGCCGGAGTTCGCGGGGCCGGGAACTCCGGCGCGGGCTGCGTGCCCGACCCGCCCTCAGCGGTCGAGCCGCCGGCGATGCCGGCCGTGCGGCGGGCCAACCGCAGGTCCCGTTCCAGCAGCCGGTCATTCAGGACCAGGTTGCCGCCGATGACGCCGTCCTTGTCCCTGGTCACCGTGAGCTGACGGATCCGCAGCGACTCCATGGCCCCGGCCTCGGCGGGGGCGAGAATCCGGTCGCCTGGACGGTAGTCACGCCACGACAGCCATCGCGCAGTGTACGGGCTGATCTGGCGGATGCGCTGGATCCGCTCGTGCCCGGCCCGCAGCAGCACCGCCTCGGCGAGCAACTGCGCGGTCCCCGGATCGGAGACGCCGCCCTGGCCGATGTAGGTCTCCCACCTCCCCCACGGCTCGTACGCGCCGCCGTTGTGGAACGACGCGCGGAACCCGTCCTCCCCCACCACCAGGGCCGCGCTGGCCAGATCCTCGAACGTGCCGACGTCGGGGGCCTGCACCACGTCGCGACCGAACCGCACATCCACCGGCGCGGGACCGGTTGCCCAATCGCGCGAGCTTGCTGTCTGGGTTGAACACCTGCAGCGTCCGCCCGCTCATGCGAAAGTCGCACACACCCTGCTCGGCGAGGTTGATGAGCGTAGTGAGGGCATCGAGGCCGGGCCGGTAGTAGATCGTGAGGATCTGCGCCCATGGCTGTCCCGCGCTGTCACATGGCCAGCCCGGTCTCGTCGACCTGGTCGGCGCGCCGCCGGATCAGCGGGAATCGACCGTCAGGCGGCTCCGTCCACATCAGCCCGTCTTCCGACCATTCAACGGCCAATTCGCACGGCTGCGCGAGCAGGCCGGCGCCGAGGGCGTGACGGCTGTACTTCAGCGTCATCGCGGGCAGGTCGTTCAGCGGATGCCCGGTCTGGACCGACAGCGGATGCGGCAGCAAACCCAGGCGGTCACCGTTGGGAGCGTAGGCGATGAGACGGACGCCGAACACCTGGTTGCCTCCTTCCAGCGGCCGGAGCGTCTACAGGGCTCGTGTCTTGGGGCGACGCAGGTGCTGAGCTACCAGCAGTTGACCAGTGCCTTTCGGCGGACGCCGAAAAACACTTCCCACGTGACGAACGCACGACGATGCTTCGGACGCGAACACCTTGCAACGCCGAAACACACCCCTACGACTTCAGGTGAGTCGTGATCCGCGAGCGCCGAAGTCAGCGGCACGCGCCGATGAGATCAAGGTCGGCGCTCTACTGCATCCCGTGGAGGATACGAGATGAACGTTGTTCGAATGGCGGCGCGTGTGGGAACGGCTGCCGTTCTAGTGGCCGGCGCCACAGTCCTGAACACGACACCGGCGAGTGCCGTTCCCAACCTATGCACCATCCCCAATGCTGTCGCGACGTGGGGCCCAGGCGGAGGTTCCTGGACACGGTGTACCGCGGGAACGGGCTACTACAGGGTGAGAATTACCTGTGCCGAAACTCCGTCATCCACCTGGTACTACTTCTACCGAGGGGACTGGTTCTGGGTTGGATCAGGGTCAAGTTCCGTGAGGTACTGCCCGCCTACCCAGTACTACATCACTGGCGGCGTCGAGCTGCAGTAGCTGTCGACATGGCTACAAGTAGGAGCGGCGCGCCCGGATCGCGAGAGCTGACGCGGCCGACGTGCCCAACGCCGCGGCGTCGACCAGGACGGCTCGCGAATGCGGATCGCCTACCGCCATAGCCGGAGTGAGGTGGAGCCACCGGAATGCCGACCCGGGGCCGGTCGCGTTGATGTCGCGGGTCACATCCGTCCCGGCCGCCAGGTCCCACGTATCGGTCGTCACCAAGCGGGCCCGCATCTGTCCGCAGTCGATCAGGAGCCGCTCTCCCGCGAGCACCCCGACGAGCGAGAGATCGGGCCTCCGGTGGCCACGTCGGTCAGGGCAGGGTTGACGGCCGCGCCGGTGAAGCGTACCAGTGCGTCGATGATCGGCCCGGTCGAGCCCGCGAGCGTGCTCACGGGCTGGTCAACGGCGTTCGCCGATCCCTGCCGTGTGGTCTCGATCTCGTCGCGCCAATACACGCCGGGGATGCGCACCAGCGCGGTAAGACGGGCCATCGCGGCCGAGGTGTTGAGCTCCGGCTCACTGATCCCGTCAAGGATGACGTCGGCCTGGCGGACGATCGTGCCCGCAATGTAGGTGAGCTTCATCAGTCGGTGCTTGACACCGAGCAGCGCGCCGAGCGCCTCCAGGTTGCGCTCCATCTGCTCGAACCCGCCTGGCGCACCGGCCGGGGTGCGGCCGTACACGGTCAGCACGAGCGGCACCGTCATCGTCTCATGGTGCCGGCCGGATGGTCGAGCGGACCCCCGTCGAGCTGGTACGTCGGCATGGCCCCTCCTACTTTGTTCAAAGGCCAGGGCGCGGTGTCCATGTGTTTACTGACGTCAAAGTGCCAAGTGCATTTCGGGCGCTCAAGCATCGTGAAGGCCCCATGCGAAATCGCTAGGCATTACCCAGCGCGGCTTCTACGCTCCGATGGTGGCGGACATCAGCTACTTGGAAGCGTGGCGCATGTGGTTCGACGGCAAATCCACCGTCGGCAACAATCTGCTCGGTGTTCCCATGTTGTGGTGGGGTCGGACCGGTAAGATCGGCGCGTTCCTCGGGGGCATGACGGTTGTTCTGGACGTGATCGGCCCTGAGCGTATCCGGCAGTTCGGGGAGCGGGTTCGGCGCGTTGACCCGTGGGCTGACCTCCCCGAAAAGTGGCTTCGTGTCCCATCGATGATTATTTGGCTGATCGGGGCGGTTCCCTTTGGGATTTCGGCCTACGTGGGCGGCGGTTCTGTCGAGTGGACGATCGGCGTACCCATGCTGGTCTGCTACGTGGCTATTGCTTTCGCGGTAGTGAACCCTGACGCGTTGGCGAAGCTGGCGGCCATGATGCTGGAGAATCCAGTGTCGGAACGAATCCTTCGATGGATAGCGGTGGTCCTGTTGATCGTCGGCTTCCACTTCGACCTGCTTGCGAGCTAACCTCGTGTACTTCGTTACAACACCCCCAGCATCCCGGCGTAGGCGAGGCCGCGGTTGACGGTCTCGCTGGTGGTCTCGGCGGCCGGGTTGATCGTGGTGACGGAGATGTTCACCCCGGCTGGCCGGTTCAGTCCCGCGCCGGTGACGGTGCGGCCGGTCGTTCCGAGGTCGCCGATGGTCGCGCTCAGGTTCGGCCGAAACGACCGCTCCAGGTCTCCGGCGATACGCGATGCGGTAGCCAGCACCGTCCGCGCCGAGGACTGCATGCCCTGAGCCATGCCAAGCATCGTGAACTGACCGATCTCCGCGAAGAGCGTCGAAGGCGAGCTGATGCCCATCGCCGCCCGCACCCAGTCGGGCAGGATGTTGCGGAAGAAGCCCCAGATCACGTTCCGAAATCACGAGGCGGCCGACTGGATGCCGTTCCACAGCCCTTGCGGGAGCTGCCAGCCGAGGTTGTCGACGATGACGAGGAAGTCGAGGATCCCGCGCCCGGCCGTGGCCAGTGCGTCGAGAAAGTCGCCCTGCAGGAGCAGCGCGGCTGACTGCACCAGCATGATCAGCGGCGGCAGCAGGGGCGTGACCAGCTGCAGCAGCGGCGGAAGGAGCGGCAAGATCATAGGCGTCAGATCGGCGACGCTCTTGATCAAGGCGAGCGTGTTCAGCAGGGCGAGCTGTGGCAGCAGTGGAGCCACGGCGGGCAGGACGCTTCCGGCTAGCGCAATCGCTAGCGATCCCAGCAGCGGAAGCACCGGACCGATCGCACTGACCGCCATCGCGAACGCGGCGACCAGCAGGTTCAGCGATGGCACGCTCGCCTGCACAGCGACAGCGAGCACCTGGGCGAGCAGCGCCGCGAGCTCCGGCGGGCGGCAGCCCTCGCGCCAGGCGATTCTGGTACGCCTCCGCCCACTGCTCGCCCGCTCTGTCGCTCTCGAAGGCGGCGATCTCCATCAGCACGCCCCGGGTCAGCTTGCCGACAGCGGTAGTGGAGTCCACCTCTTCTGTGGCCGACACCAGCTCACCGCCCGCCGCTTCCGGCCTGGCGAGGTTGAGCTGGTTGCCGGTGCGGTTCCGGCCGAAGCGGGAGTACTTCCACACGAGGATCGCGGTGGCCTTGCCCGACTCTACTTGGGCGATGGCTTCCATGATCGTTCGCTGGAAGTTCCTCCCCGACACATCCAAGTCCTCGATCCAGCCACCATTCGGCCACATACCCGGCGGGATGTAGTACCCCCGCCGGGCGGCTAACGACTCGATGGCGTCACGCTGGATTGCCGGCGAGATCTTTTCTTCGAGCATCATCGACACTCTGACGTAGACGATCGCCGGAATGAGGGGGACGCGATCTTCTCTCACGCCTCTCATGTACAGCAACCACAAGGGTAGGCACCAGGATGAGCGTGAGCAGGGTGGAGCTGACCAGGCCGCCGATGACCACGACGGCGAGGGGCTTGGAGATGAAGCCGCCGCCCCCCGTGATGCCCAGCGCCATCGGCATGAGGGCGAAGATGGTGGCCAGGGCGGTCATCAGGATGGGTCGCAGTCGTTTGCGGCCGCCCTCGACCACCGCCTCGTGCAGCGCCATCCCCTGCCGCCGATACTGGTTGATCAGGTCGAGCAGCACGATCGCGTTGGTGACGACGATGCCGACCAGCATCAGCAGGCCGATCATCGCCGCCAGCCCCAGCGGGGTGCCGGTGATCAGGAGCAGCCCGATGGCGCCGGTGGCGGCGAACGGGATCGACACCAGCAGGATCAGGGGCTGGATCAGGCTGCGGAACGTGCCGACCATGACGAAGAACACCAGGGCTACGGCCGCGACCAGCGCCAGCCCGAGGCTGCCGAACGCCTCCGCCTGGTCCTCGCTGGCGCCGCCCATCGAGTACGTGGCCCCGGCCGGCAGCGACAGCTTGGCCAGTCTGCTCTGCAGGTCGGTGCCGGCCGCGCCCAGGTCGGAGCCGGTGTGCTTGCCGGAGACGGTGGCGCTGCGCTGCCCGTCGATACGGGTGACCGAGACGGGCCCGTTCACCTGCTCGACCTTGGCGACGTCGCGCAACTCGACACCGCCGGGCAGTTCGAGGTCGCGCAGGTCGCCGAGTGAGGCGGGCGCGCCGCCGGTGCGCAGGACGACGTCCGCGGTCGTGCTGTCGAAGCTGAGCTGGGTGACGGTGGCGCCCTGGAACGCCTGCGCCACCGCCTGCCCGATGGCCATCTCCGACAGGCCCTTCTCGGCGGCCTCCTCGCGGTCCACGGTGACGTCGACGCGGGGCGCGGTGTCGGCGACGGTGCTGGTCACCTCGGCCACGCCGGGCATGGCCGCCATGGTGTCCCGGACGAGGTCGGCCGCCTGGCGCAGGGTGTCCTGGTCGGCGGCGTGCACCACGACCTCCAGGCCGTCCCCGCCGAAGCCGCCCGACTCCCCGACGCTGATCTCGCCGGCGTCGGTGAGGGCGCCGAGCCGGGTGCGCAGGGCGTCCTCGACGGCGACGGTGTCGCTGCCGTCGCGCAGGGTGAGGGAGTAGCTCGCGCGGGCCGCGCCGCCGCCACCGCCGCCGCGTCCGGGCGGGCCGCCGGTCATCGCGACGGCGCTTCCGCCGCCCACGGTGACCTGGTACGACTCGATGGCCTCCACGTCGGCCAGCATCTCCTCGACCTGCTTGGCCTTGGCGTCGGCGGCGGCCAGGGAGGTGCCGGCGGGCAGGTTCTGGGTGACGCTGACGGTGTTCTGGCCGGCGTTGTCGATGAAGCTGGTCTCCAGGCGCGGGATCAGGGCGAGCGTCCCGGCGAGGATGGCCAGCGCGGCGGCCACCGTGGAGAGCCGGTGCCGGGTGGCGAACCGGATGACGGGCACGTACGCCCGCTGCATCACGCTGCGCCGCTCACGCTCCTCGGCCTCGCCCCGGTCGCCCTCTTTGCCCGGCTTCATGAACCAGTAGCTCATCACCGGCACGACGGTCAGCGACACCAGCAGCGAGGCCAGCAGGGCCACCGTCACCGTGATGGAGAACGAGCCGAACAGCTCGCCCACGAGACCGCCGACGAAGGCGATGGGCAGGAAGACGGCGACCGTGGTCAGGGTGGAGGCGGTGACGGCTCCGGCGACCTCGCGGACGCCGTTCTCGATGGCCTGCCGTTTGCGTTCGCCGTAGGAGAGGTGGCGTTTGATGTTCTCGAGGACCACGATCGAGTCGTCCACGACCCGGCCGACCGCGATGGTGAGGGCCCCGAGGGTGAGCATGTTGAGCGAGTAGTCCCAGGCCCACAGCGCGATCAGCGCGATGAGCACCGACAGCGGGATGGAGACCGCGGTGACCAGCGTGGACCTGACCGAGAACAGGAAGACCAGGATGACCAGGACGGCCATGGCCAGACCCAGCAGGCCCTCGGTGGTCAGGCTCTCGACGGCCTGCTCGACGGAGGGCGCCTGGTCGAACACGATGGTGAGGCTGCCCTGGCCGCCGAGCTGCCGGGTCAGGCCGGGCAGCTCGGCCCGGACGTCCTCGGAGATGGACACGGCGTTGCCGTCGGGCTTCATGGTGATCGACACGCCGAGGCTCGGCCTGCCGTCGGTACGGGTGAGCGTGGCGGAGTCGGCCAGGCCCAGCTTGACGCTCGCGACGTCGCCCAGCCGTACGGGGTCGGGTTTGGGGGCGGGCTTCGGCGCCTGCTGCCGGGGCTGGGCGGTGCCGGGGCGTCCCGTCGAAGAGGGCTGTCCGGTGGCGGGCTCGGCGGTGGCCGGCGGGCTGAGGTAGAGGTCCTTCAGGTCGGCGAGGC
This sequence comes from Nonomuraea sp. NPDC050643, assembly GCF_040654715.1. Lineage (NCBI taxonomy): Bacteria > Bacillati > Actinomycetota > Actinomycetes > Streptosporangiales > Streptosporangiaceae > Nonomuraea > Nonomuraea sp. NPDC050643. The sequence continues at coordinate 34,269 of NZ_JBFAIM010000048.1, read as the reverse complement.
CGTCGAACCGGCTGCCGACCTGGACGCTCAGCGCGGTGTCCGACCTGGTCAGCGTGCCGGCGGGCAGAGGGCTGCCCGCGTTCTGGATCGCGGTCGAGATCGCCGAGGCGTCCAGGCCCTTGTCCTTGAGCTCGTCCGTGTCGGGGGTGATGGTGATGACCTGGTCGCGCAGGCCGGTGACGGTGGCCTCCTTGACGCCCTCGATGCCCGCGAGCGTGGGCACCACCTGGGTCGACAGGGTGTCGGCCAGGCGCCGCTCGTCCGTGCCGGAGGTGGCGGCGAGCTGGAGGACCGGAAGGTCGTCGGTGCTGCCCACGTTGACCTGCGGTTCGACGCCGTCAGGGAGTGAGAGCCGGTCCACCGCCTGCTGGATGTCGCTCTGGGCGGCGTCGACGTCGGTGCCGAAGTCGAAGGCGACCTGGACGGCCGAGCTGGATTCGCGGGAGGTCGAGGTGACGCCGGTGACGCCGGTCAGGCCGCGTACCGCGTCCTCCAGGGGGACGGTCACGGTGTCCTCGACGATCTGCGGCGCCGCGCCGGGGTACGCCGCCATGATCGAGACCTGCGGGAAGGCCAATGAGGGCAGGAGCTGCTGTTTCAGCTGGGGGATGGTGAAGACGCCGAGGCCCGCCACCACGAGGGTGACGAGCGCGACGAGTCCTCTGTTGGCGAGGCTCAATCTGGCCAGGAACGACATCGGTCCACTTCTCTTCGCATATGGGACAGGGCAAGTAGCCCGGCGTTTCCAGACTCGCCGCCATATGCAGGGGAAATTTCCGACCTTGGGATGGTCCTGGCCTACCGCGATCGCCGTACCCGGCCACCCCGGCTACTGCGGCCGGGGATGGACCAGGCCCGTCTCGTACGCGATGATCACGAGCTGGGCGCGGTCGTGCGCGCCCAGCTTGAGCATCGCCCGGTTGACGTGGGTCTTGGCGGTCGTCCTGCTGATGCCCAGCCGGACCGCGATCTCGTCGTTGGTCAGCCCGGTGGCCACCAGCGTCATGATCTCCCGCTCCCGCTCGGTGAGCACGCCCAGGTCCTCGGGCAGGTGGTCGGGGTGGGCGTTCGGGCTGGCCAGGAAGCGGGAGATGAGCCCCCGGGTGGCGGACGGCGACAGCAGCGCCTCTCCCCTGGCGACCAGCCGGATCGCCTCCTGGAGCTGGTCGGCCTCGACGCTCTTGCCCAGGAAGCCGCTGGCGCCGGCGCGCAGCGCGGCGAAGACGTACTCGTCGATCTCGAACGTCGTCAGCACCAGCACCCTGATCCCGCTGTCGCCCGAGGTGATCTCACGGGTGGCGGCCAGCCCGTCCATGCCCGGCATGCGGATGTCCATCAGGACGACGTCGGGCTCGCTCTCCTTGGCCAGCCGCACCGCCTCGCCGCCGTCGGCGGCCTCCCCCACCACCGTCAGGTCGGGCGCCGACTCCACCAGCACCCGGAAACCGGCCCTGACCAGCGCCTGGTCATCGGCCAGCAGCACGCGGACGCTCATGGGAGCACCTCCTCGGGGACGGGCAGCACGGCATGCACGCTCCAGCCGCCGCGCCGGTCGGGTCCGGCGCTGAAGGTCCCGCCGACGGACAGGGCCCGCTCCCGCATCCCGATCAGCCCGTGCCCGGAACCGTTCCGGCCACCGCCGGAACCAGAGCCGCCGCAACCTGAGCCGCCGGGACCAGAGCCATCGGGACCAGAGCCATCGGAACGTGAGCCGTCAGCGCCGGGGCCGTCGTCGGTGACCTGGACGACGACCCGGGCGGGCTCCCAGCCGAGCCGCATCTTCACGCTGGCGTCGGTGGCGTGCTTGCTGACGTTGGTGAGCGCCTCCTGGACGATGCGGAACGCGGCCAGGTCCACGGGCGCGGGCAAGGGTCTGGGCGCGCCTTCGGCCAGGCATTGCACGTCGAGCCCCGCCGCCGTGAAGGAGGCGATCAGCTCGGGCAGCCGCTCGAGGCCCGGCGACGGCTCGGCCGGCACGTCCTCGTGGCTGCCGGGCTGGCGGAGCAGGCCGACGGTGGTGCGCAGCTCGTTCAGCGCCTCCTTGCCCGCGTTCCTGACGTGGCCGAGCGCCTGGCGGGCCTCGTCGGGCCGGCTGTCGAGCACGTGGGCGGCCACCTGGGCCTGGACGTTGATGAGCGCGATGTGGTGGGCCAGCACGTCGTGCAGTTCGCGGGCGATGCGCAGCCGTTCCTCCATCACGCGGCGGCGCGCCTCCTCCTCGCGGGTGTCCTCGGCCTTGCGGGCGCGTTCCTCGATGGCGGAGACGTAGGCGCGGCGGCTGCGCAACGCGTCGCCGATGGCGGTGGCCATGCCGATCCAGGCGACCTGCGCGAGCAGTTCGGGCGCCAGCGGCGACTCTCCCGAGAACACGAACCTGGCCCCGCTCAGGGTGAGCGCGACGATCAGCGCGGTGAGCCAGGCGGTCCGGCGCGGCGTGCGCGAGGCCACGGTGTACATGGCGATCACGGGGCCGGCGTCGAGCATGCTGCGCTGGCCTCCGAGCGCGAAGTACACGACGAGCCCGCTCACGCACACGGCCAGCACCGCCCACGGGTCGCGCCGCCGGAACAGCAGCGCGCCGCAGATCAGCAGGCCGATCACGATCGCCGCGGCCGAGGGCGGCGTCGTGGGAGGCGACGGCGGGGGAGGCAGCGGAGGCCCGTGGCGCCCGGCGTACGGGATCAGCAGCGTCCCGAGGTAGACGAACGCGGCCAGCACGGCGTCCCAGACGTACGGGCGGGCGCTCGGCGCGCGCCTCGCCCAGCTCAGCAGACTCACCCCTCCACGCTAGGGCTGTTCGGCGCCGCCTCCCTCCTTCACGGGGACGGCCTGCGCGTACTGCGATCGTGGTACCGCGACGACCTGGATGGACGTGGACGGCCGGGAGCGCGCCAGGCGTACGGCCAGCAGGGAGAGCGGGAGCAGCGGCACGAGGACGTAGGCGACGCCGGCCAGCCGCTGGTCGGCGAAGAGGTCCGGGGCGCCGGGCGGGGCCGCCAGCAGGAACCAGTCGGCCGCGGCCAGCGGCCCGAACAGCAGGGAGGCGCCCACGACCAGGTGCGCGGCCGCCACCGCCGCCAGCGTCCCGGCGCGGACGGACCAGGAGATCGAGCGGGGCAGCGGGTCCACGCCCGCCAGGATCCAGCAGACCAGCAGCCCGGCGCCGAAGAGCGCGAACTCGGTGACCAGATGGGCGGCATGCCCGGACAGCGCCCACGGCAGCCAGTCGGTGCGGTAGAGGAGCAGGAGCGCCATCACGTACGCCACCGGGGCCGACGACAGCACGGTCAGGCGGCGGCCCGCCAGGCGGGAGCCGAGGTGGCCGTACTGGGAGGAGGTGGTGGTGGCGCGGGCCGCCAGGGTGAGCGGGGCGCCGAGGCAGAGCAGGAGCGGGGCGACGACGGTGAGCACGGTCTGCTGGAGGGCGTGGACCGACACCATCGCCCGCGCGTAGCCGCCGAACCCACCGAGCAGGACCAGGGCCGTCAGGACGAGGCCGGCGTAGAAGGAGAGCGCGCGGCCGAGCGGCCAGGAGCCGGCGCGGCGCATCCCGATCAGGTAGCCGAGGGCGGGCAGCGCCAGCAGCAGCAGGATCATCGGATCGAGGCGGATCTCGGTGAACAGGGCGCCGGGGGTGAACGGGGCCAGGTCGTACTCCAGCAGGCGCGTGTCGTGCGCGCCGGCGGCGGCGGTGGCCGGGGTGGGCGGCGGGGTCCGCGACAGGCCGACGGCCAGGGCCATCGCCACGGCCATGACGATCAGCTCGCCCACCGCGAGGCGGGTGAAGACGTGGCGTACGCTCCGGTCGGCGACGTACGTGACCGTGCGGCGCCGGTGGGTCCAGCCGAACAGCGCGAGCAGCACGAGGGCGGCGGTCTTGGCCAGCAGGAACCAGCCGTACTCGGTGCGCCAGAGGTCGGAGACGGCGGTGAGCCGCACCCAGGCGGCGGCCACGCCGGAGACGGTGACGCCGGCGAAACAGCACAGGGCGATCGTGCTGAACCTGGGCAGCACGGTCCGCAGGTCCTCGGAGCGGCGGAAGTGCAGCAGGATCGCGCCCAGGCCGCCGACCCACAGGGCCATCGCGAGCAGGTGGGCCGTCAGGGCGGAGAGCGCGAGGTCGTGGTCGGCGGCGGAGGCCGCGTGGCCGACGTACGCGGGCGGGAGGAGCCCGAACGCGGCGATCACGAGGGGCACCCACGTGGGCACCCGCCGCAGCCGGGTGGCCAGACCCGCCGCGACGGCCACGGCCAGCACCAGCAGCAGGGCCTGCGCCTGCGGGATGGAGGTGGCGCCGGTACGGATCAGGTCCGGGGTGGCGAGCAGCTCCGCGACGGGCAGCGCGACGACGTCCGACACGGTCAGCACGTAGCTCGTCAGCGCCATGGCCGTCCAGGCGAGCGCCCACCAACCGGCCGCCCGCACGCAGGCCGCCTTCTCGGGTGAGTGGCGCGGGGCGAGGACGGCGGCGGCGAGCAGCGTACCGACGGTGGCGACCCCGCACAGGTCGTAGAGGAACCGGGCCAGCATCAGCCCGCGCTCCGTGAGCGGGCCGGCGGTGGGCAGCCCGGCGATCTCCGGCTGCCCCGCCCCGCCCAGCGGCAGGGCGACGAACACCAGCGCCGCGGCCCCCGCGAGGACCACGGACCCGGCGTAGACGCGCGCCGACGCCCTCATCGCCCGTCTCCTTCCAGCGCGCGGAGTCGCCTGCCGCGGTGGCACGGTTGCGGCGGCCGCATGGTCATCAGGCCAGCCGTTTGGCGATCTCCGCCAACTGGACGTTCTGCTCCTTGATCAGCCGATCGGCCAGTTCCAGGGTGGGACCGTGCCGGCCCGCCCCCTTGACCTGCTCGGCCATGTGCACCCCGTGCTTGAGGTGCTCGGACAGGGTCGTCAGCCACTTGCGGTCGAAATCGTCGCCGGCCGCCAGCTCCGCGCCGGCCTTCATCGCGTCGGCCGAGGTGACGGGGACGGCCACCTGCCAGGACTGCAGCCAGGAGGCCATCATGTCGATGTCCGCCTGCTCGGCCCCGAGCAGCTTCTTGCTCAGGTCTCGCACGTAGGAGTCGCCGCCACGCTCGGCCCCCACCTTGGCCAGGTAGATCGTCTCCTGGTGGTGCCCGATCATGTCCTTACTGAAGGTCACGTCCGCCTCGACATGATCGGCCGTCGTGTCCGCCGCCGCGGCGCATCCTGTCATGAGTGCCAAGCCCAGCAGTGCCAGGACCATCATCCTCCAACGCATACATGGGGGTACGCGCGGTGGGGCGGGCCGGTTCGAACACCGTTGCAGGAAGTCTTTGCGAAGCTTGCCATGTCGCTGCGGGACGGAGGCCGGCGGCGGGGCTGGAATGGGGGGATGGCTGATCTGCTCGATCGGGCCCGCGCCGCGCGTACGGGTCCGGGCACGGCGCTGGCGGAGGACGCCGCGCAGGTCGTGGAGGCCGCGCGGGCCATGGCCGCGCGGTTCGCGGCCGGGGGCCGGTTGCTGGCCTTCGGCGGCGCGGCGGACGCCGCCCACGTGGCGGTGGAGTTCGCCCATCCGGTGATCGTCGGCAAGCGGGCCCTGCCCGCGCTCGCCGTGGACGCCGCCCTGCTCGGCACGCTGGGACGCCCCCAGGACCTCGCCGTCGGCATCGGGCCGTGGCCGCTGCGCGGGCTGGAGCAGGCCCGCTCTCTCGGCATGCTGACCGTCGTCCTCACCACGGCCCCCGCCCCGGCGACGGCGGCCGATCAGGTGCTGCTCGCGCGCACCGGGGATCCGGTGATCGCGCGGGAGATCCACGTCACCACCTACCACCTCCTCTGGGAGCTGGTCCACGTGTTCCTGGAGGCCTCATGAGCGAGCGTTGTACGACCTGCGGCGACGTCGCCGTGCCCCTGCGCGTCACCGAGCTGCTGCCGGACGGGCTGGCCCTGGCCGACACCGGTGCGGGCAGCGAGGAGATCAGCGTGGCGCTGGTCGAGGCGCGGCCCGGGGACACCGTCCTGGTCCATGCCAAGGAGGCGATCGCGGTGATCGGGCGATGACGCTGTACCCGTTCCTGCGCCGCGACCCCCTCGACGTCACCGCTTCCACGGCCGCCAAGGCGCGGGAGAGCCTCGAGCTGCGGTTGCGGGTGATCGACGAGCTGGGCCCGGCGCTGGCGGCGTGCGCGGTCGAGGTGGCGGCGGCCCTGCGGGGCGGCGGGCGGCTGTTCGCGTTCGGCAACGGCGGCAGCAGCACCGACGCCGAGTCCGTGGCGGGGCTGTTCACCGCCGCCGGGCTGCCCGCGATCTCGCTGGCCTGCGACACGGCGCTGGTGACCGCGCTCGGCAACGACGTCGGGTTCGAGGTGGTCTTCGCCCGGCAGCTCGCCGCGCTCGGCGGCCCGGGTGACGTGGCGCTGGCGTTGTCGACCAGCGGCGGCTCGCCCAACGTGCTGCGCGGGCTCGCGGAGGCCGCGCGGCTGGGCATGGTGACCGTCGGCTTCGCGGGGTCGGGCGGCGGGCGGATGGCGCAGGACCGGCTGGCCGGGCACCTGTTCGTGGTGCCGTCGTCGTCGGTGCACCGTATCCAGGAGGCCCAGGCCACGCTCTACCAGCTCCTGGCCGAGCTGGTCTCAGCAGATGCGCGGTAGCGGGTCGCCGACCAGCACCTCCACCACGCGGGTGCCGCCGATCGCGGTCCGCAGCAGCACCAGGGCGGGCGGTTCGGCGGTGATCGTGCCGATGATGCCGGACTCGGCCCCCAGCGGGTGGGCGCGCAGGGCGTCCAGGGCGCGGGGGGCGTGGGCGGCGTCCACGACGGCCACGAAGCGGCCCTCGCAGGCGACGTAGAGCGGGTCGAGGCCGAGGAGCTCGCAGACGCCGGTCACCTCCGGGCGTACCGGGATCGCCGTCTCCTCCAGCAGCACGCCCACGTTCGAGGCGGTGGCCACCTCGTTGAGCACCGTGGCCACGCCGCCGCGCGTGGCGTCGCGCAGCGTCCTGACCCCCTCGGGCACGGCGTCCAGCAGCGCGGCGACGATGCCGTGCAGCGGGGCCGTGTCGGAGACGATCGGGGCCTGGATGTCGAAGTCGCCCCTGGCCAGCATGATGGCGGCGCCGTGCGCGCCGATCGGGCCGGACACGAGGACGGCGTCGCCGGGGCGGGCTCCCGAGGCCGAGAGCGTGAGCGGGCGCTCGACGAGGCCGACGCCCGTGGTCGTGATGTAGCAGCCGTCGGCGCGGCCGCGCTGGACCACCTTGGTGTCGCCGGTGACGATGCTCACCTCGGCGGCGGCAGCGGCGTCGGCCATCGAGGCGGCGATCCGGCGCAGGTCCGCGACCGGGAAGCCCTCCTCCAGGATGAACCCGGCCGACAGGTAGCGCGGGCGGGCACCGCACATCGCGAGGTCGTTCACGGTGCCGTTGACGGCCAGGTCGCCGATGTCGCCGCCGGGGAAGAACAGCGGCGAGACGACGAACGAGTCGGTGCTGAAGGCCGCGCGGGTGTCGCCGAGGCACAGGGTGGCGCCGTCCTCCAGCGAGGCGAGCAGCGGGTCGCGGAACGCCTCCAGGAAGACGGCCTCGATCAGGACCTGGGTGGCCCTGCCGCCGGAGCCGTGGGCGAGCGTGATGCGCTCCTCCCTGACGACGGGCTTGCGGCGGCGGGCCCGCTCGATGCGGTCGAGCACCTGCTGTTCCCGGTTCACGCCCGGCTCACCTCTCGTGCGCGGTCCCTGGTGAAGCGGCCGAAGTTGTAGTAGGCGGCGCAGGCGCCCTCCGACGACACCATGCAGGTGCCGATCGGCGTCTCCGGGGTGCAGGCCGTGCCGAAGACCTTGCACTCCCACGGCTTGATCACGCCTTTCAGCACCTCGCCGCACTGGCACGAGCGCGGGTCGGCGACGCGTACCCCGGGCACGTCGAAGACGCGTTCGGCGTCGAACGCCGCATACTCCTCGGCCATCGCCAGCGCCGAGTGAGCGATGAAGCCGAGCCCGCGCCACTCGAAGTGCGGGCGCAGCCGCATCACACGGCCGATCGCCTCGAGCGCCACCGGGTTGCCGTGCCACGGCACCACCCTGGCGTACTGGTTCTCGATCTCGCAGCGGCCCTCGGCGAGCTGGCCGAGCAGCATGTGGACCGAGGCCAGGATGTCCAGGGGCTCGAACCCGGCCACCACCATGGGCCTGCGGTAGTCGCGGGCGATGAAGTCGTAGGGCTCGCAGCCGATCACCGCCGAGACGTGGCCGGGGCCGATGAAGCCGTCGAGGCGCAGGTCGGGCGAGTCGAGGATGGCCTTGATCGCCGGGATGATCATGACGTGGTTGCAGAAGACGGAGAAGTTCCGCACGCCTTCGGCCGCCGCCCGCAGCACGGTCATCGCGGTGGACGGCGCGGTGGTCTCGAAGCCGATGGCCATGAAGACGACCTGGCGGTCCGGGTTCGCCTTGGCGATCTTGAGGGCGTCGAGCGGCGAGTAGACCATCCGGATGTCCGCGCCGGCCGCCTTGGCGTCCAGGAACGAGCCGGTGCCGCCGGGCACGCGCAGCAGGTCGCCGAACGAGGTCATGATGACGCCGGGCCGCATGGCGAGGTTGATGGCGTCGTCCACCCGGCCCATCGGGATCACGCACACCGGGCAGCCGGGCCCGTGGACCAGCGACACCTCGGGCGGCAGGTGGTCCTCCAGGCCGTGCTTGTAGATGGTGTGCGTATGGCCGCCGCAGACCTCCATGAACGCGTACCGGCGCCCCGGCCGGCACAGCGACGCGATCTCGGCGGCGAGCGCCCGCGCCCGGCCCGCGTCGCGGTACTCATCGACGAACCGCATCCGCCCTCCTCATGAAATGTCCGACGTACGCAGTGCGTCCAGCTCGTCCTCGTACGCCTGGCCGAGCCCCTCCAGCCAGTCCAGCACGGCCTGAGCCTCCTCTTCGGAGATCTTGGACAGCGCGAACCCGACGTGCACGAGCACCCAGTCACCGGGCTTCAGCTCCTGCCCGGCCAGCAGCCCCACGTTGATGCGCCGCCGTACCCCGCTGACCTCCACCACGGCGAGGTCGTCGTGCTCCTCGGCCGGGCCGATCAGCTCACCCGGCACGCCCAGGCACATCGGCCGCCTCCTCACCGAACCAGACGGACTCCAGCACCAGCTCGTCCCCACCGCGCAGGACCACGTCGCCGGCCTGGCAGTACGAGCACGCGGCCAGTACGTCCAGCGACTCCGACAGGACGCCGCAGCTCCGGCACTCGACGGTCAGCGGCGTGATGACCAGGTCGATCTCCGCGCCCTGCGCGGCCGTGCCCTCCGCGGCCAGGGTGAACGCCTGGCCGAACGCCTCGTCGAGCACCGCGTGCCGGGCGCCCACCCGGATGCGGGCCGCGGCCACCCGGCGGCCCGCGGCCTGCCGGTGGATCAGCTCGACAAGGCCCTCGCACAGCCCGATCTCGTGCACCTACATCCGCTCCATCCTCAGATACCGGTGGATCTGCGGCCACTGGTGAACGACGACCGCCACCATCCCGCAGATCAGGAGCAGCCGCACCGCTCGCGACTTCCTCATGCCAGATCACCTCACTCGTGCGCTCGATCGCGGCAGCCCGGTCCGGCACTTTCCGCAATCATTTCCATAACCAGGGACTTCACCAGGTTCGCGGCCTCTTCGACGGCGGCGCGCACGGGCGCGCTCAGCTCGAACAGCGCCTCGTCCACGGTCGCGGGCTCACAGCACACGACCCGCACCACGCCGGGCACCCGGCCCAGCTCGCCGGCCAGGCGCAGCACCCTGACCGGGTCCATGCCGTGCGTCTCCACCGCCGCGCCGCCGTCCTCGGGTTCCGGGTCGAGCACCGGGTCGAGCACCGTGAGGGTGCCCGGGGGCTCGCCGCGCGGAGCGGCGTCCACGAGGATCGCGGCGTCGTACTCGCGTTGCAGCGCGTAGGCCAGGTCCATGCCGCGGATGCCGAAGTCGACCACGTCCACGCCGGGGAGCCGGTCGGCGGCGGCCAGGTGGCGGGCCACCTCGACGCCGAAGCCGTCGTCGCCCAGGAAGACGTTGCCGATCCCGGCCACCAGGACCCGGTGGGCCCGCTCCCCGAGCGGCTCGATCTCCTCGGCGGCGTAGAAGAAGCGGTGGCCGGGCAGCCGGGCCTCGCCCAGGTCGCGCCCGGGGTCGTCGTCGAGAGTGACGGCGAAGTGGAAGGCGCCCTCCTCGTCCTGCTCGACGGCCTCGACCACGCCTTCCCGGCCGTCCAGGACCAGGTCGAAGATGTCGGCGGAGGAGCGGGGGCGCAGGCGTACGCGGCTGCCCGCGCCCACCGCCACCCCGCCGACGACCACCTCGGCGGGCCCCCGCCCCTCCATCCGGTCCCAGAAGCCGCTCACGCCGTCTCCCCTCTCCGGGTCCGGACGCCGCGCGCCCCTCCCGGTCCGACGCCGCTCATGCCGTCTCCTCCGTTCTGCGCATGACGCCGTGCAGGCGCATCAGCTCGGCGCCGGTCAGCGCGGTGCAGCGGTCGAGGATCTCGCGGCCCCGGGGGTCGCCGTCGCGGATCTCCCGCCGTTCCTCGTCGCTGAGCGCGAGCACGCTCAGCGTGAGGAGCTGGTCGATCTCGGTCGCGTCGAACAGGTCTCCCGGGCTCTCCGGGGAGATCTTCGGGTGGTCGTACAGGATGATCGGCGCGGCCAGCATGGTGTCCGCCCCCACCAGCACGGGCCAGGCGCCGTCGCTGCGGCAGCTCTCCGCGTGCGCGCGCAGCTCGTCCGGCGGGTCGATCGACGAGACGAACCGGCCGCCGGGCGCGTGCAGCACGGTGTGCGCGGAGACGAACGTGCGGGCGAGCGCGCTCTCGCGCGTGCCCCGCTCCCAGGGCGTGGTGTTGACGACGTCGGCGGTGATGCGGAACAGCCGCGGTTCCAGGGCCTCGGCGCGTACGTGGACGTGCCCGCGCAGCGCCTCCCAGCGGCGGACCACCTCCCCGTCGCGCTCCTCCCCCGCCGGCAGGTCGATCTCCGCCCGCCCCTCGCCGGGCAGCGCGACGGGTGGCATGCTCACCTCCCGCTCCCGCGCCTCCTCACCACCCGCCATCTCATCGCGCGCCCTGGCGACGACGTGCAGGAACCGTGCCCGCACCGTCACCGTGGCCCCCGGCTCCGCCTCCAGCAGGCACTGCGTACGCATCCGCCACCTCGCCGGGTCGTACGCCTCGGGGTGCACGCCGCCGATGGTCCACCGGTGCCGGTTCTTGAGCGAGGACTCCCGGTACGGCCACAGCAGGTACCCCTCGTACAGCACAGCGTTGGCGATCTTCCTGACGTGGTCCACGGTTCAGCCCTCCGCCAGCAGCGAGCGGACCACGTCGTCCCAGCCGGACAGCGTGTGCCGCACCTTGTACGCGTACAGCCGGTCGAACGCGTCCCGGCCCAGCCGGACCCACGCGCTCCCCGGGAAGTGCCGCTCCATCAGCTCCCGCCACACCCGCACCGGCATCCGGTACGACGCCTCGGTCCCCCTGGGCAGGTGCGCGGCCTGCAGCCGGTCGCCGTCGAGGTAGAAGACGGTGCCGGTGAACAGCAGGTCCAGCGGCGCCTCCCCGTCCTCCAGGCCGTGGAAGTACTTGGTGGCGGCCACGTCGAAGTCGTAGGTGCACGGCACGGTGACGTGGACGACCGTGTCGCCGGTGAAACCGGGCACCTGGGTGACGGTCTGCGTCCAGAGCAGGCTCGACAGGTTGCGCGACCACTCCTCCGGCGCGCCGAACAGCTCCGCGAGCCGTTCCCGGTCCCGGTCGCCATAGGCGCGGCGGGCGGCGTCGATGCGGATCTGGGTGGCGAGCGTGAGCGAGCGGATCTCGGGCCCGCCGGTGGCGTCGATGGCCAGCGTGAAGTCGAGCGCGGGCACGGCCGCGGGCGCGGCGGGCTCGACGCCGCGGACCTCGATCCGCGGCGCGGGTGGTGTGTGCCGCATGTCAGGCGGGCGACAGGTTCGGCATGCTGGGATCGATCGGGTCGTGTTTGCCCGGGTTGATACCGGTCGAGCGCCTGGCGGTGGAGCCGCCGTCGGGCAGGTGGCCCTCCTGCGCTTCGTAGTTGCCCGTCGCGTTGCCCTCCTTGACGCCCTTGACGTGGGAGGGCGTGTCGGGTCTGACGTCGGGCCTGCCGGTCCTGATGGGCTTCTTGGTCATGCCGGGCTCCTGTCGTTGAGGTCGATGAAGAAACGGGCGATCTGCTCGCGTACGCCGGGGCCGCCGGTCAGGCCGCGCCAGCGGGAGCGGACCAGGCCCGCCAGCCGGTAGCAGTCGTCGAGCGGGACAATCCAGGCGCCGTGCTCGCGGTCGAGCAGCAGCGCCTCGACGTCGGGCTCCAGCCGGGCGAGCGCCGGGTCGTCCCAGGCCGGGCCCGCCACGACGCCGGCCGGGCTGGGGTAGTACATGACCGGCACGCCCGCGCCCGAGTCCCGCACCAGGAACACCGTGCGGACGGGCGCGCCCACGCCCGACCAGGCGAGGCCGGTCAGCCGCTCGCGCCGCCGCGGCACCAGCCGGTACTGCCCGCCGCCCGCCGCCGTGTGGTCGAAGAGCACCTGACAGGCGCGGCAGGCGCAGCGCAACTCCCGGACGGTCAGGTCGAACAGGTGACGGTGCTCGGGCGGGACGGGCTCGCCGCACAGATCGCACCGCTCGACATCGGCCCGCTCAGCGGCCCGCTCGGCGGCGACCCGCTCCACGTCGGCACGTTCGGCGGCGGCTCGTTCTCCGCCGGATCCGGCCAGCCGCCGAAGCCGCCCGCTCACCGGCCCCCCACCGCCGCCTCCGCGGTCCCCGCCGCCGGGCCCGCCGGGCCCGCCGTGACCGGCGTGCCCGCTGAGCCCGCTGAGCCCGCTGAGCCCGCGCCGCGGCGTACGGTCAGGCTCTCGATCGGGATCAGCGGTCGCTCCGTCCCCTCGATCTCGATCCGTTCGACCTCGGGGGCCGCCGCGCGTACCGCCTGTTCGGCGGCGGTGACGCGGCAGCCGGACCCGCGCACGCGCAGCCGGGCCAGGCCGTCCTCGAGGTGGGTGAGGTCGGCGTCGTGCCCGGCCAGCGCGGACTCCACCCGGGCCCGGGTGTCCAGCGGGTGCAGGTCGTGCAGGACGAGCAGGGGGAAGATCAGCTCGTCGGCGGCCAGCCGCGCCGCCAGCGGCTCGCCGGCGAGCGTCATCACCCGCGCGAGCCCGTCCCCGTACAGCTCCAGGAGCCGCCTCACCAGCTCGATCGCGGCCGGGTCGGCGTCGTCGAGCAGCTCTTCGATGCGTTCGATGCGCTCCGACACGGCCCTATCCCGCCGCGCCGAAGGTCGGCGAGTGGAGCTTCTTGAGCACCTTGCCATCGCCGAGGTACATGTGCACCCCGCACGGCAGGCACGGGTCGAAGCTGCGCACGGTCCGCATGATGTCGATGCCCTTGAACGTGTCGGGGCCGTTCTCCTCGAAGATCGGCAGCCCCTGGACCGCGTCCTCGTACGGGCCCGGCGTGCCGAAGCTGTCGCGCGGGCTGGCGTTCCACGGCGTCGGCGGGTACGGGTGGTAGTTGGCGATCTTGCCGTCCCTGATCACCATGTGGTGCGACAGCACCCCGCGCACCGCCTCGTGGAACCCGCAGCCGATCGCCTCGTCCGGCACGTCGAAGTCGCTGAACACCTTGGTCCGCCCGGCCCTGACCTCGGCCATGGCCTGCTCCAGGAAGTACACCGCCATGCCGGCGGCGTAGGCGACGAAGTAGGCGCGGGCCCGGTTGCGTTCGAGCGTGTTCGCCCAGCGCGGGATCTTCCACTCGAAGCTCATCTCCGGCAGGGACCGGCTCTTGGGCAGGTTGATCTCGACCGAGCGGCCCGTGGCGCGGACCGTGCCGGTGTCGACCAGCCCGGCGAGCGCCGTCGCCCAGAGCCTGGCGAGGGGTCCGCCGCCGGTGTCGAGCGCCAGGTGGTCGCCGGTGCGCTGGTCATACCAGCGGGGGCTCATCACCCAGCTGTAGTTGCCGCCCTCCAGGTCGCGTTTCTGCGGGTGGGGCAGCGTGGTCTGGTTCCACGGGTGGCGCTGGTCGACCGGGTTGCCGAGCGGGTCGTGGGTGACGAACGTCTCCTCGGACTGCCAGTCGTCGTAGTAGGAGCTGCCGAGCAGGATCCGGATGCCGAGGTTGATGTCGACCAGGTTCGTCGTCAGCAGTTCGCCGTCGAGCACGATGCCCGGCGTGACGAACATGGCGCGGCCCCAGGTCTCCATGTTCCGGTAGTCGTAGTCGACGACGGCCGGGTCCTGGAAGGAGCCCCAGCAGCCGAGCATCACCCGCCGCCGGCCGACCTCCTCGTAGCCGGGCAGGGCCTGGTAGAAGAAGTCGAAGAGGTCGTCGTTCATCGGGACGGCCTTCTTCACGAAGTCGAGCACCCGCAGCAGCCGCGACAGGTAGTCGGTGAACACCTGCGGTGTCGCCACGGTGCCCACGCCGCCCGGGTAGAGCGTCGACGGGTGCACGTGCCTGCCCTCCATCAGGCAGCACATCTCCCTGGTGACCCGGCTGACCTCCAGCGCCTCGCGGTAGACGTCGCCGGTGAACGGGTTGAACGCGCGCATGACGTCCGCGATCGTGCGGTAGCCGTGGATGCCGCCGTTCGGGGCCTCGGTGGTCTCGGCGCGGCGCAGCAGGCTCGGGTTGGTCTCCTTGACCATCTGCTCGCAGTAGTCGACGAAGACCAGGTTGTCCTGGAAGAGCGTGTGGTCGAACATGTACTCGGCCGCCTCGCCGAGGTTGATGATCCACTCGGCCAGCGGGGGTGGCTTGACCCCGTACGCCATGTTCTGGGCGTAGATCGAGCAGGTCGCATGGTTGTCACCGCAGATGCCGCAGATCCGGCTGGTGATGAAGTGCGCGTCGCGCGGGTCCTTGCCCTTCATGAACACGCTGTAGCCGCGGAACAGCGACGAGGTGCTCTTGCACTCGGCCACTTCGCGGTTGTTGAAGTCGATCTTCGTGTAGATGCCGAGGTTCCCGATGATCCTGGTGATCGGATCCCAGGACATCTCGACCAGCTCGCGGTCGGTCCCCGTTGCCTGACCGCGCCCCGCCGTACGGGTTGTCACCTTGCCGTTCCCCCTAGTTTCCCCAGCGTGGGTCGTACCCGCTGGTCAGTTTGCGGCCGTTGTGCCGCCACTTCGGCTCCTGGTTGGCCGAGCGGTTGGTGATGGCGCGGAGTTTGCGGATGAGCGCGCCGTACGCGCCGCTCGCCGCCGCCGACACCGACGCGCCGGGGGGTTCGTCCATGAACGGCATGAACTTGTCGGGGAAACCGGGCATCGTGCACGCGATGCAGACGCCGCCCACGTTGGGGCAGCCGCCCACCCCGTCCATCCAGCCGCGCTTGGTGACGTTGCAGTTGACCACCGGGCCCCAGCAGCCGATCCGGACCAGGCACTTCGGCGAGTTGTAGTCGTGCGCGAAGTCGCCCTGCTCGTAGTAGCCGGCCCGGTCGCAGCCCTCGTGCACGGTCTTGCCGAACAGCCACGTGGGGCGCAGCATCTCGTCCAGCGGGATCGTCGGGGCCAGGCCCGCCGCCTGGTAGAGGAGCCAGGTCAGCGTCTCCATGAAGTTGTCGGGCTGCACGGGGCAGCCGGGCACGTTCACGATCGGCAGGCCGCCCGCGGAGCGGAAGTCGCGGCCCAGGTAGTCGGCCAGGCCCATGCAGCCGGTGGGGTTGCCGGCCATCGCGTGGATGCCGCCGTAGGCGGCGCAGGTGCCGATGGCGACGACGGCCCACGCCTTGTGGGCGAGCCGGTCGATCCACTCGTTGACGGTGATGGGCTCGCCGGTCTCCGGGTCGTTGCCCATCGCGGTCCAGAAGCCGTCGCCGTTGATCCGCTCGTTCGGGATCGAGCCCTCCACCACGAGGATGAACGGGCCCAGCTCGTCACGGTGCGCCTGGTGGAAGGCGGCCATGAACGCGTCGCCGACCTCCGTGGCGAGCACCTTGTTGTGCAGGTGGACCTTGGGCAGGCCGGGCACGAGGCCGAGCAGCACGTCCTCGATGCTCGGCAGGGTGGCGGCGGTGACGGAGACGGTGTCGCCGTCGCAGCTCAGGCCCTCCGACGTCCACAAGACGTGGACCTCGTCGAGCGCGGTGGATGTCGTCACGGCTCAGCCCCCCGGTCTGCCACGGAAGGTGATGAAGTTTCACCTCTCCGTAGCGGGCATACCGCGACGAGGGCCCCCGCAAACGCTCCTGGCCTGCGGCGATGGCCACGCTTGTGGTCCGCGTGACCACCGCCCGGCGGAGCCGGGGCCCACGTTTACTCGGACAGGGCGCTGCGGAGCTTGGTGAGCACGGCGCGCAGGATGCGGGAGACGTGCATCTGCGAGATGCCGAACTCGGCGGCGATGTCGGACTGGGTCATGTTGCCGTAGAAGCGCATGAGCAGGATGTTGCGCTCCCGCTCGGGCAGCGCGTCGATGAGCGGCTTGATGGCGTACCTGCCGAGCATCGTGTCCAGCGAGTCGTCCTGCGCGGGCAGGAAGTCGCCCAGGTCCGCCGCGTCCTCCTCGCCGCCGACCGGGGCGTCCAGCGACAGCGTGCTGTACGCGGTGGAGGCGTCGAGCGTGAGCAGCACGTCCTCCTCGGAGATGCCCATCCTGACGGCCAGCTCCGCGACGGTCGGCGAGTGGCCGAGCTCCTGGGTCAGCTCGGCGGTGGCCTTGTTGAGCTCCAGGCGGCGCTCCTGGTAGACCCGCGGCACCCGGATGGCCCAGGTGCGGTCACGGAAGTGCCGCTTGACCTCGCCCACCATGGTGATCATCGCGTAACCGCGGAACTCGTGGCCGAGCTCGGGGTCGAAGCCGTTGATCGCCTTCATCAGCCCGACGTACGCGGCCTGGCGCAGGTCCTCCATGGACTCGCCGCGGTAGCGGTAACGACGGGTGACCTCGCTGACGAGGCCGGCGTACATCTCCACGACGCGCTCGCGGATGCGGACGTTGTGCCATTCCTCGGTCTCGGGCCGGTTCATCTCCGCGAGCAGCTGCTCGGCGGTCATCTCTTCGAACGCGATTTCCAGGACGGCCATCTGATGCTCCACAAAGGTTCCAGGCGGCCCCTGAACACAGAAAAAGCCCATGCAGAGGCACACCACGATGTCACGTAGGAGAAGCCCTCTGCTTGGACTTCGGGATCAAGAATTCCCTATAAAACCGAATCTATCGCGAAATTAGGTAACAAGCGAATCACAACCGTGCGGACGCCCGGGAACCTACGGGCCGCGCTCGGCGCGGCCGGAGTGCCGGTTCATGATGAGATCTGCACGATCGACCGCGAACGTCTTCAGGAGAGAACCCATGGCCTACGCCGTTGTGGCCCATTACCGGTGCGAGCCGGACGACGCCGGCCTCGTCCGGGACGCGCTGCTGAAGATGCGCGAGCACACGCTCCAGGAGCCCGGAAACCTGGCGTACGTCGTCCACGCCGACGCCGGCGAGGAGGCGGCCTTCACGCTGTACGAGCAGTACGTCGACCGGGCCGCCTTCGACGCCCACACCGCGTCGGAGCACTTCGCCGAGCACGTCATCGCCACGATCCGGCCACGCCTGACCGCGCGGACCGTGTGGTTCGGCGAGGTCATCTGACGAGGCCGCTGCTGACGTCGCCGCCGATCGTCCAGCGGCGCGGTCCCGAGCTCACGTCGTCAGCCCAGGACGGGGAAGTTGCCGCGGAGGGTGCCCTGGGGGTCGCGGCCGCGCTTGAGCGCGCGCAGGCGGGCCAGGGCCCGCGGGGTGAAGGCGTTGGCGGCGCGCTCCCCCGGCGCGAGGAACGTGAAGGGCTTGCGGCCGGTGGTGTACGAGGTGAGAGCGTCGGCGAGGGCGCGCTGGCGGTCGCGGACCGCGTCCCCGTTCTGGCCCGGGATGCCGAACAGGTAGAGGGCGTACGGCTCGTCCAGGTGCCCGGCCGCCGTGTCCGACGGGCGGGCGAGGGCGCCGCCGAGGTGGCGGAGCTGGACGCTGAGCAGTGGGTCGATGGGACGCTCCAGCAGCGCCGCCGCGACCTCGCCGGTCAGGCCGGTGAGCAGTTCGGCGCGCGAGACGCCGGGCCCTGGATCGGTGGGCTCGGCGGTGATGGAGCCCAGATCGGCGACCGGCAGCGGGGCGCGGGAGTCGGAGAGGCGGCCGGCGATCTTGTCCAGGGGCCGCAGCAGGGCCTCGGCCTCGCCGCCCTCGCCGAGGAACGTGGCATCGATCGCCACCAGCGGGGCCGCACCCGGGAACTGCAGGAGGTCGTACCAGACGGTCAGCTCGTCGGGCGCGGCGCCGGTGATCTCGCGGTAGGCGTCCAGCACGGCGGGGGCCTTGCCGGCGGGCCAGAGCATCCGGCCGCCGTACAGGAGGGGCGCGGGGTGCAGGGCGAACTCGATCGCGGTGACCACGGCGAGGTCGCCGCCGCCCCCGCGCAGCCCCCAGAACAGGTCGGGGTCGCTCTCGGCCGTCACGCGGGCGCGGGCGCCGGTGGCGTCCACGATCTCGAACGCGCGCACCGCGCTGGAGGCGAAGCCGTGCCTGCGGCCGAACCAGCTCAGCCCGCCGCCGAGGGTGTAGCCGGTGACGCTGACCACGGGGCTGCTGCCGGGCAGGCCGGTCAGTCCGTACGGGCTCGCGGCCGCCTGCACGCGCCCCCAGGTGACGCCGGCCCCGGCGCGGGCGACGCGCTCGCCGGGGTCGACGGCCAGCTCGTCCAGGCGGGCGGTGCGCAGCAGGATCACCCCATCGGTGTCACCGGTGGCGCCGTGGCCGCTGGGCTGGGTGGCGACGGTCAGCCCGGCCAGGTGGGCGTACCGGACCAGGGCGGCCACGTCGTCGGCGTCGGCGGCCTCGACGACGGCCTGGACCGGCTGCTCGATCGCGAGGTTCCAGGGCCGCCGCGCCCGATCGAACCCCTCCTCCCCGGCGGTGAGCACCCGGCCGCGGAGGACGCTGCGCAGTTCGTTCCCGATCGTCATGACTTCTTTCCTTTCGTGGTGGCTGAGCTCACTCTGCCGACCGCGGTTTGGGATCGGGTTGGGGTCGAGTTGGGGTGCCGTATCGTGAGGTTTCGGACACAGGGTTGGGGAGGGTCATGGGGGCGGAACTGGAGTTCCGGCTGTTCGGCCCTCTCGAGGTGACGGCCGGTGAGCGGGGCGTGCTGGACCTCGGCACCCGCAAGCAGCGGGCGCTGGTGGCGATGCTGGCGCTGGAGCCCGGCCGCGTGGTCTCGCTGGACCGGCTGATCGAGGAGTTGTGGGCGGGCGAGCCGCCCGCCGGGGCGACCCGTACCCTGCAGGCCTACATCGCGCCGCTCCGCAAGACCCTGGAACCCGGCCGCCCGCCGCGGACCCCGCCGAAGGTGCTGCTGACCCGCGAGCCGGGATACCTGCTCGCCGTCGCGCCGGGGCAGGTCGATCTGTGGCGGTTCACCGCGTGGGCGGAGGAGGGCCGGGCGGCGCTCGCCCGCGGGGCCTACGACCAGGCCGTCCGTACGCTGGAGCGGGCGCTCGGGCTGTGGCGGGGGGATCCCCTGGGCGAGTTCGCCGAACAGGAGTTCGCCCGGCCCGTCGTGGCCCGGCTGGCCGACGCCCGCGTCGCGGCCCTGGAAGACCACGTCGACGCCCGGCTGGCCCAAGGGGAGGCCGCCTCCCTGGTCCCGGGGCTGGAGGAGCTCGTCGGGCACCAGCCGTACCGGGAGCGGGCCTGGTCCCTGCTGGTGCTCGCCCTCTACCGGGCCGGCCGCCAGGCCGACGCGCTGGCGGCGCTGCGCCGGGTGCGGACGCGGCTGGCGGACGATCTCGGCCTGAGCCCGGGGCCGGAGCTGCGGGAGCTGGAACAGGCGGTGTTCGACCAGTCGCCGGCGCTGCGCGTGCCGTTGCCCGAACCGGCGCCCGCCGTACGACCCGGGCCCGCCGTGGACGAGGACGGGCTGATCGCCAGGTCGGCCCAGCTCGCGCTGGTGGAGCGGCGGCTGGGCGCGGCGCGGCGCGGCCAGGGCGGCGCCGTACTCGTCACCGGCGAGGCGGGGATCGGCAAGACCCGCCTCGTCCAGGCCGCCGCCGACCTGGCCGCCGCGCGCGGCTTCCGTATCGCCTGGGGGCGCTGCCTGGACGGCACCGCGCCCGCGTTCTGGCCCTGGACGCAGATCCTGCGCGAGGCCGGCGACGGCTCCGGGCTGCTGTCCGGCCGCGCCCCCGACCCGGAGCAGGAGCTGTTCGGCCTGTACGAGAGGGCCCTCGACGTCCTGACGGGCGACGGGACGCCGCTGGCGATCGTCCTGGACGACCTGCACTGGGCGGATGTGTCCTCGCTGCGGCTGCTGGACTTCGTCGCCGGGGCGGCGGCCCGCCATCGGCTGCTCGTGCTCGTCACCTGCCGGCCGGAGCCCGGAGACCACCCGGGCGCGCTCCGCGACACGCTGGCCGTGCTGGCCAGGGCCGGCGAGCGGCTGGAACTGGGCCCGTTCACCGCCGGCGACGTGGCCGCCTACCTGCGGGCGAAGCAGGTCGCCGAACGACCCGGCCTCGTCCGGGCGCTGGTGGACCGGACCGGCGGCAACCCCTTCTACCTCGGTGAGGTCCTGCGCCTGGGAGGTGACGGGAACGGCGGCGGGGAAGCCGTGCCGAGCGGTGTCCGGGACGTGATCGAGCACCGCGTCGCCCGGCTGCCCGAGGAGACGCGCGCCCTGCTCCGCGCCGCCGCGGTCGCCGGCCGCGACGTCGGCATCGACCTGCTGGAGGCCGTCACCGGCACCACCGCCGAGCAGGTGATGACGTGGCTGGAGCCCGCGGTCGCGACCGGGCTGCTGGCCGAACCGCCAATGGGGGCCGACTACCGGTTCTCCCACGCCCTCGTCCAGGAGGCCCTCTACGCCGGTCTCGGCCGGCTGGAACGCTCCCGCCTCCATCTGCGGACCGGGGAGGCGCTGGAAACCGTCCTGCCGGAGCCGGAGCCGGCCACGCTGGCGCACCACTTCGCGCGCGCGGGGCGGCTGGGCGGGGCGGACAAGACGGTGACCTACGCCTCCCAGGCGGCCAGGCGCGCCACCGGCCAGCTCGCGCACACCGAGGCCGCCGGCTTCTGGGAGCTGGCGCTGTCCGCGCTCCCGCCCGGCCGCGACGGCGAACGAGCCCGCCTGCTCACCGAGCTGGGCGAGGCCCACCGCGCCGCCGGACGGCCGGGGGACGCGCGCCAGGCCTGGGAGGAGGCGATCCGCATCGCCTCGCGCGTCGGCGAGCGGGAGGTGCTCATCCTCGCGGTCACCGCCATCGGCGGGCCGTCCCTGTGGAACTGGCGCCCGTACGGCGTCGTCGACGGCGAGCTGGTCGCCGTCATCGAGGACCTGCTGGACGGCCCCCTTCCCGACGCCGGCCGCGCCCGGCTGCTGGGCGCCCTCGCCCTGGAGCTGCACTACGGCCCCCGCGGCGCCGAAGGCGAACGCCACGCCGCCGAGGCCGTCGCCCTCGCCAGGAAGACCGGCGACACCTCGCTCCTGGCCCGCGCGATGAACAACTACCTGCTGGCCGCCTTCCGCCCCGGCCGCAACGCCGAGCGGCGCGCGGTGGCCGCGGAGCTGGCGGACCTGCCCGGCCTGCCGGTCGGCGGCGAGGTGATGGCGCGGGTCTTCCTGATGTCCTGCCTGCTGCGCGACGGGGACCTGCCCGGCTGGGACCGCGAGCTGGCCCGCTGCGAGGCGCTGCTGGCCGGGCAGGTCGCCGTCGCACCACGGCCGGAGCTGGAGTCGATGGTCCGCATCGCGCAGACCGCCCGCGCCACCCTCGACGGCAGGTGGGAGGAGGCCGAGGAACTGCTCGCCCGGTACGGCGACATGCGGTTCGGCTCCACGCTGTGGGGCGGCGCGTTCCGGCGGCTGGTGACCACGTTCACCTGCCGCCGCGGTCAGGGGCGGGTCCCCGAGATCCTGGACGAGCTGGTGACGGCCGCCGGCGAGCCGGATCTGGTCCCGCTGCGGCCCGTGGCCGTGCTGGCGGCCGTCGAGGCGGGCCGTCCGGCGCTCGCCCGCGAGCTGGTCGGCCGGTGGGGAACCGACGTCCCCGACGACTGGGTCGCCGACTTCCTCATCCCGGTCTGGGGCCTGGTCGCCGCCCGTCTCGGCACCCCCGACCCCCGCGACCTGTACGCCCGCCTCCTCCCGTACGCGGACCAGCTCGTCGTGGCCGGCATGGGCACCGCCTGCTGGGGCTCCACCCACCTCGTCCTGGCCGAGCTGGCGGGCCGCCTCGGCGACGAGGACGCGGCCCGCGCGCACACCCGCGCCGCGCCTAGCCTGTCCTGATCGTCTTTCTCAGGGTGTGCAGGCACAGGTTGAGCGCGCTGTGCTTGGGCTCCTGGCGCGTGCGGGTGTGCTGCCAGGCGGCGTAGAGCAGGGCCCACATGGTCTCGGCCACCCAGGACGGCGGCAGGGCCGGGTCGATCGTGCCCTCGGCGTGGCCGCGCCGGATGAGCCGCTCCAGCGCCTTGTCGGCCTCGGTCTCGGTCTCCCAGTCCGTCCACTCCTGCATCTGCGGGTTCTCGAACGCGAACTGGAGCACGTCCCCGAGCTCGAAGTACTCCTGGCAGACCCGCTCCAGCGCCGCGTCGGCGGCGCCCTCCTCGAGGCGGGCGCGCACGGTGGCCGTCTCGATCCGCTCCAGCAGGTAGACGCCGATCGCCGTCAGCAGGTCGGTGCGCTCGGGGAAGTAGCGGTGGATCGTGGTGCGCCCCACTCCCGCGGCCACCGCGATGTCGGCGAGGGAGGCGGCCGGATTCTTCGAGAGCACCGAGACGGCCGCGTCGAGGATGGCCCGCCTGGTCCTGGCCCGCGCGCCGGTGGGGGCGACTGTGTCCATGCAGCTACGGTAGCGCCAAACTCCACTACGGAACACATTTGACTTTTTCTGGAACAGTTATGTTCCATTATAGGCATGACTGTTCCGAACCGTTTCCCCCGGCTCCGCGTGCTGTGGTCGTTCGCCCGGCCGCACACGCGCACGCTGGCGCTCGGACTGGTGCTGGCGCTGGCGGGCTCCGGACTGGGCCTGGCCTCCCCCATGGTGACCAAATGGGTGCTCGACGCGCTCGGCACGGGCGGCTCCCTGACCGGCCCGATAGGGGCGTTGCTGGGCCTGCTCGTCCTCGGCGCGGTGATCTCGCGCTGGCAGTGGACCAAGCTGGGCGCGCTGGGCGAGCGCGTCGTGCTGGAGGCCCGCGAGTCGATGGTGCGCCGCTTCCTGCGCGCCACCGTACCGGCGGTGACCAGGCATTCGCCGGGCGAGCTCGTCACTCGGGTGACCTCGGACACGGTGCTGCTGCGCGAGGCGGCCACGTCCAGCGTGATCGGCCTGATCAACGGGGTCGTCATGCTGGCCGGGACCCTGGTGCTGATGAGCCTGCTGGACGTGGTCCTGCTGGGCGTGACGCTGGCCGCGGTGCTGGTGGTCGTCGTCCTGTTCGCGCTGCTCATGCCCACGATCTCCAAGGCGCAGACACGGGCTCAGGAGCAGGTCGGCAAGCTCGGCGGCGTGCTGGAGGGCGCGCTGCGGGCGATCAGGACCGTGAAGGTGAGCCGGGCCGAGGAGCGCCAGTCCGAGCGCATCCTCGCCCACGCCAGGACCTCCGCCGAGCACGGCGTACGGGCGGTGCGCGCGGAGGCCACCGCCTGGACCGTGGCCTGGTCGGGCGTCCAGCTCGCGATCATCCTGATCCTCGGCATCGGCGCCTGGCGGGTGGGCGCGGGGCACCTGGAGGTCTCCAGCCTCATCGCCTTCCTGCTGTACGCCTTCGGCCTCATGGACCCCATCACCGAGCTGAGCCAGAACTTCACGGGCCTGCAGTCCGGCATCGCCGCCGCCGAGCGCATCCGGGAGATCAACGCCATCGAGACCGAGCCGGTCACCCGCCCGCACCCGCGGCGCGGCGAGCCGTCCCGCACGGGCCCCGTCCTGGAGCTGCGCGGCGTCACCGCCGCCTACGGGCCGGAGGGCGGGCCCGCGGTGCGCGGCGTCGACCTGACCGTCCCCCGCCGGGGTCACCTCGCCATCGTCGGGCCTTCGGGGGCGGGCAAGACCACCCTGTTCTCCCTGCTCCTGGGCTTCCTCGAACCCCAGGAGGGGACCCTGCTGCTCGACGGCCGCCCGTACGCCGAGCACACCAGGGACGAGATCCGGTCGCGCCTGGCGTACGTGGAGCAGGACGCCCCCATCGTGCCCGGCACCATCCGCGACAACCTGCTCTTCTCCCACCCCGACGCCACCGAGGAGGAGATGGCCGCGGCGCTGGCCGAGGTCCGCCTCACCGGCAGGGTCGACGTGCTCGACGACGGCCTGGACACGCCGCTGTCGTCCACCCAGGTCTCGGGCGGCGAGCGCCAGCGCATCGCCCTGGCCCGCGCGCTGCTGCGCACGCCGGACGTCCTCCTTCTCGACGAGGCCACCGCGCAACTGGACGGCCTCACCGAGGCCGCCATCCACGACTGCATCCGCAACCGCGCCGCCACGGGGGCGGTGGTCACGATCGCGCACCGGCTCTCCACGGTGATCGACGCCGACGGGATCGTCGTCGTGGACCAGGGCCGCGTCCGCGCGGCCGGCGACCACGCCGGGCTCCTCGCCACCGACCGCCTCTACCGGGAGCTGGTCGCCTCCCTGCGCATCGCCGAACTGCCGGACCCGGCCCCCGCCAGCACATGATCGTTTAGCGTTCGGGCCCAAGGGCAGTGACCTGTGTGAACACTTGTTGTGGGGGTGGATGATGCGGCTGCCACCTGTCCGCGGTCCGATCACCGAGCTGCTCTTCGACCGGCTCGCCGCCCGCCCGGGGACGCCGCTGCCCGGCGTGCCGGTCGCGGGCGGGCTCGACGACGACGATCTGCAGCTCGCCCTGTTCGCCTGTTACGAGCTGCACTACCAGGGGTTCGACGACGTGGACGACGCCTGGGAGTGGGAGCCCGCGCTGCTGGGGTTCAGGCGCGTGCTCGAAGGGGAGCTGGAGCGCGCGCTGGCGGCGGCCGTGCCGCGTCCCGACCCGGCCGCGGCAGGCGAGGTGCGGCGGGCGCTCGGCAGGCTGACGTGCGCGGACGACGGGCCCGGGGTGTCGCTGTACCTGCAGCGTGAGGCCGATCTCGAAACGTTCCGCGAGTTCGTCGTGCACCGGTCGATCTACCACCTGAAGGAGGCCGACCCGCACACCTGGGCCATTCCGCGCCTGAGCGGCGGGCCCAAGGCGGCGCTCGTGGAGATCCAGGCCGACGAATACGGCGGCGGGCGGCGAGAGCGGATGCACTCCGAGCTGTTCCGCGCCACCATGCGCGGCCTCGGCCTCGACGACTCCTACGGCGCCTACCTGGCCCGGGTCCCGGCCGCCACCCTCGCGATCTCCAACGTGATGTCGCTGTTCGGGCTGCACCGCAGGCTGCGCGGCGCGTTGCTCGGCCACCTCGCGGCGATCGAGATGACCTCCTCCGTGCCGAACCGCCGCTACGCCACCGGCCTGCGCCGGCTCGGCGGCGACCCGGAGACGGCGCGCTTCTTCGAGGAGCACGTACAGGCCGACGCCGTGCACGAGCAGATCGCGGCCAACGACATGTGCGGCGGGTTCGCGGCCGGGCATCCGGAGCTGGCGGGCGACATCCTGTACGGGGCCGCGTGCGCGCTGGCCCTCGAGCGGCGCTGGGCCGATCAGGTGCTGGCCTGCTGGGAACGCGGGGCCGGCTCCCTGCGCGGGCAGCCCGTCCCCGCATCGGCGGGCCGCGCGCCGTGAGCGACCGCGCCGGCGGCCTCGACCTGGACTACGTGCTGCCGCTGCGCTGGGACGACGACGCCGGCCTCGACGAACTGACCGCGTACCTGACGTGGCTGGCCCGCCATGTGCGGGTGATCGTCGTGGACGGCAGCCCCGGCGACCTCTTCGGCCGGCACGCCCGGCGCTGGCACGGCCTGGTGCGACACGTACGCCCGGCCGTCGGGTCGCGCTGCGCCAACGGCAAAGTCGCGGGCGTCACCACGGGGCTGCGGCTGGCGGCCGGCGACCGCGTGGTGATCGCCGACGACGACGTGCGCTACGACCTGGCCGCCCTGGCCACGATCCACGCCCTCCTGGGCGGCGCGGAGCTGGTCAGGCCCCAGAACTACTTCCATCCCCTGCCCTGGCACGCCCGCTGGGACACCGCCCGCACCCTGCTCAACCGCTGCCTCGGCGCCGACTACCCGGGCACGTTCGGGCTGCGGCGCGCCTTCTTCCTGCGCATGGGCGGCTACGACGGCGACGTCCTGTTCGAGAACCTCGAGCTCATCCGCACCGTACGCGCCCACGGCGGCCGCGAGCTGCGCCCCCTCGGCCTGTACGTCCGCCGCCTCCCCTGCGACACCCGCCGCTTCTGGTCGCAGCGGATCCGGCAGGCGTACGACGACCTGGCGCAACCGGCCAGGATGGCGGCGTTCCTGGCCGTGCTGCCGGCGATCGCGCTGCTGCGCCGGCCCCGTCCGCTCCTGGCCGGCGCGGCACTGGCCGTGGGGCTGAGCGTGGGGCTGGCCGAGGTGGGACGGCGGCGCGCGGGCGGGCGGGAGGTCTTCCCGCTCTCAGGGTCGCTGCTCGCGCCCGTGTGGGTCATGGAGCGGGCCGTGTGCGGCTGGCTGGCGCTGGGGGCCGCGCTGACCGGCGGCGTGCCGTACGGGGGCGGGCGGATCAGGCGGGCCGCCCACTCGGCGCGCCTGCTACGCCGGCGGGTCCGGTTCGCTGGTGGCGCGGAACCCGGCGGTCTTGTGGGAGCCGTCGCAGAACGGTTTGGCCGACGACAGGCCGCACCGGCACAGGGCGACCGTCGCGCGGCCCGCGTCGATCCGCTCCCCGTCCTGGGTGAGCAGCTCGAACGGCCCCCTGATCAGCAGCGGGCCGTCCTCGCACGGGGTCACCGTCACCACGTCTCTCATCCGCCCCGTCTGCCCCGCCGCTGACGATTCACACGGTGAAGACGAAACGGTGGCCGCCCGAGGGGATGCGGGCGGCCAGGCGTACGCGGTGGACGGTTTCGAGGGTGCCGTCATGCGCGCGCACGTCCTGTTCCTCCGCCCGCGCCGCCCAGCCCGGCGGGATCTCGAGCCGGACCGGCCCCCAGGTGACCGTGCCCGCGTCGATGACCGGGCGGCGGCGGGAGACGAACAGCTCCTCCACCAGGACGCCGGCGGTGGTGAAGGCGAAGGTGTCGGTGAGGTCGAGCCCGCCGGGGCGCCAGTGGAAGGCGCGGGTGAGGCGGGTCAGGTGCGGGGCGGCGTAGGCCGCGGTCAGGTCGAGGGTGAAGGTCAGGGTGTCCGGGGTCGTGGAGTGGCCGACGACCGTGGCGGCGTGCCGCCGGCCGGGGAGCTGGGCGGTGCCGGCGACGCGGGGGACGGAGTGCCAGTCCGCGGACGCCTGCGGGACGTCGTAGCGGCCCTCGCGGAAGTAGTCGCGGGTGTACTGCGGGGCGCCCAGGTCGTCCAGGATCGTCTCCCCGTCCGCGTGCAGGACGAAATGGCCGAGGTCCAGGTGGTTGTGGGGCTCGTCGTTGTGGCCTCCCTTGGCGGCGAAGGCCAGGCCGGCGGCCCTGGCCACGACGATCCCCGCGTCCGGCAGGTACGACCGCGGCTCCGCCCGCGCCCGCGGCCCGTCCGCGCACCACCACAGCGTCCGGGTCAGGTGGGCCCAGCGGTAGCAGGGGTCGTCGTGGAAGGAGGGGCCGGCGGGCTGGACGGGTACGGGGACGCCGAGGCGCTCCGCCAGCCGGTCGAGCAGCCCCGCGGGGTAGACGCCGTGGCCGTGGGAGTCGGCGAAGGCCGGGCGGGCGCCGCCGCCCAGGTCGATCCTGGCGGGGTAGGCGGCCATCTCGCGGACGTGCGGATCGTCCAGCAGGTCCCGGCCGGTGTGCTCGCGCAGCGCCTCGGCGAAGTAGACGAAGTAGCCGAACCCGTAGGACCAGTAGTCCGGGCCCTCCAGGCAGGCGCCGTCCGGGCCGGCGCTCGCCAGGAACGCCTCCAGGGCCCTTTCCAGGCGGGGCAGCAGCGTGGGCAGGCGACCGGAGTCCAGGGCCAGGGCGGCCATCCCGGCGGCGCCCGCGCAGACGGCCGGCCAGTTGTGCCGGGCCCGCTCCCACCACATCGGGGGCGCGTCCGCGTCCAGGGGGCGGAACACCCTGCGGTCCACCTCGTCTCGGACGCGCTCGCGTACCCGGGCGTCGACGTGGTCGCCGAGCAGGGTCGTGACCTCGGCCAGGGTGTGGGCGGTCTCGGCGGCGAACAGGTCCACGAACGCGTCGGGCGGGCCGTTCCCGGGCTCGTGGGCGGGCAGGACCCACGTGCGTTCGCCGCACACCGACCAGAGCAGGTCGTCCAGCGCCGGGTCGGGGCGGTCGTCGAGATGGGCGGCGAGGGCGAGCGCGGCCAGGCGCCGGCGGCGGTCGAAGTAGGCGCGCTCGTAGGCGTGGCGGTCTCCGGTGTCGGCGAAGCGGCGCCAGAGGGTGAAGGTCAGCTCGGGGGCCGGGGTGCTGCGAGCGCGTCCGGCCTCCTCATGGATCTCGCGGATCAGGCGGGCGGTGGTGACGGTGGGCATGGGGCGTCCGGTCGTGTCGGGGGCCGCTGG
Organism: Nonomuraea sp. NPDC050643; assembly: GCF_040654715.1. Classification (NCBI taxonomy): domain Bacteria; kingdom Bacillati; phylum Actinomycetota; class Actinomycetes; order Streptosporangiales; family Streptosporangiaceae; genus Nonomuraea; species Nonomuraea sp. NPDC050643. The sequence goes on along the minus strand of NZ_JBFAIM010000048.1, from coordinate 5,661 downwards.
CGAATCTGCCGGGGATCTGCTCGGAGGCACGGCACCAGCCGAATCTGCCGGGGGCCTGCTCGTATGGCGTGGCATCAGGCGAGCCTGCCGAGGTCGGCTGGGCGTACCGCGCCTTGGAGGGGGTGGCCGTGGGTCAGGCGTTCCACCTCGGCCACCGCGAACTCCCCCAGCCGCCGCAGCTCCCTGCCCCTGGCGCCGCTGATGTGCGGGGTCACCAGGACGTTCGGCAGGGTGAGCAGCGGATGCCCGGCGGGCAGCGGTTCGGGGTCCGTCACGTCGAGGACGGCCGCGATGCGGCCGCCGGCGCAGTGGCGTACCAGGGCGTCGGTGTCGATCAGGGCGCCCCTTGCCGTGTTGATCACGGCGGCTCCGTCGCGCAGGAGCGACAGGTGGCGGTCGTCCAGCAGGCGGCGGGTCTCCGGCAGTTCGGGGGCGTGCACGGTGAGCAGCTCCGCCTCCCGGCACAGCTCGTCCAGCGGAACGGCCCGCGCGCCGAGCGCCGCCGCCTCCTCCCCGCTCGTGTACGGGTCCGTCAGCAGGATCCGCGCCCCGTGCTCACGCAGCCGCCCGATGACCAGCCGCCCCACCCGCGACGCCCCGATGACCCCGACCACCGCGCCGGACAGGCCGCCGCGCTCCCCCGGGGTGGCGACACCGGGCAGCGCGTCGCCCGACCAGCACCCCGCCGCGTACGCCCGCGACCGCGCGAACGCCTGCTTGGCCGCCAGCACCAGCATGGCCAGCGTGAACTCGGCCACCGGCACCGCGTTGGCCTCCGCCGCCGAGGACACCGCGATGCCCCGGTCGAACACCGCCGCCGTCAGATGCCCCTTGACGCTGCCGGCCGCGTGCACGACCGCCCGCAGGCGCGGGGCGGTGGCCAGCACGTCGGCGTCGATGCGCGGGCAGCCCCAGCCGGTGATCAGGATCTCCGCGTCCAGCGGGCCGTCGAAGGCGTCGATCACCCGCTCGCGCACCCGTGTCACCAGGGACAGCCGCCGCCGCAGGTCGAGGGGGAACAGCTCGGGCAGCAGCAACGGCTGCATCGCGAAGGCCGCGACCGGGATCATCGGGGGGTCATCGGGGAGCGAGGGGCCGGACCGAGTCGCGGACCACGATGTGCGTGCCGAGCGTCAGAGGGCTGGTGGTCAACCGGCCGAGCGCGAGGCGTACGGCGGCCCGGCCCAGCTCGTCGTGCGGCAGGTGCACGGTGGTCAGGCGCAGGTCCTGCGCCGGGGAGACGTCGTCGTAGCCGACGATCGACATGTCCTCCGGCACCCGCAGGCCGTGCTCGCGCAGCGCCTGGATCGCTCCCGCGGCGATGAGGTCGTTGCCCGCGAAGACGGCGGTGAAGTCGGGCGGGCCCGCGGCCAGGCGGCCGTTCATGGCGGTGTACCCGGCGTCGCGCGAGAACTCCCCCTCCACCTCCAGGGCGGGGTCGGCGGGCACGCCGTGCGCGGCGAGCGCGCTGCGGTAGCCGGCCACGCGGCTGTCGGAGGTGGTGTGGCCGGGCCGCAGGCCGAGGTAGAGGATGCGGCGGTGGCCGGCCGACAGCAGGTGGGCGGTCACGGCGTGGGCGCCGCCGGTGTTGTCGAAGCCGACGACCAGGGCGGGCACCCTCTCCCCCAGCGGCGGGCGGCCGCACAGGACGAGGCGGGAGCCGGCGGCGGCCAGCGCGTGCGCGTACTCGCTCATCCGCTTGCGGTACTCCTCGTCCACGACCACGCTGCCGACCAGGATGACGGCCTCGGCCCGCTGCTCGCGCAGGGACTGCACGATCGACAGCTCACGGCCGGTGTCGCCGCCGGTGGTGCAGATCAGCGACAGCCTGCCCTCCTGGGCGGCCTGCTCCTCGACGCCCTGGGCGATGTAGGCGTAGTAGGGCACCGCGACGCTGTTGACGACGATCGCGATGGCGCCGGGGCGGGCGGCGGACAGGGCGCGGGCGTGGGCGTTGGGGACGTAGTCGAGGTCGCGTACGGCGCGCATGACCTTGTTGCGGGTGGCGGCGAGGACCGGGTAGTCGCCGGCCAGGACCCGGGACACGGTGGCGACCGAGACGCCCGCCTGGCCGGCCACGTCCCTGATGGTGACGCGGCGGGGGGTGGTCATACGGACTCCCTGGTGACGGCGGGCTCCTCAGCGACCGGCTCCTCAGCGACCGGCTCCTCGGTGACCGGCTCCTCAGCGACGGGCTTTCCGGTGGCGGGCTCCCACGTGATGGCGGTCCCGTCCGGGGTGTGGCGGGCGTAGCGGGGGTGGTCGCCGAGCTCGATCTCCACCCGCTCGCCGTCCGGCAGGGAAAGGACGCAGCCGTTCGCGGTGGCGAGCAGGTGCGGCGGGGGTGGTGGTGGCGCGGCCCCCAGGGTGACGAGGGAGGCCAGGATCGCGGTGCCGCCCGGATGGTCGGCCTCCAGGTACGGGACGTCGGCGTCGGGCCCGAAGGCGGTCCCGGCCGGGAAGCGGGCCACCCCCTCCCGGTGCCAGCCGTGCAGGGGCGTGATGCCCCCGGAGAGCGCCGGACGACCGGCCGGGAGCGCGTGGCCGCCCTCGCGTACGACGTGCCCGGCCGGGGCGGTGACGCGGTGAACGCGGACCTCGTGCGGCCCGTACACGAACGAGGCACTCTCCACGACGACACCCACACCGGCGTCCACGGCAGCGTCGACGGCGGGGTCCACAGCGGGGTCCACAATGGGGTCCGCTGCGCTGTTCACGGAGCGGGAGGCGGCGAAGCGGTCGACGACGGCGATGCGCTCGATGCGGCCGCGCCGGCTCTCGGTCCCGTCGGCGGCGATCACGGTCACACGATTGTCGATCGCCCCCGGAACGGGGCCTTCGGCCCGCGCGGTGGCGCCGTCCGTCACGATCACGGGCGCGGTGTGGGTGGTGTAGGCGAGCCGATCGTAGTGCGGATCATCGTGCGCGGGCGCGGGCGGCGGCGGGTTGTGGTCGCTGCCGTGGTTGAGCAGCCGCACGATCCCGTCGTCCTTCGTCGAGTGCAGCAGCCAGCCCGGCGCGGGCAGCGCCACCACCTGGTCGGCGGTCTCGGCCGGGCCCGGCTCCTCGGTGGCGGTCCACACCGGATGGCCGGCGGGCAGCAGCAGGCCGATGAACCCCTTGCTCCCCCAGTACGGCGAGCACGGCCCCGAGTACGCCTGCGTGACCGGCAGGTACTCCCCATGCCACCCCAGGCTGAGCAGCCCGTCGGCCCCCACGGCCCCGTGCGACAGGAAGTGCCGCAGCGTCCCGCCGGCCAGGCGGCGCGTCGTGCCGGGCGGCAGCGGCGTGGCGTCGAAGATGGCGCCGAGCCACAGCGGGGCGGCGGCCGCGAAGCGGTAGGTGAGCGAGCGGCCCTGGTGCACCGGGGCGCCGTCGGCGGCGAAGAAGTGCTGGTAGGAGGTCAGGAAGGCGCGCAGGCGGTCGCGGTAGACGCCGGCCGGGGCGCCGGACATGCGGGCGTACCACAGCGTGTAGAGGTGCATGGCCCAGCCGCAGTAGTAGTCGTAGTTCTGGCCGTCGCCGTCGGTGTACCAGCCGTCGCCGGCGTACCAGCTCTCGACCTGGCCGAGGGCCTCCTTGATCTCGGCGGGCTCGTGGGGCGCGCCGGCGTTGGCCAGGAACTGCTGGACGATCACCTTGAACAGCACCCAGTTGCACGGCCAGGCGCGCTTGCCCACGATGCCGCCGAGCCAGGCGGCCACCCGCTTGCGGACGACCGGGGAGAGGCGGTCGTACAGGCCGCTCTCGTGCAGGGCCAGCGCGATCGAGGCGGCCTCGACGATCTGCTGGGAGTTGTCGGTGATCGCCGGCCAGGCGTACGGCGAGGCGGGGTCGGTGCCGGTGGCCAGGCCCTCGGCGTAACGTTCCAGGACGTCGTCGCACCCGCGGAAGGCGGCCAGCAGGAAGGTGCGGGCGAAGCCCTCCAGGCCGTCGAGCGCGGGGCCCGACGAGCTCGCCCGGCCGGGCAGGCGGATCTGCGCGAACCCCGGCACCGCGTAGGGCGCCACGGCCTCCAGCATCCCGTCGGCGGCGGCCAGCCAGTGCTCGCGCGTGTAACCGGTGTACGGCGCGGCGACCGGGTCGGCGGGCGGCAGTCTCACGACGGATTCTCCTCTGATCAGGTAACCGGTTACTTGAGCGATGCCCAGGACGGTAAGAGATCCGCCCAAGCCCGTCAACCCCACCATGAGAGCCTTTGTAACGAAAAGTTAACAATGGATTGACGCACCTGGACCTGCGCGTCTAGCGTCCGCGTCACGACGTCTGAAGTAACCGGTTACCTGACATCGGCACCGACTCACTCCCCCCAGAGAGGTGGCCCCGATGGACAGACCCTTCACCAGGCGCGGACTGCTCAAGGGATCCGTGCTCTTCGTCGCCGGCGCCGCGGTCTCCGCCTGCTCCACCGCCGACCCGCTGGCCAGGACGAGCTCAGCGCCCGCCGCCGGCGCCCCCAAGATCACCCTGACGCACTGGTACCACGAGTACGGCGAGGACGGCACCCAGCGGGCCGCCATGAAGTACGCCGCCGACTTCACCAAGGCCAACCCCGACATCGCGGTCAAGGTCTCCTGGATCCCCGGCGACTACGCCACCAAGTGGACGGCGGCCGTCCTGACCGCGGACGGCCCCGACGTGTACGAGGTCAACGACGTCAGCCCGAACATGGTCAAGGCCGGCCAGGTCACGCCGCTGGACGAGGTGCTCGGCGCGGAGAAGGCCGACTTCAACGCCACGGTGCTGGAGCCGTACACGTGGGGCGGCCGGCTGTACGCGGTGCCCATGATCATCGACCCGATGCTGGTGTTCTACCGCAAGTCCCTGTTCCAGCAGGCCGGCGTGGCCGTGCCGACGAGCTTCGGCGAGTTCGCCGCGGCGGCGAAGGCGCTCACCCAGGGCAAGCGGAAGGGGCTGTTCGCGGGCAACGACGGCATCGGCCCGCTGAACACGATGGTGCCCTGGTCGAACGGCAACCTGCTGATCGACGACCGGGAGATCATCTACGACGACGCGAAGGTCGTCGAGGCACTGACCGGACTCAAGGGCCTCTACGACGGCAAGACCACGCTCCAGGGCTACTCCACCGACTGGTGGGACCCGGGCGCGCTGATCACCGGCGCGGCGGCCATGCAGTGGGTCGGCCTGTGGGCGGTGCCGGGCATGACCGCGGAGCTGGGCGACGACGTGGACGCCTTCGCGCTGCCCGCGTTCGGGCCCGGCGGGCGGGCCGTGGTGAACATGGGCGGGTGGGTGCAGGTCGTCAACGGCAAGAGCCGCAACCTGGAGGCGGCCAAGAAGTACGTGCGCTGGCTGTGGGTGGACAACACCGCCGCGCAGACCGACTGGAGCCTGGCGTACGGGTTCCACATCCCGCCCCGCAACAGCGCCGCCGCCCAGGCGGCCAAGCTGGGGAGCGGGCCCGCCAAGACGGTCATGGACGCCGTCGCCGCCCACGGCGTCAAGCAGCCGGCGCTGTGGACCCCCGAGGTGCGCCAGCCGTACGTCGACGCGGCCACCGCCATCGTCAAGAAGGGCGCCGACCCGGAGAAGACGCTGGCCGCGGCGGCCAGGCGGTCTCAGGAGATCCTGGACAAGGTGCCGGCGCTATGACGACGGCCACGCCCGCCCGCCCCCGCGCCGGCGGGCCGCGCCGCCGGG
>NZ_JBFAIM010000047.1:76056-112352 GCF_040654715.1 Nonomuraea sp. NPDC050643 | reverse complement strand
GGGACGGGCCAGGAATCCGACCGCGAACGCGGTGAAGGAGCCGAGGGTGCCCGCGACGGGACTGCCGGCCGGGAAGAACTGTTCGTCGATCCCACCGCACCAGGCCGGGCGTGCACTCAGCACACCAGGTCAAGCGGTGGTGACCAACGATGTATGTGGGTTCTCTTACCCTGGACATCCTGCTCGGCGACGTCAGATCGCTGAAGCAGAAGCGCTCTGTCGTACGGCCGCTCATCGCCGAGTTGCAGCGCCGTTATCCCAGCGTCGCGGTGGCCGAGACCGGCAACCTCGACCTGCATCGCAGAGCGGAGATCGGCGTCGCGGTTGTCTCCGCCTCTGCGGGTAACTGCAAAGAGGTACTGGACGCCTGCGAACGGATGGTGGCCTTCCGCCCCGAGATCGAGCTGCTGTCGGCCCGGCATCGGCTCTACAACGACGAAGATTGAACGACTGCACGGCCAGAACGTGCGTGAGGGGGAGCGAACATGGTGGATGCCGCACGAGCGCGCAAGCTCGCCGATCGCATCCAGCAGATCGTCGCCGAGATGCTGGAGCGCCGGATCAAGGACCCGCGCCTGGGCTTCATCACCGTGACCGACACGCGGGTGACCGCCGACCTTCGCGATGCGACGGTGTTCTACACGGTGTTCGGCTCCGAGGCCGAGCGGGCCGACAGCGCGGCCGCCCTCGAAAGCGCCAAGGGAATCATCCGCTCCGAGGTGGGCCGCCAGACCGGTGTGCGCTTCGCCCCGACACTGACGTTCACGCACGACCCGCTGCCCGACAGCGCGCGGCACCTCGACGAGTTGATCAATGTGGCCAGGGCCAAGGACGCCGAAGTGGCGCGCCAGGCCCAGGGCGCCGCCTACGCCGGTGAGCCCGACCCGTACCGGAAGCCCGACGAGGAAGGCTCCGACATGGGTGGGGAAGAACTGGCGTGACGCCCGACGTACGCGACCGGGCCGACCGCCCGCGCCGTCCGCCCCGGGCGGACGGCCGGCCGGAGGAGAGCTGCCCGATCCCGGAGTCGGCGTGGGATCGGGCGCTGCGGTTGATCGGCCAGATCGACGAGGTCGCGCTGGCCTGCCATGTGACTCCCGACGGCGACGCGCTCGGCTCGATGCTGGCCGTCGCCTTCGTGCTGCGCTCCATGGGCAAGCGGGTGGTGGCGTCGTTCGGCGACCGCCACTTCGCGGTGCCCAGGCTGCTGCGGTTCCTGCCGGGGCAGGAGATGCTGGTGCCGCCGGAGGCCTATCCGGCCGCGCCCGAGCTGATGATCGTGTTCGACTCCTCGACGTTCGAACGGCTGGGGCTGCTGGGCGCGAACGCCGCCATGGCGCGTGAGCTCATCGTGGTGGACCACCATCCGTCCAACGAGGGGTTCGGCACGCTCAGCCTCATCGACGCCACGGCGGCGGCCACGGCCGTGCTGGCCGAGCAGCTCGTCTACCGGCTCGGCGGGCGGCTCGACCGGGACATCGCCACGTGCCTGTACGCGGGCCTGGTGACGGACACGGGCTCGTTCAGGTACGCCTCGACCACGCCGGCCGTGCACCAGATGGCGGCCAGGCTGGTGGCGACCGGGCTGCATACCGACGAGATCGCCCGGGAGCTGTGGGACCGCTCGCCGTTCGGCTACCTCAAGGTGCTGGCCCGCGTGCTCGACCGGGTGACGCTCGAGGGCGGGCTGGTGTGGACGTACGTGTCGCGGGTGGACCGGGCCGCGTACGGGCTGCCGTACGCCGAGCTCGAGGGCATCATCGACATCGTGCGGCGCACCGACGAGGCCGAGGTCGCGGTCGTGCTCAAGGAGGACGACCAGGGCGACTGGCAGGTGTCGACGCGGTCCAAGGGCACCGTCGACGTCGGCGCCGTGTGCACGGCGCTGGGCGGCGGCGGGCACCACAACGCGGCCGGCTACACCTCCCACGACAGTGTGGAGGAGACCATGGCGAAGTTCAGGCGAGAGCTGGGGAAGGCTTGATGGCCGAGAGCGGTCTGATCATCGTCGACAAGCCGGGCGAGTGGACCTCCCACGACGTGGTGGCCAAGATGCGGCGCATCGCGGGCACCCGCCGCGTGGGGCACGCGGGCACACTCGACCCGATGGCGACGGGCGTGCTGGTGATCGGCGTGGAGAAGGCGACCCGGCTGCTCGGGCACCTGACGCTGACCGAGAAGGTCTACGAGGCCACGATCAGGCTCGGCGCGAGCACGAACACCGACGACGCCGAGGGCGAGATCACCGCCACGACCTCGGCCGCGGGCGTCACGGCGGCCGAGATCCACAAGGGCGTCGAGGCGCTGACCGGCGCGATCATGCAGGTTCCGCCGCAGGTCAGCGCGATCAAGGTGAACGGGGAGCGGGCCTACAAGAAGGCGCGGGCGGGCGAGGAGGTCGAGCTGCGGGCCAGGCCCGTCACCGTACGCGCGTTCGACGTACTCGACATCAGGGCCTCCGGGAAGGTCGTGGACATCGACGCGGTCGTGACCTGCTCCAGCGGCACCTACATCCGGGCGCTGGCCCGCGACCTGGGCGGCGCGCTCGGAGTCGGGGGACATCTGACGCGGCTGCGGCGTACCCGGGTGGGGCCTTACGACCTGTCCCTGGCCAAGAGCATCGAGGGACTGGCTGAGGAGTGCGTGATCCTGCCGATCGGGGAGGCGGTGGCGGCGGCGTTCCCGCGCAGAGACGTCACGGCCGAGGAGGCGCGCGTGATCGGCCACGGCGGACGACTGCCCGCGGCCGGGCTCGGCGAGGGACCGATCGGCGTGTTCGGCCCGGACGGCGAACTGCTGGCGCTGGTGGAGGAGCAGGGCCAGGTCGCCAAGCCCATCGCGGTCTTCGCCGCGGCGGGTTGAGGCGGGCCCGCCGGCCACGATGACGGCGCGTCAGGGGCTTGCGGGCCACGATGATGGCGTGTCAGGTGGGCTTGCGGGCCACGATGATGGGCGCGTCAGGTGGGCTTGCGGGCCACGATGATGTCGCGGACGATCGCCTGGTCCACCCAGTGCTCGAAGTCGGGGTAGTCCACCACTTCGAGGCCGGCGTCCGTGAGGATCGCGGCGAGGTCGGCACTCTTGCCGCCGTAGGTGTTCCAGGCGAGGCCCATCGCGCCGCCGGGCCGCAGCAGCTCCGCCCAGACGGGGACGGCCTGCCGCAGCAGGTCCATCGGGCTGCGTGACAGGCCGTGGCCGCCGCCCTTGCTGCCGTGCTGGACGCCGTAGGGGGCGTCGGCGACCAAAAGGTCGAACGAGCGTGGCTTGAAGAACTCGCGGCTCCTGAGCGTGTCGGCGTTGATCACGGTCAGGTGCTGTACGTCGCCCGCCTTGACCGCCTCCTTCGACAGGCCGAACGTGACGTTGAAGCGCCGCCCGACCAGGGCCCGCTCCCGCCGCACCGGTACGGTCTCCGCCGTGTGCTTGAGCTTCTTGTTGCGCAGCCAGGTCTTGACGAAGCCGGTGTAGGCCTCGAAGTCCTTGCCGTCGACGTCGATGCCGTAAGCGTCGTAGCCGTACATGAGGGCCTGGTTGAGGCTCGTGCCGCGGCCGCACAGCGGGTCGAACACCGACAACCGCTCGCCCAGCCCCTTGTCGGCGGCCAGCGCGGTGACGTTGAGCAGCAGCTTGGTGAAGTGCTCGTTGGTCTTGCCGGCGTATTTCTGGATGGTGATCAGGTCGCTGCTCAGCCGGTCGCGCGGGCGCATGGTCAGCGGCCTGAGCAGCTCGCCCTCCATCCCGAAGACGGCGTAGACCGAGGAGAGGTTGGACAGTAGCGAGACGTCGGCCTCGGTGAGCGGCTCGGCGGTCTCGAACGTCACATAAGGGACGCCGCCGATCCGGGTCTCCTCGGTGTCGCGCACCTCGCGGCCGAGGCCGCGCGAGCTGAAGACGGCCAGCTCACTGCGGGTCAGCCGGATGGAGCTCTCTCCGTAGACCCGGTTGAAGGCAGGCAGGATCAGAAGGGCGTAGCGAGGCATGATGCCCGATCATAACCCCCCTCGATTGGAGGGAACGGCGAGGCGCATGGCAGGCTTGTGTGCGATTGATCCGGTCGAGCGAATGGGGCCTAGCGTGCAGGGTTCGGGAAGGTCTGTCGTCACCGTCGGTGTGTACGACGGGATCCACCGCGGGCACCGGCGAGTGGTCGAGCGGGCCGTCGCCATCGCCCACGAGCGGGGGTTGCCCACTGTGGCCGTCACGTTCGAGCCGCATCCCGACGAGGTCCTGCGGCCCGGATCGCACCCGCCGCGGCTCACCAGCCCGCGGCGCAGGGCCGAGTTGCTGGCCGGGCTGGGGGTGGACGAGGTCGAGACGGTGGAGTTCACGCTGGGGCTGTCGCGGCAGAGCCCGGCGGACTTCGCGCAGAACGTGCTGGCCGAGCGGCTGCGGGCGGCCGTCGTGGTGGTGGGTGCGGATTTCGTGTTCGGGCATGAGGCCAGCGGTGATGTTGAGACATTGCGGACGCTGGGCGATAAATACGACTTCGTGGTGGAGGCCGTGCCCACGCTTGACGGTCTTTCCTCGACCGCGATCCGCGAGCGTCTCGTCACGGGCGACGTCGAGGGCGTCCGGGCCGACCTCGGCCGGCCGCACCGGGTGGAGGGCGTGGTGGTGCGCGGCTACCAGCGCGGCCGTCAGCTCGGTTTCCCCACGGCGAACGTGGAGACGCCGCCGCACACGGCGATCCCGGCCGACGGGGTCTACGCGGGGTGGATGGAGTGCGTGGCGGTGGCCAACCTGCCCGCGCTGTACGCGGGGGAGCGGTGGCCGGCGGCGATCTCGGTCGGCACGAACCCCACCTTCGAGGGCGTGCCCCGGACGGTGGAGGCGTACGCGCTGGATCGGGACGACCTCGAGCTGTACGGGGTGCACGTGGCGGTCGAGTTCGCGGCCCGGCTGCGCGGCAACACGCGCTTCGAGTCGATCGAGGCGCTCATCGAACAGATCCACGCCGACGTCGCCGCCACCCGCCGCCTGACCACCTGATCCGAATCCGTCGGGCGGCTCTTGCGGCGGGTCGTTGCTCTTGCGGTGGGCTGCTCTTACATCGGGTCGTTTGACGTCGCGTTGCTCTTGCGTCGGGTTGTTCTTACGTTCGTTCGTTGCTCTTACGGCGGGACGATCCCTTACGTCGAGCAAGCCGGCCACCCGCCGCCGCCGGCCGGCGTCTGTCCAGGGGAACGCCCGCTGACCGGTCAGTGGCGCGCCGCCGTAACGGAGCGCCCACTTGGCCGGTTACGTGGTTTTCAGGGCCTCCAGCAGGCGTGACAGCGCCGCCAGCGTGTCCGCCAGGTCGCTCGGCCCCCTGGACTGCCCAGAGGACTGCCCAGTGAATTGCTCCGTGGCCTGTCCCGTGGACTGGGCCAGCCACAGGGCGGCCTCGTTCATCGCGCCCGACAGCAGCCGGGTGAGGGGTGCCACCGGCTGGGGCGGGATCGTGCCGTCGGCCACCAGCGCCGTCAGGGCCTCCGACAGGTGGGCGGCCGAGGTGGCCTCGTCGATGGCGCGCCACTCGTTCCATCCCAGCACCGCGGGCCCGTCGAGCAGCATGACGCGCTGCACCTCCGGGTCGGCGCTCGCCTCGACGAACGCCGCGCACCCGGCCTTGAGGCGCTCCCACGGATCCTCGGCCGCCTCAGCCGCCGCGACCACCCGGGCCGCCACCTCCTGCTGCACCTCCTCCAGCACGGCGCGGAACAGGGCGGTCTTGCCCTCGAAATGGTGGTAGAGCGCTCCTTTGGTCACCCCCGACTCGCGCACGATCTCCGCCAGGCCCACCGCCGCGTAGCCCTTGGCCGCGAACAGGCGCCTGCTCTCGGCCACCAGCGTCCGCCTGGTCCGTTCCCGCTGCTCGGCTCTGCTCACCGCGCCCCCTTTGACATACCGATGGTAGGCGAACTAGCGTACTCTCGCATACCGACGGTATGTGAAAGGACGATTCATGCGGCTCAGCAGCTTCTATCCGGTGATCTGCACCGACAAAATGGCCGAATCCAAGGACTTCTACGTGCGCCTGTTCGGGTTCGAGGTGACCTTCGAGGCCGACTGGTACGTGAGCCTGCGGCGCGGCGCCCACGAGCTGGCCCTGCTCGACCACACGCACCCGACCCTGCCCGCCGCCTACCGCAGGCCGGTGGCGGGCCTGCTGCTCAACTTCGAGGTGGACGACGTGGACGCCGAATGGGAGCGGCTCGTCCAGGGCGAGGGCCTGGTCCCCGAGCTGGCGCTGCGCGACGAGGACTTCGGCCAGCGGCACTTCATCGTGGCCGACCCCAGCGGCGTGCTGGTGGACGTCATCACCCCCATCGCACCCTCCCCCGAGTTCGCCGCCCAATACGCTTGAGCAAGCCCACCACGCCGGGAACAGGGGCACCGAGCACGGGACACTTGGTGGTAGCCTTGCATGTCGGCTCTGTAGCGGCGGCGCTGCGCGCTGCCCATGACGGCCTTCACGCGGCGACTGTAGGCACGCACGGTCGTTCGCGCTCTCAATTTCATTCGCGCGTGTCCGTAGATTGAAGGAGAGCCGTGTCCCTCGACACCGCTGCCAAGAAGACCATCATTGACGAGTACGCGACGGGCGACGGCGACACCGGTTCGCCCGAGGTCCAGATCGCGCTGCTCAGCAAGCGCATCAGCGAGCTCACCGAGCACCTGAAGACGCACAAGCACGACCACCACAGCCGTCGTGGTCTGCTTCTGCTCGTCGGTCGCCGGCGCCGCCTGCTGAAGTACCTGCAGAAGGTCGACATCCAGCGCTACCGTACGCTCATCGAGCGGCTCGGCCTGCGCCGATAACATGGAAAGGGAGCGGCGTCCGCGCCGCTCCCTTCTCATATGGGTCACTCCCAGGTGGGTAGGGACCCGTGTGAGAGCACACGGCCAGGCGCGTGGCGACGTGAAAACGGCCCCGCGCCTGACGTACAACTGAAAATCCGAGACACACAGCCCCCGCGTCCGCTTAGCACCATGCGACCCGCGACGCCTGCGGGCCGGTCCTCGGTAGTGGCTTCCGGTAGGAATGACAGCATTCCTCGACCGGGCGCTTCGATCGAAGACCGGCGCTGCACCTAACGAGGGTGCCGGTGAGAAAAAGGGCGCGGGAGACCGACCACAAGGAGGTCCCCCGTGGAGGGTGTCCACACCGCTGAAGCCGTCATAGACAACGGCGTTTTCGGCACGCGTACGATCCGGTTCGAGACCGGCCGGCTCGCGCGCCAGGCGGCGGGTTCCGCCGTCGCCTATCTCGACAGCGACACGATGGTGCTGTCGGCGACCACCGCGTCCAAGGCTCCGAAGGAGCAGTTCGACTTCTTCCCGCTCACGGTCGACGTCGAAGAGCGCATGTACGCCGCGGGCCGCATCCCCGGCTCGTTCTTCCGCCGTGAGGGCCGTCCGTCCGAGGACGCCATCCTCACGTGCCGCCTGATCGACCGGCCGCTGCGCCCGTCGTTCGTCAAGGGCCTGCGCAACGAGATCCAGGTCGTCGCCACCGTCATGGCGCTCAACCCCGACCACCTCTACGACGTGGTCGCCATCAACGCCGCCTCGCTGTCCACGCAGCTCGCCGGCCTGCCGTTCTCCGGCCCGATCGGTGGCGTGCGGGTCGCCCTGATCGACGGTCAGTGGGTGGCGTTCCCGACGCACCACGAGCTGGAGCGGGCCACGTTCGACATGGTCGTGGCGGGGCGCGTCCTCGAGGACGGCGACGTCGCGATCATGATGGTCGAGGCCGAGTCCACCAAGGACACGCTCAAGCTGGTCGCCGAAGGCGCGGTCGCGCCCACCGAGGAGACCGTCGCGCAGGGTCTCGAGGCCGCCAAGCCCTTCATCAAGGTGCTGTGCGAGGCGCAGTCGCGCATCGCGCAGGTCGCCGCCAAGGAGACGGCCGAATACCCGGTCTTCCTGGAATACCAGGACGACGTGTACAACGCCGTCGAGGCCGCGATCAAGAACGAGCTGGCCTCCGCGCTGACCATCGCCGGCAAGCAGGAGCGCGAGAACGAGCTGGACAAGGTCAAGGCGCTGGCCGCCGAGAAGCTCCTGCCCGAGTTCGAGGGCCGGGAGAAGGAGATCTCCGGCGCCTTCCGCTCGGTGATGAAGAAGCTCATGCGCGAGCGGGTCATCAAGGAGGGCGTGCGCATCGACGGCCGCGGCACGAAGGACATTCGCGCCCTGTCGGCCGAGGTCCACGTCGTGCCCCGGGTGCACGGCTCGGCGCTGTTCGAGCGCGGTGAGACCCAGATCATGGGCATCACCACCCTCAACATGCTGCGCATGGAGCAGGTCATCGACACGCTCAACCCCGAGCGCACCAAGCGCTACATGCACAACTACAACTTCCCGCCCTACTCCACCGGTGAGACCGGCCGGGTGGGCTCGCCCAAGCGTCGCGAGATCGGTCACGGCGCGCTGGCCGAGCGGGCGCTGATCCCGGTGCTCCCGACCCGCGAGGAGTTCCCGTACGCCATCCGCCAGGTCTCCGAGGCCCTCGGCTCCAACGGCTCCACCTCGATGGGTTCGGTCTGCGCCTCGACGATGGCGCTGCTCGACGCCGGTGTGCCGCTCCGGGAGATGGTCGCGGGCATCGCGATGGGCCTCATCGGCGAGGGTGACACCTACGTCACGCTGACCGACATCCTGGGCGCCGAGGACGCCATGGGCGACATGGACTTCAAGGTCGCCGGCACCAAGGACGTCATCACCGCGCTGCAGCTCGACACCAAGCTCGACGGCATCCCCGCGAGCGTCCTGGCGGGCGCGCTGAAGCAGGCCAAGGGCGCCCGTCTGGCGATCCTCGACGTGATGCAGGAGGCGATCGACTCTCCGGCGGAGATGAACCCGACCGCGCCGCGCATCATCACGATCAAGGTCCCGGTGGACAAGATCGGCGAGGTCATCGGCCCGAAGGGCAAGATGATCAATCAGATCCAGGACGACACGGGCGCCGAGATCACCATCGAGGACGACGGCACGATCTACATCGGCGCCACCGACGGGCCCTCCGCCGAGGCCGCCCGTTCGGCGATCAACGCGATCGCCAACCCGCACATGCCGGAGGTCGGGGAGCGCTACCTGGGCACGGTCGTCAAGATCGCGGCCTTCGGCGCGTTCATCTCGCTCATGCCGGGCAAGGACGGCCTGTTGCACGTCTCCCAGATCCGCAAGCTGCACGGCGGCAAGCGGATCGAGAACGTCGAGGACGTCATGAGCGTCGGCGAGAAGATCCAGGTCGAGATCGCCGAGATCGACGGCCGGGGCAAGCTCTCCCTGGTGCCGGTCGAGGTCATCGAGAAGGAGGCCGCGGAGAAGGAGGCGAAGGGCGCCGACGGCGGTTCCGAGCCGGCTCCTGAGCAGGCCGATGCCGCGGCTTCGTCCGACGAGAAGTCCGAGCGGCCGCGCCGTACCCGTACGCGCGTGCGCAGCACCCGCACTGAGGGAGACGACCGGAACTCGTGACGACTACCACGCTCCACCCCGGCAAGGACGGTGCCGGGGTGGTCAGGCGCACCGTCCTCCCGGGTGGCCTGCGCGTGGTGACCGAGACCATGCCGACCGTGCGCAGCGTCGCGGTCGGCATGTGGGTCGGCATCGGTTCGCGTGACGAGGCCCCCGAGCACATGGGGGCCACCCACTTCCTTGAGCACCTGCTGTTCAAGGGCACCCCCACACGCGACGCCATGGAGATCTCCGCCTCCATCGAGGGCATTGGCGGTGAGATCAACGCCTTCACCGCCAAGGAGTACACCTGCTACTACGCGCGGGTCCTCGACGAGGACCTGTCGCTCGCGGTGGACGTGCTCGCCGACGTGGTGACCAGCTCGCTGGTGACCGACGACGACGTCGCCTCGGAGCGGGGCGTGATCCTCGAAGAGATCGCCATGCACGACGACGACCCCTCCGACGTGGTGCACGAGCAGTTCGCCGGCGCGCTCTACGGAGACTCGCCGATCGGCCGGCCCATCCTGGGCACGGTCGAGTCGATCAACACCCTGGCGCGAGACCGGATCGCCGAGTACTACCACCGCTACTACCAGCCGCCGCGCACGGTGGTGTCGGTGGCGGGCAACGTACGGCACGAAGAGGTCGTCGAGCTGGTCGCCAGGGCTTACGAGCGGGCGGGCGCGCTGAGCGGCCCGGCCGAGTTCGCGCCGCCGCGCACGAGCGGCCCGGGGGCCGAGGCGCGGTCCGGCGTACGCGTGCTCGACCGGCCCACCGAGCAGGCCAACCTGGTGCTCGGCACGACCGGCCTGTCCCGTACGGACGAGCGCAGGTTCGCGCTGGGCGTGCTCAACGCGGCACTGGGCGGCGGCATGTCGTCCAGGCTCTTCCAGGAGATCAGGGAGAAGCGCGGCCTGGCCTACTCCGCCTACAGCTACACCTCGGCCTACGCCGACACCGGGCAGTTCGGCATCTACGTGGGCTGCCTGCCGTCGAAGATCGACGACGTGCTCAAGATCTGCCGGGACGAGGTGTCCAGGGTGGTGACCGAAGGGCTGAGCGCCGACGAGATCATGCGTGGCAAGGGGCAGATGCGCGGCGGGCTCGTGCTCGGCCTGGAGGACACCGGCTCGCGCATGTCGCGCATCGGCAAGAACGAGCTGGTCTACGAGGAGCTCATGTCCGTCGACGAGGTGCTCTCGCGCATCGAGTCCGTCACCCCGGACGAGATCGCCGAGGTGGCCGGCGACGTGCTCAACCGGCCGCTGACGCTCGCGGTCATCGGCCCGTACGGTGACAAGGACTTCGCCGACATCATTCGCTAAGGTTGCCCGTGTGATCAGGGTAGGTGTGCTCGGCGCCCGTGGGCGTGTGGGCGTCGAGGTGTGCAAGGCGGTCGAGGCGGCCACCGACATGGAGTTGGTGGCCTCGCTCGACAAGGACGACCCCATCGAGGGGCTCGAGGGCGCCGAGGTGGTGGTCGATTTCACCCATCCCGGTGTGGTGATGGACAACCTCCAGTGGGCCATCGGCCACGGCATCCACCCCGTGGTGGGCACGACCGGGTTCGACGAGGGGCGGCTGGAGACCGTGCGCGGATGGCTCGCGGCCAACCCGGGCACCAACTGCCTGATCGCCCCCAACTTCGGCATCGCGGCCGTGCTCATGATGCATTTCGCGCAGCAGGCGGCCCGCTACTTCGAGTCCGTCGAGATCGTCGAGCTGCACCACCCCAACAAGGCCGACGCGCCCTCCGGCACGGCCCGCCACACTGCGGAGCTGGTGTCCGAGGCGCGTAACAAGGCCGGGATGGGCGCGATGCCCGACGCGACCACCACCGCGCTCGACGGCTCCCGCGGGGCCGACGTCGGCGGCGTCCACGTGCACGCCGTGCGCCTGTCCGGGCTGATCGCGCACCAGGAGGTGCTGCTCGGCGGCGACGGCGAGATCCTCACGATCAGGCACGACACGATGAGCAGGGCGGCCTTCACCCCGGGCGTGCTGCTCGGCGTGCGCAGGGTGCGCGAGCTGCCCGGCCTCACCGTGGGCCTCGAACCACTGCTCGATCTCTGACCTGAGCGGGCGCACACGACGTGCCCACCACCAGGCCGGTCGTGGGCACGTCGTGAGGAGAGGGTCCCGGCTCCGCACAGCCGGGCCTACGATCTTCAACCCTAATACGAGCGGCGAGATCCACCCGAACCATGAGATCGTGTCGCCATGGTGCGATGGGCTGAACGGGGCGAACTACCCGGACTGGTCTCCATAGAGCTGGCCGCCGATCGGCTCTTCGAACAGGTGGGCATCGTGTTCCCGCCGGGGACCACCATGATCGAAGAGGTCGACGACCCTGGGACCGTGCTGGTCGAAGGAGAGCCGCCGGCCGGGTTCGCGCTGATCGGGCACATCGACGGCAATCTGCACCTCGACCAGCTCGCCGTGCGTCCCGACGACATGCGCCAGGGCATCGGCGGGCGGCTGATGACGGCGGTGCTCGACCACGGGCGCGCGGTCGGGGCGCCGGCCGTGACGCTGACGACGTACCGCGACGTGTCCTGGAACGCGCCGTGGTACGCGCGGCACGGGTTCTCCGTGATGGCCGCACCCGAGTGGGGGCCGGAGCTGCGGGCGCTGGTCGAGCACGAGCGGGAGCTCGGCATCGAGATCGCGCCACGCGTGGTCATGGGCCGTCCGCTGGTCGGGCTATGAGCTGCGGCCGATCGTTCGCTGGGGTGGCTCCTGGAAGCGGGTGCGCTGGGGCGGCTCTCCGCTCACCGTCTCCACGATCGTGGCCGCGACCTGGTGCAGCTTGACGTTCTTGTCCTGTGACACGTGGCGCAGGATCTCGAACGCCTGATGCGCCGTGCACCGCCGCTGCGCCATGACGATGCCGAGCGCCTGGTCGATGATCGCCCGGGTGTTGAGCGCCTCCTTGAGCTGCGCCGCCACCTCCCGCATCCGGGCCACGTCGAGCGCCGTGCGGAACAGCACACCTACGTGCCCGGCGGTCACCCGCGCGACGAGCAGGCTCTCCTCGGCGAGCTTCCGCTCACCGCGCGAGTAGAGCGTGAGCACGCCCAGCAGTGCCCCTTCCGACTCCAGCGGCTCGCAGTGCACCTGGTGCACCTCCGGCGACTCCGCCGCCAGACGCTGCCAGCGGGCGTCGGTGGCCAGGTCACCCACCGTCACCGGCCGCCCGATCTTGATCGCCTCGAGCACGGGCCCCCGCCCGGCGGCCGCCTGCAGCCCGTCGAGCAGCTCGGCCCGCGCGTGCGAGCAGGCCACCGTGCGGATCCTGTTGTCCCCGCGCAGCGTGATGCTGAGCATCGGAGAATCGGGCATCGCCCGGACGGCGATGGTGAGACATTCGGCTAGTGCCCGCTCGAACTCCGCGATGTCCGTGGGCACGTTGGGCCGTTTCACCACAATCCCTCGCGCTGGCTGCCTCGGCCTGTTGGGCCTCTAAGGTTAGCCCTTCGATGACGCCATCACGAGACGTACGCGTCGATCTCGGCCAGGTACGCGTCCTTCACCCGCCGCGGCAACCAGGTGATCTCGAAGGCGTTGCGCTCGAGCTGGGCCAGCTCCCCACGGGTGAGCTGGAGCGCGTCCTGCAGCGCGAGCAGGTTCTCCTCGACGTAGCCGGCGAAGTACGCCGGATCGTCGGAGTTGATCGTCACCCGCACGCCCAGGTCCATCAGCTTGCGGATGCCCTCGACCTTCATCGAGTCGGTCACGTAGCCGTTGGAGATCGGGCAGCACGTCAGCCCCATGCCCCGCTCCAGCACCGCCTCCACCAGGCGCTGGTCCTCCAGGAGGTTGACGCCGTGGTCGATCCGGTCGACGCCGATGTCCTCGATGGCCTGGCGGATGTGCTCGATCGCGTTGTCCTGGTCCACGTCGCAGTGCATGGTCAGCAGGTAGCCCTCTTGCCGGGCCCGCTCGTAGACGGCCGCGAACTTGCTCGGCGGGTTGCCCCTCTCGTCGGAGTCGAGCCCGACGCCCGCGATCCACTCCTTGTACGGCAGCGACTCCAGCAGCGTCGCCATCGCGTATTCGGCCTGGAAGTCGCGCAGGAAGCACATGATGAGCTGCGCCCGCACCCCGAGCCGCGCCTCGGCGTCCATCAGGGCCCGCCGGAGCCCCCGGATCACCACGTCGAACGGCACGCCCCGCGAGGTGTGCGCCTGCGGGTCGAAGAAGATCTCCGCGTAGCGCACGTTCTGCTCGGCCGCCTTGCGCAGGTAGGCCATGGCCAGGTCGTAGAAGTCGGGCTCGGTGCGCAGCACCCGCATGCCCTCGTAGTAGATGGTGAGGAACGAGGACAGGCTGTCGAAGGTGTAGGCGGCCCGCATCTCGTCGACGGTCGCGTACGGAAGCTCGAGGCCGTTGCGCCGGGCGAGCTCGAACTTGAGCTCGGGCTCCAGCGTGCCCTCGATGTGCAGGTGCAGCTCGCACTTGGGCAGGCCGGCGATGAAATCCTTCACCGGACCACCTTAGAAGACGGCGCTCAGAAAATGATGGCCAGCCCGACCGCGAACAGCAGCCCGTAGGCCATTTGCAGCTTGCCCGTCTGCTGCAGCACCGCGATCAGCGCCGGGCCGACGGCCTTGCCCAGCACCGTCCTGATCGGCTGGATCGCCAGCGGCGCGGCGAGCAGCACGAGCGCCGCCCAGGGCGTGATGGGGATCATCGCCGGCGCCACCACGAAGGGCACGATCTGGCAGGCCACGTAGAGCGTACGGGTGCGCTCGGGCCCCAGGACGACCGCCAGCGTGCGCTTGCCCGACTGGCCGTCCGTGCCGACGTCGCGCAGGTTGTTGACCACCAGCATCGAGCACGACAGCAACCCCACCGGGATCGAGGCGAACAACGCCGCCCAGCTCAGGTGCTCCGTCTGCACGTAGGCCGTGCCGACCACGGGCACGACCCCGAAGAACACGAACACGGCCAGCTCGCCCAGGCCGCGGTAGCCGTAGGGGTGCTTGCCGCCGGTGTAGAACCAGGCGGCCGCGATCGCCGCCGCCCCCACCAGCAGGATCCACCACGCCTGCGTGACGACGACCAGGACGAGCCCCAGCACCGCCGCCAGCGCGAAACAGCCCAGCGCGGCGGTCAGCACCTGCCGGGGCGTGGCCGCGCGCGAGCCCACCAGCCGCATCGGGCCGACGCGCTGGTCGTCGGTGCCACGGATGCCGTCGCTGTAGTCGTTGGCGTAGTTGACGCCGATCTGCAGGGAGAGCGCCACGAGCAGCGCCAGGAGCGCTCGCCACCATACGAAGCCGCCTTCGCCGATCGCCACGCCGGTGCCGACCATGACGGGCACGATGGCGTTGGGAAGCGTGCGGGGGCGGGCGCCGGCGATCCACTGGCCCGGGGTAGCCATGTCCTTCTTCAACCTCTAGCTGATGTCCGTGGTGAGCCTGACCATGCGGATCGGGCGGCCCATGTCGAGTACGCGTTCGGCCATGTCCTCGCCCCATCCGGCCGACTCCAGGAAACCGAGCACCGCGTAGTTGTCGGCGAACACCCAGGTGACGATCTGCCGGAAGCCGTCGTCG
The DNA here is from genome assembly GCF_040654715.1 of Nonomuraea sp. NPDC050643. Lineage (NCBI taxonomy): Bacteria > Bacillati > Actinomycetota > Actinomycetes > Streptosporangiales > Streptosporangiaceae > Nonomuraea > Nonomuraea sp. NPDC050643. The sequence goes on along the minus strand of NZ_JBFAIM010000047.1, from coordinate 97,347 downwards.
CGCAGGTAGTCGACCGTGGCGTTGAGCAGGCGGCTGCCGTGGCCCCGGCGGACGAAATCGGGGTCGACCAGCAAGGTCAGCATCTCGGCCACAACGGTGGGGTCAAGGTCGGGATCCTCGGCGGGGGCATGCGAAGCCAGCCCGACCACGCGCTCCCCACCGCGGGGGGTGACCAGGGCGGCGCTGCCACCGGCGCCGAGAGCCGGAAAACCCTCGGTGTCGAGGATGGTCTCGACCGCCACCAGCACCCGATGCATGGCAGTGGGAGGGGCGACGATCGCCTCGTCCCACTGGCGCAGCCACATCTTCTCCGCCGCCGCGCCCGTCATCTGCTCGAGTGGGCCCTCGGGGAGGAAATCCCGATAGCCGTAGCGCCAGGCGCGGATCTGAGTATTCGCAACCTGGAGCACATCCTCGCGCCGGGCCGCCCGGACGCCTACGTCTGCCATCTCGGCCCGCTCCTTCGCCTGCCGTTCATGCCACAAGGCACGAGTTACACCGTATCGGTGTTTGACCCTTGGAGACGACGCGAACCCCGCTTCCTCGCCCGGTAAGCGCGTGTCTTGGTGCGGTTGCCGCATACCCGCATGGAACACCACGAGCGGGAACGGTTCTTCGACGAGTCGATGAACGCCCACTGACAGGTTCCCTCCGCGCACACCTTGAGCCGGTCCCACGCCGGACGATCCCACGAGGCCGCCACGGCCGCCGCGGCGATGCCCGCCAGCCCGCCCCGTACGCCGTTCTCGGCCGCCACCAGCGCGGGTCCCTCATCGGCCGCCACCATCACCCGCAAGGGCAGCGCGGGGAGCTCGGCCGCCTCGCGTCTGAGGGCCGCTCTGAGGCCCTCACGCAGGGAGTGCGCGGTGTGGAGGTCGTCGTCGGTGGCCCGGTCGCGGGGCCCGGCGAGGCCGCGTTCACGCAACCAGAGGGCCAGCTCGGCGGGGGAGGACAGCTCGTCCGACTCGGCCTCGACGTCGTAGGTGTTCACGAAGTCTCGTACGAGCTCCGCGGGGAACGGCATGTCGTCACTCTACTGGGCGCGTTCGGGCACCGATGATCGCAGGGCTTCGGACAACCGCCGGACCCCTTCGTGCAGCTCCGCCAGGTGCGCGGCGGCCATGTGCGTGACCCGGAGGCGCGGGCCCGGCGGCTCCGACGGGTAGTGGATCCTGCCCGGGCTCACCAGGACCCCGTTCCTCCTGGCCGCCTCCACCAGGGCGTTCTCGTCGGTGCCGGCGGGCAGGCGGACCCACAGGTGCATCCCGCCGATGGGCAGCAGGTGCACCTCGGCCTCCGGCAGACGGGCCGCCAGGGCGCCGGCCAGGGCGTCGCGACGGGACCTGATCTCGGCGTGCACGGTCGTCAGATGCCGCCGCCAGGCAGGGGAGCTGGTGAACTCCAGCGCCGTCTCCTGCAAGGGCCGGGCCACGAAGAACGACTCGACGAGCTGGCTCGCCCGCAGCCGGTGCGCGGCCGGCCCTCTGGCGATGACGGCCGCCACCCGCATGCTCGGCGACAGGATCTTCGTCAGCGAGCCCACGTTGACGACCGTGCCGTGCGGGTCCATGGAGGCCAGCGACGGAGGTGCCTGCTCGGTCAGGTAGCGGGCGAAGTCGTCCTCCACCACGAACGCCCCCGCCGCCCTGGCCACCTGCAGCACCTGCTCCCTGCGGTCCACCGGCAGGGTGGCGCCCGTGGGGTTGTGCAGGGTGGGCTGGCAGAAGAACACCCGCGCGCCGGTGACGGCGAACGCCTCGGCCAGCAGGTCGGGACGTACGCCGTCGCGGTCCATGGGCACGGCCGTGGCCCGCAGCCCCGCCGCCCTGGCCGCCGCCAGCGCGCCCGGGTAGGTGGGCGTTTCGACCAGGATGGGCGTACCGGGGGCCGCCAGGGCCCTGAACGCGTGCGTGAGGGCTGCCTGACCGCCGCTCACGATCAACGCGTCGGCCGCCGTGACGTCGCCTCCCGCCTCGGCCGCGAACCAGCGCCGCAGCTCGTGCAGGCCGGTGAGGGGCGGCATGGCCCAGGCGTCCGGCCGGCGTACGGCCCGGGCCGCCGCGGCGGCGAGCTGTTTGTCCGGGCGTAGCCCTGGGCGCAGGTACCCGCCGGTCAGCGGCACCACGCCGTCCGGCGCCGCGGCCAGCAGCGCCGCCACCGGGCCTTCGTCGACCACCCGATCGCCGAGGGCCACCGTCTGCCAGGAGAGGTCTGCCGCGTCCTGGCCCTTGATCACCTGCGGGGCCACGAAGGCGCCGCTTCCCGGTCTGGTGATCACCCGGCCTTCGGCGGCGAGCTGGCCGATGGCTCTGGAGACGGTGACGGGGCTGACGTTGTGGCGGCGCATCAGCTCGCGGCTGGAGGGCAGGCGGGCCCCCGGGCCCAGCCGGTCGGCCTCCTGGCGCAGTATCGCGGCGATATGAGCGATACTGCTATCGTTGTTCATGAAAGATGAGAATAGCGCTATCGTGTCCGGTGGAGTAGCGGTCCCTTTCGCGAGCGGGGTTTCCGCCGCCGAGACCATGGGTGCCGGTGGGACGGGCGAGCACCCCGCTGATTCTCAGCACCCCGCGCACCCTGCGGTTCCGCACCATGGCCAGGGACCCTCACCGTCACACCACCTGCCGCACCCCGGCCCCCTCGAACCCCTCGAACCCCTCGAACCCCTCGGACTCCCCGGACGCTCTGGCCCGCTTCAGCGGCCCGGCCCGTCCGAGCGGCCCGGCCCGTCCGAGCGCCCCTTGCTTTCCGAACGCTCCGAACCCCCGGAAAGCCCCACGCCCCGCCACCCACGGCAGCCTCGGGAGCGTCAGGGGACCCTGCTCGCCTTTCTCGGGGTGCTGGCCTTCTCCGGCTCCTTCCCGGCCACCGTTTACGCGATGCAGGGCTTCGACCCATGGCTGGTGGCGATCGGCCGGGCGGCCATAGCCGGTCTGATCGCCCTGGCCTGCCTCAAAGCCACCAACCGCCCCCTCATCCCCCCGAAACACCTCTGGCCCTCCTACGCCTTCATCTCGCTGGGCGTCGTCTTCGGCTTCCCGGTCTTCAGCGGGCTGGCCCTGGACCTGGGCGCCAGCACCGCCCACGCCGCCGTGGTCATCGCCCTCCTGCCCGCCGCCACAGCCGTCTGCGCCGTCCTCAGAGCGTCGGAACGCCCCCGTCCCCTCTTCTGGGCCGCCTGCGCGGCCGGCGCCCTCGCCATCACCGCCTTCACCCTCACCCAGCACCAGGGCAAACCCGCCTGGCCCGACCTGCTCCTGATCGGCGCCCTCCTCTCGGCCGCGGTCGGCTACACGGAAGGCGGCCGGCTGTCCCGCGAGACCCCCGGCTGGCAGGTCATCTCCCACACCCTCGTCCTCTCCCTCCCGCTCACCGCCCCCCTGGCCGCGGTGCTGGCCCTGACCACCCCCATCACCCCGAACCCGCAGGCCCTGGCCGGATTCGCCTATGTGGCCGTGATCTCCATGTTCGTGGGCTTCATCCCCTGGTACGCGGGCCTGGCCAGGGGCGGCATCGCCAGGGCCGGTCAGACCCAGCTCACCCAGCCTCTGCTGACCCTCGTCTGGGCCTGGTTCCTGATGGGCGAGCGCTTCGGGCCCCTCACGGTGGCGGCGGCCCTGGCCGTACTCATCTGCGTGGCCGTCACACAGCGTGCTCGTACTTGAAAGCCGTGACGCAGGCCCGCAGGATGGGAGAGGAGGTGTCACATCATGGCGGACCTCACGATCCCAGAGGGCGGATTCTGGCCGGCGCCGGAGATCCCGCAGCCCAATATCTATCCCATGGAATGGCGAGTGGAGACCGAGAAACTCGCCGCCATCTACGAGAAGTCCAAGCGCGTGCTCTGGAACCCGGCCGACCTTCCCTGGGACGGCCTGGACCCGGACGACTTCACCCGTGAACAGCGGCTGGGCATCATGTACTGGTTCGCGGTCCTGGCCAATTTCGACGCCTCGGGACCGGCGGTGTTCGCCCGTGCCACCATCCAGGCCTTCGAGAAGCACGAGGAGGACCCGGTCAGGAAGTGCTTCTTCTCGATCACCCGTGACGAGATGAACCACGAGGAATGCTGCCAGCGCACCATCGCCAAACTCTGGCCGGGCGGCCCACTCAACTGGACGCCGACGGACGACCTCGAAAAGGCCGCGCACAACAACATCGGCTGGCTCTACCACAACGGCGGCCGCTACTGGACCGGCTACACCTCGGCCGTCGGCAAGTATTCGCTGCCGGTGCTGTTCACCAGCTTCATGATGGGGGAGATGGCGGCCTCGACCCTGTTCAGGGGCATGGCCTCGGGTACGCACCACCCGGTCTTCAGCGAGATGTTCCACCGCATCGGCCGCGACGAGTCCCGCCATCTCCAGATCTGCATGACCATTCTGGAGAACGAATGGCCGGGCCTCACCGACGAAACCCGCGTCCTCATCACCCGCCAGCTCAGAGCGGGATTCGTCTTCCTCAGCATGATCCTCTGGGAGCCTCCGGAAGGTTTCTGGGACCTCCCGCCCTATTTCCTGGCCAACCACCGCGTCCTCATGGACCAGGCCAGGCAGGCCGGTTTGGGGGTGCTCTCGTACGAGGAGCAGGCGGAGAACTGGCGCGTGGCGATGGCCAAGGTCCGCGCCATAGTCGAACGGTGGGGGATCGCCTTCCCGGCCATTCCCGAACTGGATCTGGAAGGCGTACCGGTGGACTTCATCGACCCGGAGGACATCATCCCGGTCTTCTAGCATGGCGAGCATGTGGCCACGTATGAACGGACTGCGCGTGCTCGAGCTGGGCTCCCCGGGCGACCTTCGCCGCCAGCTCACGGACCTGACGTTGTCCGGCGCGAAAACGGCGACGGCCGGGCTGCTGCCGCTCGATTACGAGGCCGAGGGGGAGGAGGTCGAGCACGTCGGCGAACGCCTCGTCCTCGTCGACGACTCAGGTGGCCGGGTGGCGGAGATCGAGATAACGAGGGTGGAGCTTACGCCTTTCGCGGAGGTCGGCTGGGAGTTCGCGGCAGCGGAGGGCGAGGGGTTCCGGTCCACGGAACATTGGCGCGAGGCCCACCGCCGCTATTGGTCGAACCAGGGCTACGACGTGGAGAACACCACAACAGTCGTCTGCCTATGGTTCCGCCTCGCCCCTTGAACCACCACCCCGCACCCACCTGACTCACCCACTTGCGCCACCTCACACCCACACCCACTGTCAACGGCCAAGTGCGGGTGGGTTTGGCCCACTTTTACATGGCCACGGACACCCACTGGCGCCATCCCATCCATCCCCCTGCTCCCCGGGAACTCCTCACCCACCACCCACAGAACCCCTCGGCACCCACCACCCACAGAACCCCTCGGCACCCACCACCCACAGAACCCCTCGGCACCCACCACCCACAGAACCCCGACCATGCGCTGGCTCACAAACCCTAACCTTGACCCTGCACGCCCACGAGCCCCGCCCAGCTTCACCCCGGCCCCTGTCACCCACGGGCATGCCCCCACCGCCGGAGCCCGCACCATACGGGTTGGACACCTGCACCCACACCGCCCGGTGACCCTGAGCCGCTGTCACCGACGGGAGCACGGGTCCTGGCAGACCACGAAACTCTGAAGCTGTACCGACACTGCGCCGACGCTGTGCCAGCAACCCGATAGCGATGAGCAACCCTGTGTCCCAACCCCGTTGGCACCCGAGCTGGCCTGCCTGCGTTCCTGCCATCAACCAAGGGGCCATTGCTCCTCGGGAGCGACATAACTCCCACGATGCGGAACGCTGTAGACCCACCCCTGATCCCGCAGCAACGCAATGGCCCGCCGCACGGTCTCACGTGCGGCGCCGTATTCACGCACCAGCGTGACCTCACTGGGAATCGAACAGCGCGGGAGCAGCTCACCACCCTTGATCCTCTCCCGGATCTCATCAGCGATATGCCGATAGAACGGCGCTCGGCGATTCAGGGGCCCGCTCTGACCGGGGGCGTTCACAAAAGTGCCCTCACCCTGCCGCGTATGAACCAGCCCCTGGTTCCGCAACACTCGAATCGCCCGGCGCGCGGTCGTGCGCGCCACCTTGAATTCCCGCTGGATCCCCGCCTCACTGATCACAAGATCACCAGGGGAGAGCTCGGCAAGGATGCGCGACTTGATGACCTCACTGATCTGCAGATATAGGTGGGTGTCGCCCTCGCGATTCAGCACGCTCTTAAGGGTATCCAAGAGCCCAGACGACGGCAGGGCGATTAGAAACCCTGATCGTCAGGCGGCCATTTATCCGAGTTGGCGACGTATGTACCTCGATAAGGCACGGTGAAGACCCACCCCTGCTCCCTGAGATGCGCAACAGCCTGCCGTACGGTCACCTTGGCAACGCCGTATTGCCGCATCATCACTTTCTCACCGGGAATAGCCCGATTCGGCGCTATCTCACCGTGTCTAATCCGTCCAACAACGTCGTGGGCGATTTTCCGATAGAGCGGCAGCCTCCTCAACGACCGCGGCGTACCCGGCCGCCCAACAAAAGTACCCTCGCCCCGAATCGTGTACACCAGCCCCTGATCGCGCAGCTCACGAGCCACCCGCCGCGCGGTAGTGCGAGCGATGCCGAAACCCTTCTCAAGGCCGGCCTCACTGGGCACGGGATCGCCGGCTTCGAGCTCACCACGCTCGATCTGATCACGGACCAGGCCGGCCACCTGCTTGTAAATGGGCACAGGCCCCTCACGATCCAGCACGCTCAAATCATAAACGAAACCGTACAACTCCACTCAAAACACACACGCGCACACGAGTACGAGTCACCTGACCGGACGGCCGAGACACGAGCCACCCAAGATCGCCATGAGCCCCAGCAATTGACAACGAAGAGGAACTTTCACTCCGATCATCAAGCCGCCCGGAGTCTGGCCGCATCGTGCTCCACAACTTGTCACCCATTCCAGACTTCGGCGAACTATGCAAACGAAGTCGATCCTGAATGGCGCCCTCTCCAAGAAACCAGCCATATGGTCATACGCCGCTCATCAGACGTTGAGAGCTGACGATCGCCACCGTCCCAACTGTGCCACCGCCTCGTACAACTGACATCCCAAACACGTGCCCCGCCCCTCTAAGAACACTGTCTCCGCGGACACCCGCTCGCTCGCGACGGCCGCTCAGGTTTCCCACCACACCTACGACCAGACGAAACTCGCAAACCACTCTCACACCCACAATCCCTCTGCGATCCGGCTCTGCGGGATCGCAGTCGAAGGCGCAGTGCGCGCCAGGCCGGCGATGGCCGGAGCAGAGGCCGCTGGCAAACAGCAGCTCGGTCCCGGACGGCGCCATCCTGCCGCCCACCTGCCCCAAGAAGGCCACGCTGGAGCGGGCAGCTCACCTCACCGGAGGAACGGAGCCAGCGGCCAAGGTCGGTACGGGCCAGCAGGACGACAAAGTCGGGGTTCCCGATCTCCATCTTCACCGTCTGGCAGGAGTTCAGCCGCCACACTAGTTCCTGCGGCCATCGCCCACTTCTCCTTCGATCTCGACTAGGCCCTCGAAGGAAACGCGCGATGGCCGTCACCATTTTCGCGAGCGCTTACCAGCTCTCAGCCGGCTGCCTCCCACTTCCGGATAGAGGTGGGCTTGTCACCGTTCTCTACGCTATCCGATGCTAAAGCTCTCTCAGCAGCCTTCGGGCAGCCACCGTGTAACCCTTCGAAGGAAAGGATTGCAGGGCGAAGGAGAACAGAGATGGCTGCAGAGGACAAATGTGATTTGTGTGAGAAGGACAGTGCGGTCGACCTTCGGCTATTTCGAAGGTATTTGCCAGGCGCTGCAAGGATTATTCGCACAAATCTGCGCACTCCCTACACAATCCTTGCTGGTCGCGTGTGTGCGCCGCCCCGGGAGGTGAGGGGAGAAATGGTGACGGCCACCGCGGTCCTTCGAAGACGCAGTTCGGAAGGACAAAGACGCGATGGCCGCCGATAACAGTATGCCGTTTGAGCGCCCAGTAGTGAAGGGCTTTGTAACCGGTGGCTCCGACTTTATGTTGTGACCATGGTGAAGACAGCGGACATGGCTTTGCCGCCGGACAAATGCTGCGGTTCGTCCGGCGGCAAAGGGTGCGACAAAGGCTAGGCTCGCTGCACTGCCACCGTGTGTGCGAGCCGGACCCCCAGCGACGGTGCGCTTATGCGATCGTCGCTGGCGCACCATTTGTCGTCGCGCGATCCCAGACGGCGCGCCCGCTCAACCGCTCAGTGCGAGCGAATGAGCTCCGCCAGGGATCGCGCGAGACCATGGACGTGGCCTCATGCTGTTCCAAGGGCACGAGATCACGCCACGACGAGTAGTGGCCGGCTGACGTCCGTAACGGCCTACCCGCGCCATTAGGTTCTCATGGGCATCCGTTGGAAAACTGCTGTTCGGCGCTATACAGGAGATCATGCCTTTTGGTGTCGGCCGGGTTTATGGTCCGGAGTGGAATGGGTTTACGTGGGAATTCTCCTCCAGGCCTCATCCGTGATGATCAGGTGGTCGAGAAGGCGCAGCCCGACCATCTCGGAGGCCTCGACAAGCCTGGCCGTGGCCTCCAAGTCGGCCAGGCTGGGCTCGAGCGAGCCGCCAGGATGGTTGTGGGCAAGGCCGTACATGGCGCCACCTGCGGTGAGCACTTCCGTGATGACCCTCCGTACCGACATCACGGTGTGGTCGGACCCGCCCTCGGTCAGCACCACGCGCTTCAGCACCCGTCCGCCGGTGTCGCAGACCACCATGACCAGTCGCTCCTGCGTGCGGTCGTGCAGCAGTGGAGCGCAGGCGTGCGCCAGATCGGACGTGCTTGTGATCCGTTCGCGTTCGGGCCAGGCGGCCGCCCGGCGTACGAGATGGAAGGCGGCGGTCACTCGTGCGGCTTTGGCCGGGCCGATGCCGCGCAGGGCCAGTAACCGGTGGGGATCGGAACGGCCCAGGCCATCGAGATCTCCGCAATGCTCGATCACCTGAGTGGCCAGGTCCAGGGCGCTCGCCCCGTGAAATCCCGAGCCAAGCAGCACCGCCAGCAACTCGCGGTCCGCCAGGGCATCGGCGCCGCTGGACATGAGCCGTTCGCGCGGCCGGTCACTCTTGGACAGGTCTTTGACTCGCATCGGCAACCTCCGCAACTGTTGTATCAACGGGCACCGACAATCTCTGACCTGCGCGTTTGTGGGAAAGGCCGTGCTTTCCTTTCGTTGATGGATGGGGTAAATGTCGTCGGGCACCGCACCATCGGCGGACTGGCGGACTGGCGGACTGGCGGACTGGCGGACTGGCGGACTGGCGGACTGGCGGACTGGCGGACTGGCGGACTGGCGGATCGACGGGATTGACGGGATGGGTTGCCCGGACGAACCGGATGAATAGCCGGATGGGGGGCCGCGTGGCGCCCGGCGGTGCTTGGAGGAATTGGAGGAATCAGCGGCGATCGGTGGGCTGGCGGTGACCTCGGGGGGAATTGGCGGGATGCGCGGGTTCGTCGCAGAGGTCAGTTCTACGTGATGGTTTGTCCGACCTTGAGGCCATCCAGCTAGCCTCCGCGCAAGGCGCCACGGTCACGGACTGTCGCCGGTGTCATGAACGACGCTTTCCCGAGGGCCGTGCCAGCATCCCTTATGCGGGGGTGTGTCGCATCTGGCAAGTGCGAGGCGCCGCCGGATTGTGGCCGTGGAAGCATGCGGCAATTGAGGCGTCGGCCTATGACCGCATCCGCTCGTGACGGTCGAGGGTATTGGTCCATCGGCTTATGGCAGAGGGGGGCATCGGCCCCTGCGGTCGCCCCAGCGTGGTCGGCCTGGAAGGTGCCGACTTCTGCGCAACGCAGTACACGGCGCATTGAGGTGGCTGGGTTCGCGAGTTCTGCCGCGCGTTCCTCCCGTTCAGGAGGGAGCGGCTGCCCGTCCGCGGTACGGGCTGGTGGATCAGTTGAGGGGTGAGGGGGCTCCGGGCGAGAGGGAGCCCGCCCGGAGTGTTCCGTTTTAGAGGGGCATGCTGTACATGATGCGGAAGCGGTCGCCCGGAACGACGATGTCGCTGGTCTCCACAGGGCGATCGCCGGCCCAGTGCGTACGTTCGACATGCAGTACGTGCACGCCCGCCGCCAAATCGAGTGCATCGCTCTCCGCAGGCCGGGGAACACGGGTGTGCACGCTTTCGACGATCTCGGTGATCTTTATGCCGTGCGCGTACATCCTCGCGACCAGACTGCGGCGTTCCTCATCCGAGTGGGCCGCGAACTCCCGTAGCTCGTAGGACGTGGCAAGTTGGAGCGGCTTGCCGTCCCCCCGGAAGACGTAATGCGTTTTGGTGAGCGTGGTCGTCTCCGGCAGGCGTAGTCGTCTCGAGATGTCGGGACCCGCTTCGGTGGGTTCGCTGTGCCAGTCCCAGGTCACGCGTCTGCCCTGAGATTGCAGGTCGGCGGCGAACGGGGCGGGGTGATCGAGAAATCGCCAGCGGTAGAGCGGTGTGAGGTCGGGGCGTTCCCTGACGTAATGGCCCGAGCCCACGCGGCCGATGATGAGGCCCTCGCCCGCGAGCACGCGCAGTGCATGACGGGCGGCGGTCTCCCCGACCTGGTACTTACGGGTCAACTGCGCCCGTGAGGGAATGGGCGCGCCTGGGGGAAGGGTGCCGTCGGTGATCTGTCGCCGGATGTCTTCGACGACACGCAGGTAGACCGGATCTGAGGTGGCCACTAGTCCATCCCTGGGGGTTCGTGTGAGGCGTTGCCCCATGTTGCCGTATTCGGCAGGTAACCGACCGTCATCGATGACTGCTGGAGCCCCAACTTTGCGATGGCGGAAAATTATCGGAGAAACCCTGTAACGCCGATGTAAGGGAAGCCGATTCTCCGGTAGAGGTCGTCGATGTGTGTACCCCCGAGCACATATCGGCGGCCTCTTCCAATGTCCTCTGCCGGTGGTGTGCGGCGGAGGGCTGGCGCCGGTGTGCCGTGGCCGTGCCTCGTACCAGGGGATGGTCGGCGGTCGCTGCGGGTGAGGTGGTCATCCCCGCGATGTGGATCACATCGGCGTAAGTGGTCTCCTGGTATCGCTGCCGAGTGGCCGTGCCCTGTATGGCCACTTCTCCCTAGGTTGTGGTGTCGTACCCCCGCCTATCGGGACATGTCCCAGCGCCCTCCGGGCTGCGTACCTCGAGGAAATCCCATGATCGACATCGGCAGGCTGCATCCGTCCGACCGGGCCGCATGGGAGGAATTGTTCCGCGCGTACATCGACTTCTACCAGCGGGTCGAGCCGGACTCGATGTACGAGCGGGCGTGGCAGGAGTTCCGGGCGGACACCCGGCTGCATGCCTTCGGCGCGAGACTAGATGGACGACTCGTCGGGATCACGCATTTCTTCACCCATGCGAACACCTCCGCGCCCGACACCGACGTCTGCTACCTGCAGGATCTGTACACCGACGCGGACGTCCGAGGCAGAGGAGTCGCCCGGGCGTTGATCGAGGCTGTGACCGAATGGGCCAGGGGTCGTGGTTGCTCGCGTGTGTACTGGAACACACACGAGTCGAACGCCACGGCCCGGCTCCTGTACGACAAGGTCGCCGAGAATCGGGGTTTCATCCGGTATCAGATCGAGCTGTCTTAGCAGGCTCTCGCCATGGCGGGTGGTGACCGCGTGTACGGTCGTCGCACATGATCGAGTCGCATATCGTGGTGGGGTCGGCTCCGGAGATGCTGGCGAAAGGGGGCAAAAAGCGGCTCCAGGCAGGCAAAGCGGGGTGGCGACGTCCAATGGATTTCTGAATCCAGGTAGCGTTCGCACTATGGCATCGCCAACTGGAACCACCGACGCACCCTTCGGCCGTATGCTGACCGCGATGGTCACGCCGTTCACCCCCGACGGTGAGGTCGATTATGTGGCTGTGCGACGTCTTGCCACCTATCTGGTGGACGAGCAGCGTAATGACGGTCTGATCGTCAACGGGACGACCGGTGAGTCGCCCACCACCTCTGACGAGGAGAAGCAGCGGATTGTCAGCGCTGTCCTCGACGCGGTCGGCGACCGTGCGACCGTGGTGGCGGGAGCGGGCACCAACGACACCCGCCATAGTGTCGAACTCGCGAAGCAGGCGGCACATGCGGGCGCGCACGGCTTGCTGGTGGTGACGCCTTACTACAACAAGCCCCCGCAAGAGGGGCTCTACCAGCATTTCACCGCCGTCGCCGACGCGACAGAACTTCCAGTGATGCTGTACGACATCCCGGGACGCAGTGGCGTACCGATCAAGACCGAGACTTTGATCCGGCTCGCGCAGCACGAACGCATCGTGGCCGTGAAGGACGCCAAGGGCGACCTGTTCGCCGGCAGCCAGGTGATGGCCATGACGGATCTCGCCTTCTACTCCGGCGACGACCTGCTCAACCTGGCCTGGCTGTCGCTGGGCGCGGCCGGATTCGTCAGCGTCGTCGGGCACGTGGTCGGCGCCGAGCTGGCCCGCATGATCCACCTGCACAAGAACGGCGACGTCGCGCAGGCCCTGGCCATTCACGGCCAGGTGGCGCCCGTGGTGGACGGGATCATGCTGCGCGCCGGTGGGGCGATCATGGCAAAGGCGGCACTGAGCATGCTGGGCGTGCCGGCCGGTCCGGTACGCCTGCCGCTCGTGAACGCGACAGAAAAGCAAATCGCCGAGCTGCGTGCTTGCCTGGTAGCCGGCGGGGTGAAGTTGACAGACGCATAGGAACGGGGAGGAACCAGAAGTTTTGAGAACACGATCTGACCGTGGGGGCCAGGCATGAGCCATCCGCATCCTGAGCTTGGCCCCCCGCCGGTGCTGCCTGAGGGCGGCTTGCGCATCGTCGCACTCGGCGGGCTGGGGGAGATCGGCAGGAACATGGCCGTCTTCGAATATGACGGCCGCCTGCTGATCGTCGACTGCGGGGTGCTGTTCCCCGAGCCCGACCAGCCGGGCGTCGACCTTATCCTGCCCGACTTCGAATACATCAGGGACCGGCTCGACGACGTCGAAGCCGTGGTGCTGACGCACGCCCATGAAGACCACATCGGGGCAGTGCCGTATCTTCTGCGCGAGCGGCGCGATATCCCGCTCATCGGATCCAGGCTCACGCTTGCCCTGATCGAGGCCAAGCTCACCGAGCACAGGATCCAACCGATCAAACACGAGGTCATCGAGGGCGAACGGCACGTATTCGGGCCTTTCGACTGCGAGTTCCTCGCGGTCAACCACTCGATCCCCGACGCGCTGGCCGTCGCCATCCGGACACCTGCGGGCATCGTCCTGCACACCGGTGACTTCCGCATGGACCAGTTGCCGAGCGACGGTCGCCTGACCGACCTCGGCGGCTTCGCCAGGCTCGGCACCGAGGGCGTCGACCTGCTGATGTCCGACTCCACCAACGCCGAGGTGCCGGGATTCGTCACCAGCGAGCGGGAGATCGCACCGGTCATCGACGAGGTGATCCGCACCTCCGAGCAGCGGGTCATCGTGGCCAGCTTCGCGTCGCACGTACATCGCATCCAGCAGGTCATGGACGCGGCCGCCAGACACGGCCGCAAGGTGGCACTGGTCGGCCGCTCGATGGTGCGCAACATGGGTGTGGCCCGCGACCTGGGCTACCTCAAGGTGCCGCCGGACCTGATCGTCGACGCGCGCGACATCGAGGAATGGCCGCCGAAGGACGTGCTGCTGGTCTGCACAGGTTCCCAAGGTGAGCCGATGGCGGCGCTGTCCAGGATGGCCAACCGTGACCATCCGATCCGCATCGCCGAGGGTGACACCGTGCTGCTGGCCTCGTCGCTGGTGCCGGGGAACGAGACCGCGGTCAACAAGGTGATCAACGGCTTGACCAGGTGGGGCGCCCGCGTCGTTCACAAGGGCAACGCCAAGGTGCACGTCTCGGGCCACGCGGCCGCGGGCGAGCTCCTCTACGTGCTCAACCTGACCCGCCCTTCGAACTTCATGCCCGTGCACGGTGAGTGGCGCCACCTGCGCGCCCATGCCAAGCTGGCCGCCCTCACCGGCGTGCCGGACGACCACATCGTGATCGCCGAGGACGGCGTCGTGGTGGACCTGGTCGACGGGCGAGCGAAGATCGTCGGTGCGGTTCACGCCGGGTACGTCTACGTCGACGGCTCGTCCGTGGGCGAGATCACCGACACCTCGCTGAAGGACCGCAGGATCCTCGGCGACGAGGGGTTCATCTCCGTGGTCGTGGTGGTCGACTCCAACACCGGCAAGATCACCGCTGGTCCCGAGATCCACGCGCGTGGATCGGGCATCGACCCCATGCAGTTCGACCAGTTCATCCCGCAGATCGAACGGGCTCTCCAGGAGAAGGCCGCGGATGGCGTGGTCGACATGCAGGAGATTCGGCGGGTGGTCCGCCGTACGGTGGGGCGCTGGGTGAGCGACACCTATCGCCGTCGGCCCATGATCATTCCTGTGGTGGTCGAGGTCTGAATCTTCCGACGGTACGGCAGGCATTCTTGCTTGCCGTACCCGGGGAAGTTGTCGGCTGAGGGTTGTGTCCGGTGGTGTTCCGGGCGTGAAGGCGCCACGTACTTCGGGAGCCGGAACGGATCGGCGGACGCACCCTTCTTCATGACCCTGTGCACGTTTACGTTGGTAGGCGAGGCCGAGTGCCTGGAGCGCTCGCTTCACCAGGGACGTGAGCCCGCCCCTGGGACGGGAAACTCCAGGCATCGGGGACGGCGGGCGCTCGTGTGTGTCCGTGGCGACCACATATCCGGCCATCGGGTCTCGACAAGTTGTTCCAGAGCGCGGCTCGATCCAGCGCAACATCATTGAGCTCCCGTCATCGATCAGTGCGGTGCGCCAGACGTACGCCCCCGTCCACCGACAAGCCCTGCAGGGGTTTCCGTTCTGGTCAGTTGCAGGCCCTGTGAGCGCCGGCTTGTAGGAGCGGATGGCCCAGGGGAGAGCCCCCGGTTCGGAGGGGTGGATGTTCTGGAGGAAGGCCCCGGTCCGGAGGGTGGATGTTCCGGGAGGAAAGCCCCGATTCGGAGGGGTGGATGTTCGGAAGCGGATCCCCGCCCGGAGAGGTGGATGTTCGAAGAAGGGCATCGGCTCCGAGGAGCGGACGTTCCAGAGGAAGGAACCGGGCTCGGAGACGGCGGAAGCCCGTGGGTAGAGAGCAGGGCAGGGTCTCCATGTCAGGCGTCCCTTCGGCGTACGAGCCAGGTAGCTGCCAGCAGAGGGACGGCTGCGTAGGCGACGAGCAGTGCTGCGGCGGCTGCGGGAGGCAGGAGCGAGCCGTACACCGACGTGGTGATGATGTCGCCGGTGATCTCTCGGGGGAGTGCACCGATCATGAGTGAGCCGAGGCGCTCACTCCATGGCTCCGGGATCTTGCCGATGATCATAGGGATCACGTATGCGAGGCCGACCAGGACACCGATCGCCCCTGCGGCTGAACGCAGGAGTGCGCCCAGTCCGAGGCCGAGGAGCGCGAACACCGGCACCGTGAGACTGGTCGCGATCAGGAACGGCAGCCGGTCAGTGAACGCGGCGGTGTACGCGCCCGAGAAGCGATCGCCCAGCACCGCTTGAGCCACGAAGTACGTGCCGAAGACCGTCGTCACGCCGACGAGCAGTCCCAGTGTCCCTACGATGGCGGACTTGGCGGCGAGGATGGGCCAGCGGCGGGGGACGATGGCCAGGCTCGTCCTGATCAGGCCCGTCACGTGTTCAGAGGTGATGGCCAGGGTGCCCAGGACGCCCATGCAGAGCTGGGGCACGACCACCAGCACTTCCTCCAGGTCCGCGATGCGTGCGATTGATTGTTTCTCCGGGGAGGCGGCGTCGTACATGCCGGCGGCCATGACGGCCAGTCCGAGACCCAGGAGGATGGCGCCGAGACCGAGGCCGAGGATCAAGTAGGTCGAGCGGACAGAGCGGACCTTCAGCCATTCCGAGGTGAGCACGCTCATGTGGGGATCCGTTCAAGGGGCAGGGCATTCAACCGATCGGTCTTTCGTCGAGTGCTGTGTCTGGTCGGTAGGACAAGTGCTGCTGCATCCGGCCAACTTGATGATGAGAGCGCTGGTGGCAGTGCAAATTGGCCGGCTGGCGAAGGCCCCGAGGGACGTGCGAGTGGGGACGGTTGGAATCGGCCCCCGATTGGTGGGTCGGGCAGCGTGGACGCAGGAGTAGGCGGGTCGCGTGAGATGAGTGTTGGCCGAAGAGAGCGTTAGATACGCCCTGGCTGAAGTGCGGGTTGGTGTGCTGGGAAAGGCGACGGGCGGATGGACAGGGGCGGGCTTTGGCTAGGCCTCGGTGAGGCGGTGAGGCGGTGAGGCGGTGAGGCGGTGAGGCGGTGAGGCGGTGGTGAATCAGCACGGGTGGGGTGGTGCGGTTGTGAGGGGTGCGGATCGACAAGGTGGGATGCGGGCTGGTGCAGGTGCGCATTGGTGGGCGGTTCGGGGCTCGTACAGGCGTCAGCGGAGGTGCTGGTGGCGAGACGAGGATGGACGTTGGGGGTTTGGGGGTGACGCGGTCACGCGTCTCTTCGCCTCAGTTGGAAGTAGCCGATGAGGAGGGTGATGAGGGGGTAGGCGAGGAGGACGGCCAGGGCTGCCCACGGGGGGAGGTAGCCGTCGCCGAGGCGGGACGAGAGGCGTTGGTCCGCTATCTGGGGGACGAGGTTCGGCAGGAGGAGTGTGGCAATGCGGGTGTTCCAGGGCGGGGGCAGGTAGTTCGCCAGGCCGGGGAGTACGAAGAGTAGGGCGACCACTGACACGATCGCTCCAGCCGTTGATCGAATGGTGGCGCCGAGGCCGAGGCCGACCAGCGCCAGTGCGGTTACTGACAGCCCGGAAGCGAACAACCTCGGTAGGTCGTCAGCGAACAAGGTCTCGTTGAAGGCCAGATGACGATCGCCCGCGATGAGGCGGCTCGTGGAATATGTGATGAGAAGGATCGCATTGGCGGCTACGAACGTGGCCAGACCAACGATCCCCGCCTTGGCCAGGAGTAATGTGCTGCGCTTCGGGACCGTGACAAGGCTGGTGCGGATCATGCCTGTCGCGTACTCGGAAGTGATCGTGAGCACGCCGAGCACGGCGAGGCTTATCTGGACCAGCGGCAGGAATCCCTCCTCTGGAGCGGCTGCGCGTAGCATGCCCCGCTCGTCGGCGAGATCGCTCACGTAGAGCGTCCATGCGATGCCGAGGACCGCTGTCAGAGCGGCCATGCCCATGGTGTGATAAGTCGAAGTCACCGAACGTAGCTTCAGCCACTCGGAGGAAAGGACGGCCTTCATCGGGCCGCTCCGTATTGGAGGCTGTCGGCGGTCAGGGCCATGTAGGCGTCTTCGAGCGTGGGGTAGCGGGCGGTGAGCTCGGCGACGGTGGCCTCGGCGACGAGCTTGCCGCGGCCGACGATGACGATGCGCTCAGCGGTGAGGGCCATCTCGCTCATCAGATGGCTGGAGAGCAGGACCGTCCGGCCTTCCGCGGCCAGTGAACGCATCAGGTCGCGGATCCAGCGCACACCGTCGGGATCGAGGCCGTTGACGGGTTCGTCGAACATCAACACGCCTGGGTCGCCGAGCAGCGCAGACGCGATGCCCAGCCGCTGTTTCATGCCGAGCGAGAACCCGCCCACCCGTTTGCGCGCCACGCCTGCCAAGCCGACCTGCTCGAGCACCTCGGCCACTCGCATAGGCCCTATGTCATTGGTACGGGCCATGCACAGCAGATGGTTGTAGGCGCTGCGCCCGCCGTGGACGGCGCCCGCGTCGAGGAGCGCGCCCACTTGGCGCATCGGCTTACCGAGTGAGGCATAGCGGCGTCCGTTGACCAGCGCCTGACCGGAGGTCGGCGCGTCGAGACCGAGGATCAGACGCATCGTGGTGGACTTCCCTGCGCCGTTGGGGCCGAGGAAGCCGGTCACGTGACCGGGCTCGACCTTGAATGACAGGTCGTCCACGGCCAGTGTGCCGCCGTAGCGCTTTGTGAGGTGCTGGAGTTCGATCACGCCGTAAAGGATGCGGGACGGCGGGGCGCCGGCGCGTCGGACCACGGTTCGAACCTCAAGGTCAGACCCAGGGTTGACGTGCGCACGCTGTCTCAACGGCTACCGTTCGACGCGTGGACGACACGCACCCCTTCTTCGCCAGGCGCTGGAGCCGTCACCAGCTGGTCATGCTCGATGTGCTGGCGGGAATGTGCTTCTCGTTCGTGTTCCTCACGTCGGCGGTTCACACTATCGCCCTGCCGCCTTCGGCACGGCTCGCCATCGCCTTCGGATTGGGGCTGCCGCTGGCCATGCGGAGATTGTGGCCTCTGTCTGTCTTCTGCCTCACGTTAGTGCTGGCCGTCTTCGCCGTGATGATCGACGCCGTGGCGTTCGCCTATGTCGCGCCCGCGTACGCCCTCTATGTTGTCGCGCTCTCCAACAGGCTCGGGCCCACGGTTCCGACCTTGGCCATCGGGGTGGTGAGTCTGGTCACCGTCTTGGGCATGACGGTGGCGGGCACGCCGGCCCAGGGTGTTCCGGAGTGGATGTTGCACCTGGACAAGCCACTCATGGGCATTGCGGCGCTGGGAGGCGCGTGGACGGTCGGGCGGGCCGTACAGGAGCGCAGGTACTTCGCGGCCCGAGACGCTGAGCGGATGGCCGCTCAGGCGGTGACGGAAGAGCGGTTGAGAATCGCTCGCGAGTTGCACGATGTGGTCACGCACAGCGTAGGGCTGATCGCGGTCAAGGCAGGGGTCGCGAATCACGTGATGGCGAGCAAGCCGGAAGAGGCGCACGACGCCTTGCGGGTGATCGAGACTGCCAGCCGGAGTGCCCTGGTCGAGATGCGACATCTGCTCGGGATGCTCCGGTCCACGAACGTGCCGGATCTCGTACCTGTGCCTGGTGTGGCGGGGATACAAGGGCTGGTGGAACAGGCCAGGCTCGCGGGGGTGGAAACAGAGCTTGATGTACGGACCGGGACTGGCGACGGGGTACGGCAAGCGAAGCACGCGGCAGGAAAACAGCCTTCCGAAGGTGGCGGGCCTTCGGGCGACAGAGGGCTTTCGGAAGGTGGAGGGCTACCCGGTGGCCCGGGGCCCTTCGATGACGGAGGGCTGAGGGGTGGCGTGGGGCGGTTCGATGGTGGGGGGTTGGGGGATGGCGTGGGGCGGTTCGATGGTGGAGGGCTGCGGGGTGGCTTGACGCGATTTGATGACGAGGGTTTGAGCGGTGGGGTGAGGCGATTTGATGACAAGAACCTGAGGGATGGGGTGGGGCGGCTTGATGGTGACGGGTCGCGGGGTGACATCGGGCGGTTGGAGGGTGCTGAAGAGTCCGAGTGGGGCGGCCTATTGAGTGAGATGGGGCAGTCCGATGAGGGCCCGCGACAGTTGGATGGGGTCCGGCGAATGGGGGATGACCGCCTGCTGGGTGGTGTGGGGTTGTCACATGGGACTGGGAGATCAGACTGCGGTGGCCAGTCGGATGGGATGAGGCGATCGGATGGTGCTGGAGCGGCTGAGTCCTGTGCCCAGTCGGAAGGTTCGGGGGGATCTCACAGTGCTGGCCGACCGGACAATGGTGGTCTGTTCGGTGGCGTACAGCTTTCGGAGGGTGTGGGGCTGTCGGTGTACCGCATCGTGCAGGAGGCTCTGACGAATGCGGTCAAGCACGCCGCGCCTGCCCGGTGCCGGGTTTCGCTGGTCGCTGATGACAAGGAGGTGCTGATCGAGGTGGTCGATGACGGGCCGGGGCGGCGTACGTTGCCTTCCGACGGTGCGGGACACGGGCTTATTGGAATGCGGGAGCGGGTCATGATGTACGGAGGGGCGTTCGAAGCGGGAAGCCTTCCTGGGCGGGGGTTCCGTGTTTTCGCCAGATTGCCCTACGGGGAGATTTCGTGATCCGGGTTGTTGTCGCGGACGATCAGGCGCTGCTCCGGGGAAGCTTTAGGGTGCTGGTCGACTCCGAGCCCGATCTGGCGGTGGTGGGTGAGGCGGGTACAGGGGTCGAAGCAGTTTCGGTAACCCTGGAGCAGCGGCCCGATGTGGTGCTCATGGATGTACGCATGCCGGAAATGGATGGAATTGAGGCCACCCGCCATATTAAGGAGGTGGCTCGGGTTCTTGTGGTGACGATGTTCGATCTTGACGCATATGTTTATGATGCGCTGCGGGCTGGAGCGAGTGGTTTCTTGTTGAAGGACACGCCGCCCTCCGACTTGCTCGCTGCTATTCGGGTGGTTGCAAGTGGGGAGGCGCTCCTCGCCCCGGCTGTTACGCGTAGGCTGATTGAGGAGTTCACGCGTACTCCCGTGCTACCTCGGGTGAAAGGGCTGGACGGGGTCACTGAGCGGGAACGTGAGGTGTTGATGTTGATAGCGCGGGGGTTGTCGAACGGTGAGATCGCTGGGCATCTACAGGTGAGTTTGGCTACGGTTAAGACGCACATCACGCGACTGCTGGCCAAGTTGGAGGCTCGGGATCGGGCGCAGCTCGTTATAGCGGCGTATGAGAGTGGCTTGGTTTCGGCTGCGCGATAATGTCGGTCCTAGGCGCTATGGTGATGGCGGGGCTCTAAACCAATTCGGTCGGCGTTCGGGGCTGATGGTGTTCACTCATTGCTTATATGGATTAGCTGTTCGGTCGAATTTCATGCTGTTTTGGTCAGCCATGCCAGGTGCGCGCTGCCGAACGGTTCCTTTCGCTCTCCCACTGCCTTGAGTAGCCAACGTGCAGTATCTTCCGCTTGACGGATCAGGTCGGTTGGATAGTTCAGTAGTAGCTGATGCTCAGCAAATTCGTCTTCGTCATCGAGAATGAGCCGCCCGTCGCGCATTCGGATCACGTCTAGATCGAGATCGAGCATGGTCACCTCGCCGTCCTTCCACTCCGGGATGGTGGTGACGTCGACGTAAATTTCGCTCTTCTTGGGCGGTGCGTTGAAGGATGCCGTCCACCAGGCGTCCCTAGGGAACAGCATGATTGCGGCGGCAGGGTAGGTGATCGATGGGCCGTTGCCCTTGTAAGCCACGGTCCCTTCGGGTACTTCCGCCCAGACGCCGTGTTCGTCCTCGCCAAGTAGCCGACCGGGGTGGTTCCAGTGCAACGCACCGCCGTACTTACGGAAAACGATTCGCACGTCAGTCATATGGAGAATTTATCCATGTCGGACGATTTCCACACGATGCGCTGGTGGTGGGGCTGGCGGGGAGGTTCACGAGGGGGATGCGGGCCTGGCCTGACCGAGGTCGCAGGGTGGTGTCTCGGGCCGGACTGGGTGGTCGGTGTGGTGTACGTCTGTCGCTGAG
>NZ_JBFAIM010000047.1:0-75958 GCF_040654715.1 Nonomuraea sp. NPDC050643 | reverse complement strand
AGCGGCCTGAGCGGCCTGAGCGGCCTGAGCGGCCTGAGCGGCCTGAGCGGCCTGAGCGGCCTGAGCGGCCTGAGCGGCCTGAGCGGCCTGAGCGGCCTGAGCGGCTGGCTCTCTGGGGTTTGGTTGGTCGGTTGGTGCAGGGCGACACGTGGAATTTCGGCCTGACTCAGCGGCCTGACTCGGCGGAGTGGGCTACTTGAGCGGTGCTGCTTGGTGGCGGTGGCGTCATGGTGCCGGTGTTGGCGTTGGGTGGCGGCTGTGCCGGTACCCGGGGTTGAGTGGTGCTGGTGCTGGTGCTGGTGCTGGTGCCTGCTAGCTGGGGGCGGTCCAGTGAATGGCGTGTAAGGGAATGGTCGGATTGCGCTGTTGGAGGGCGTATGGCCTGGTGGGCTGTGATCTGTTGCCGTCGGCGGGCTTCCTGCGTGACTGTGCAGGGTTGATGGGAGGTTCGCAGTCGCTGCAGCGGGGTGTTGCCGTTCTTCGAGGGCGGTCATGGTGAAGCGGCGCTGAAGGGGGCGCCTGGCTTAGCTGGGCTGATGACAGAGGTTGGGCGCGGGGTGAAGCGGATTTGGTGATCTTGTGAAGGGGTGAGGGGCTTGCCGACGGAGTGGATTGCGAGATCTACCACCTCGCCGGTGCCTCGTTTGAGACAAGCAGCCTCACGCCTTCAACAGCTTCTGCTTATCTCTTCGCCATCCACTCACCACCGGCTTCGTTACGGCCGGCTTCGCTACGACCGGTCTTGTCATCGTCGGCCCCACCACGTTTGCTGCCGCTGGCTACTTGCCGGTTGGGGCTTCGTGGGCTGGTTGTTGTGGTGTTGGTGGGGCGGTGAAGAGGAGCGGTCAGGTGGTCTGGTGTAGGGCCTTGGTTAGGGCGGATAGGCGGTGGGGGGAGGCCAGGCCTGCGTGGTACAGGTGGAATTCTGAGGCTCCGGCCTTGGCGTACGCCCTGAGGAGGTCGGCCAAGGTGGTGGCGTCGGCTGGGCGGGGTGGGAGGGCCAGGACGTAGGCGCCTACTCGTTGGCCTGGAGTGGACAGTTCTTGCAGGCGGGTGAGGCGGGCGGAGTCCGTGGCGGGGTCGCCCCAGCAGTTGCCGACCAGGACGTCTGCGCCGGGCTCGCCCTCCGGAAGGGCGGCGAAGGCGGCGGCGGCCCAGGGGTCTGGGTTGGCGTGCAGGGTGATCGGGGTGTTGGGGGCGGTGCTTCTGGCTACGGCGATCAGGCGTTGGCGGAGGGTTGTCGAAAGGGAGAGACGGATGGTGCGCACCTCGTCCGCCAGGGAGCCCAGGGCCTCCTCGATGGTGTCGGCAGGAGGGGAGGGCTTGGCGTCGGTGGTTGACGGGGTTGTGCGGTCTATGGCCGCGCGGACCTGGGCTTTTGTGGATTCTGGGTAGCGGGGGGCACAGGCTGCGCAGAAGCAGAGGGAGAGGAGGTCGGAGTCGGTCGCGGTCCAGTCGGCGCCGGAGGTCTTCTCGTGGACGCTCTGGTGGCCGAAGCCCATCGGGCCGCAGGCCTCGAGGATCAGGCCGTCCGGTTCGCCTACTTCGAGGATCTCCTGGACCAGGCGTTCGCAGTACTCGATGACGTCCTCGTGGGCGGGGCACAGCGCGTACGGGTACGGGTCGTCGAAGGCGTTGCGTACGGTCAGGTCAGGGTGGGCCGTGCCCAGGTGGGAGTTGTGAGTGAGGACGGTCCAGGCGTGTACCTGGAGGCCGACCGCCTTCAGGGCGTCTCTGGCCTGGAGGTAGGCGTCGGCGGGGGTCCACGTCGGGCCTACCGGGACCAGACGGGACCAGGCGGACGTTCGGATGGGGAGGTAGAAGGCCGGATATGGGACATCGAGTACGCGATGGGACGGGTGGTACGGCGTGGCCGCCCGCGTCGAGTGGTAGCTCGCCGCCAGGGCCACCGCTTCCACGCCCAGGGCTGCCAGGCGGGCGGGGGCCGAGGGGTCTCCGACGACGTCCCAGGGGTAGAGGTAGGCGATGTTCACCAGCGGGGCCTCCTGGCCGAGAAAGTGGGGTTGAAGCGCTGCATGTACGACGCGTCGTCGCGGGCCACGATGCCGCACTTCTCGTACTGCTCGTTCATGACCGCGAGCGCGTCGCGGTCCAGTTCGATGCCGAGGCCCGGACCCGCGGGCACCGGTACGGCGCCGTCCACGAACTTCAGGGCGCCCGGCCGGACCACGTCCTGGCCGTCCTGCCAGGGGGTGTGCGTGTCGCAGGCGAACGTGAGGTTCGGCGTGGCCCCGGCCAGATGGGTCATCGCCGCCAGGCTGATTCCGAGATGGGAGTTGGAGTGCATCGACATCGCCAGACCGAACGCGTCGCACATGGCGGCGATGTGCGAAGAACGTACGAGACCGCCCCAGTAGTGGTGGTCCAGGAGGAGTACGCCGATCGCGCGGGAGGCCATGGCGGGCGGGAAGTGTTCCGGGGTGACCACGCACATGTTCGTGGCCAGCGGCATGGGGACTGCGGCGGCCACCTCCGCCATGCCGGAGATCTCGGCGGTCGGGTCCTCCAGGTATTGGAGGACGCCTTCCAGTTCGCGGCCCACGCGGATCGAGGTCTCCACCGTCCAGGCGGCGTTGGGGTCGAGGCGGAGCGGTATGCCGGGGAACGCCTCGTGCAGGGCGCGGATGGCGGCCATTT
Source organism: Nonomuraea sp. NPDC050643 (assembly GCF_040654715.1). Classification (NCBI taxonomy): domain Bacteria; kingdom Bacillati; phylum Actinomycetota; class Actinomycetes; order Streptosporangiales; family Streptosporangiaceae; genus Nonomuraea; species Nonomuraea sp. NPDC050643. The sequence goes on along the minus strand of NZ_JBFAIM010000047.1, from coordinate 73,300 downwards.
CCTGGTCCGGGGGGAAGACGCCGCCCTTGAGCTTGATGGACGTGAAGCCGTACTCCTCGATGAGGAGCCTGGCTTGTTCGACTATGCCCGCTTCGTCCAGGGCTGCGCCGAATCTGTCCGGCTCCTCGCCGGGATGGCCGGCCCACTTGTAGAAGAGGTAGGCGCTGTACGGCACGGCGTCCCTGACCTTGCCGCCCAGCAGGTCCACGACCGGCACGCCGGCGGCTTTGCCGCGAATGTCCAGGCAGGCCACCTCAAAGGGGGAGAAGACCCGGTCGATGCTCTTCTCCTTGTTCGCGACGCCGGTCAGGCCGTGCAGGTCGCGTACCGGGTTGCCGACGATCGTGCTGATCCTGGCGTACATCGTGTTCACGGCGTGGACGTCGAGGCCGATCAGGGCCTGCGCGCATTCGCGTACTTTGCCGAGATGTTCGAGATCGCCGTAGGTCTCGCCCAACCCGGTCAGACCTTGATCTGTGACGACCTCGACAATGGTATGGAGGGCCCACGGTTCGTGGACTCCGGCGGCGTTCAAGAGGGGCGGATCCCGGAAAGCTACAGGTGTTACGTGGATCTGCCTGATGATCATTCGATCGCCGTCCATATATGTGAACAATGGCCAGATTTGTGGACAAGTTGCCGCAACTGTAAGAATCAGGCTGAAGAAGTGTCAAGACTCCGAAGGGCCATTCGATGATCTACGGACACGACCCCAGGACCGGCGAAACCGTGGGCGCCGCCCTGCCCGAGACCGACAGCGCCGAGGTCGACTTGGTCGTTTCCGCCGCGGCCGCCGCCGGATCCGCCTGGCGGGCGACCCCGGCGGCCGAGCGGGCGGTCGCGCTCGAGGCCGTCGCCGACGCGCTCTCCGCCCACGTGGACGAGCTGTGGCAGCTTGCCGACCAGGAGACCGCGCTCGGCGAGGTGCGGCTGCGGGGCGAGGTGGCGCGTACGGCCGGGCAGTTCCGGCTTTTCGCCCAGGTGATCAGGGACGGCGGTTATCTCGAGGCCATCATCGATCACGCCGATGCTTCGCTCGCGCCGCCCAGGCCCGACGTACGGCGGATGAAGCACCCGCTGCCCGGCGTCGTGGCCGTCTTCGCGGCGAGCAACTTCCCGTTCGCGTTCTCGGTGGCCGGTGGTGACACCGCCTCCGCGCTGGCCGCGGGCTGCGCGGTGGTGGTGAAGGCGCACCCGGGGCACCCGAACACGTCCGAGCGGGTGGCGAAGATCGTACGGGAGGCGCTTCCGTACCCGGACCTGCTGGGGCTCGTCCAGGGGATGCAGGCGGGCGCCGACCTGGTGCGGCACCCCGCGGTGGTCGCGTCCGGGTTCACGGGGTCCGTGGCCGGGGGCAAGGCGATCCAGAAGCTGATCGACGAGCGGGAGGTGCCGATTCCGTTCTTCGGTGAGCTGGGCAGCGTCAATCCCGTCGTCGTGCTGCCGTCGGCGTCGGCGAAGGAGATCGCCGCGGGCTTCGCCGGGTCGCTCACGCTGGGGGTCGGGCAGTTCTGTACGAATCCGGGGCTCATGTTCGTGCCCGAGGACGACGAGCTGCGCAAGGCCATCGTGGAGGCCGTCGAAGGCACCACCGGTGGGCCCATGCTGGCCGAGCGGATCAGGGACGGGTACGTCGGGGGCGTCGAGCGGCTGGGTGAGCTGCAGTTGCTGGCCGAAGGTAAGCCGGGGGAGGGGAACTGGGCGGTCACGCCCAAGGTGTTCACCGCCGACCTTGACACGTTCGCGGAGAAGCTGCCGCACATCGGCGAGGAGTGCTTCGGGCCGGCGTCGATCGTGGTGACGTACCGGGAGGTTTCGGAACTGCGGCCGGTTCTCGAGCGGCTCGAGGGGTCGCTGACCGCGACCGTGCACGGCACCGAGCCGGAGGAGGTCGGTGACGTCGTCGAGGTGCTGGGCCGGAAGGCCGGGCGGCTCATCTGGAACGGGTGGCCCACCGGGGTGGCGGTGTGCTGGGCCATGCAGCATGGTGGGCCCTGGCCTGCGGCTACGACGACCTCTACGTCTGTCGGGGCTACGGCCATCGAGCGGTGGCTGGCGCCTACGGCCTATCAGGACTGGCCCGAGGGGCTGCTGCCGGAGGAGCTCAAGGACGGGAACCCGCTGGGGATTCCGCGCCGGGTCGACGGGCGTTTGCAGGCCTGAACGGAGCTTGGCTCCTGAATGGGGGCTCGGCTCTGGGGGAGTCGGCTTGACGTGATTGCGGTTCGCGGTTCGCGGTGATGTGGACCGGTTCGTGTGCCCGTCTCTTGGGGGAAGGGGCGGGCACGGGGACGAAGGGGTGGACGGATAGGGTGCGGGGCCGGTGTGGTGCGGGGCCGGGATTAGGCTCCTGCGATTTCCAGGCCTGTGGTGATGAGTTGTTCCAGGGTTGCCAGGTGGTCGTGTTGTGGGTCCACCAGTGGGGGGCGTACGCCTCCTACAGCCAGGCCTCGCATTCGTACTGCGGCCTTTACCAGGGATACCGCGTAGCCGGGTACTTGGTCGCGGAGCTCGACCAGCGGCAGGTAGAAGTCCGTCAGGAGGCGTTGGGTCAGTACCTCGTCGTTGCCTGTGACTGCCTTGTAGAACGCCAGCGCGATTTCGGGGGCGAAGGCGAAGACGGCGCTTGAGTACAGGTTCACTCCGAGGCCGCGGTACGCGGGGACCGTCAGTTCGGCGGTGGGGAGGCCGTTGAAGAACGTGAAATCCTTGTCGGTGGAGCGGCGTACGGTCAGGATGATGCGCTGCAGGAGGTCGAAGTCTCCGAGGCCGTCCTTGAAGCCCACCACGTTGGGTATCTGGGCCAGTTCGGCCACGGCTTCTGGGGTGAAGCGGGCCGTGCCGCGCTGGTAGACGATGACGGGGAGGTCGGTGATGGACACCACCTCGCGGACGTACCGGACCAGGCCGGCTGACGGGCCGGTCACCAGGTAGGGCGGCATCAGGAGTAGACCGTTGGCGCCCTGAGCCGCGGCGGCTCGGGCCAGGGCCTTGGCGGTGGGCAAGGGGCCGCCGGCGCCGCTGAGTACGGGTACGCGGCCGGCCGTCGCTGTGACCGAGGTGGACACCACCCGGGTGTACTCCTCGAGATCGAGGGCGTTGAACTCGCCGGTGCCGCATGCGGTGAACACTCCTCCCGCCCCGGCCGCCACCCCTGCGGCTACGTGCTGGGCCAGCACGAGTTCGGCGAGGTCGCCATCTTGCCCGAACGGGGTCACAGGGAAGAAGAGAACACCATCCAGCCGCATCAGCGGTCCTTTCCAGCGGTTGCTCGCTCTGTGGGGGTGGGGAGGGCAGGTCGGCTTGGGCTCGGCGTGGGGAGGGCGGGTCGGCTTGGGTTCGGGGAGGGGCGGGTCCGGATGTCGCTCGGCCGGCTCGTTTCCAGTGCCGTGAAGGACTCGCGGTTGCTCATCCTCGGGAAGTGAGGGAGGGATGAAGGGCTGGGAGCAGATGGTGGGTCGGGAAGGGAGCCGGGGCCGGGGAGAGGGAAGGCGGGAGAAAGGAAAGTGGTGCAGGTCGCCATGTGGCCTGCTGACCGCTGGACTGGTGACCGGCGGCATGGGCGCCTGGGCTCTGCTGGTTGTATCGGTGTGAAGGCTGGTGGTCGCGCGTTTGGCGGCGGGTGGTGAGGCGGTGCATGGGGGTGGTGCGTGGCGGGACGGTGAATGGGGCGGTGGGGGGTGAATGGGCTGCAGGGTGGTGCGGTGGCTAGGCGGCGGAGTGCCGGGGGCGGTGGGAGGGCTAGGCAGCGGGGTGGTGGGGTGGTGAGAGGGCTGGGCAGTGGGGTGCTGGGGTGGTGGGGTGGTGAGAGGGCTGGAGTGGTGTGGTGGTTGGGCGGAAGCGCTGAGGGTGACGCGTGGGCTGGGCGATGGGGTGGCTGGGCGGAGTACGGGGGTGGCGCGTGGCGAGATGTGCGAGGGGGGCGGGTGGGGGGTGGTGAATGGGGCGGGTGGGGGTGAAAGAGATGGGTGGGGGTGGGCGGGTTAGCGGATGCCTTCGCGGCGGAGGGTTGCGGCGAGTTTGCGGGTGTGTTTGATCGCGGCCTCGGTGACCTGCTCGATGTCCGGAGGGCCGAGCCGGGCCGGCATCGAGCAACTGATCGCGTCTGTCGCCGGGATGCGGTAGTCGACCGCCACCGCCACGCAAGCCACCCCCGGCGTCCCCTGCTCACGCTCGTACGCCCACCCCCGCGTCCGCACCTGGTCGAGCTCTCCGGTGAGTTTGACCATGTCCGTGATCGTGTGGTCGGTCAGTGCCGCCAGCGGATCGGGGAGCAGCGCCTCCACCTCGTCGTCGGTGAGCTGGGCGAGCAGCACCTGGCCGAGCGCCGTCACGTGGGCGGGCAGCCGCCGGCCCACCCTCGGGATGATGTGATCGGCCTCGCGTGACTCCCGGGTCGCCAGGTAGAGCACGTGGGCCCCGTCGCGGCGGGCGAAGTGCACGGTCTGGCCGATCTCGTCCCGCAGGTCTTCCAGAGTCTCCTGCGCGAAGGGCAGGGCGGGGTCCTTGTCGAGGTAGGCGGTGCCGGTGAGCAGCGCGTGCGGGCCGATGCCGAAGGCGGATCTGGCCGAGTTGGTCTCCACCCAGTTGAGCTCGACCAGTGTCCGCATGAGGGCGTGCAGGCTGCTGCGCGGGAACCCGGTGCGCTGCTGGAGCTCCGACAGTGTCAGATGGTCGTGTGAATCGGCGAGCGCTTCCAGGATGCGTACCGTCCGCTCCGCGGACTTGACCAGCTGGGGCTCCATACTCATCCCATCTCGTATCCCTCGGCGGACCAGGACATCCAGGTTATTGGATACCGTCCAGATACATGGACCCTTAACCCTTTACCGCGCCGCTTGTCAGACCGCGCATGAACTGCCGCTGGAAGGCCAGGAAGGCGATGATCGACGGCAGCAGCGCCAGCAGAGAGGCCGCCAGCAGCACGCCGATGCCGACCTCCTCGTCGGAGCGGAGTGAGCGCAGCGCGATGGGCAGCGTCCACATGTCCGACTCCGGCGCGACGATCAGGGGCAGCAGGTACTGGTCCCAGATCATCGTGAAGCCGAAGACGCCGATCACGCCGAGGGCCGGGCGGCACAGCGGCAGGATGATCGTGGCGAAGATGCGCAGCTCGCCCGCGCCGTCGATGCGCGCGGCCTCCTCCAGCTCGACCGGCACCTCCTTCATGAACTCGGTCATGACCAGGATGGAGAAGCCCCAGGCGCCGACGGGCAGGATCATCCCGGCGTACGTGCCGATGAGGTTCAGGTGCAGCAGTGGCATGTCGGCCAGGACGAGTGAGAGAGGGATCGCGATGATCTCCTCGGGGAGCATCATCGTCGTGAGCATGAGCAGCATCACGAACGTCATGCCCCGGAACTTCTTGCGGGCCAGCGAATAGGCGGCGAAGACGCTCACCAGCATCTGCAGCAGCAGCCCGAAGCCCACGACCACGAACGAGTTGAGCAGGTAGAGGTAGACGTTCTTGTCCTGGGCCTGGACGAAGTTCTCGAGCGTGAACTCGTCCGGCCAGAAGGTGAAGGCGGTCGGGTCGAGGGTCTTGCTGAACGAGCTCATCAGCAGCCCGACCAGCGGCCCGGTGAAAACGGCCACCATAAGCCCATAAATCAGGACCTTGCCGACAACGGCCAACGGCCCCCGCCGCGACTCCAGCCCCAGCGCGCTGTCGAACCTCATCTCGCCTGCCTCCTGCGCAGCATCTGCACGACAACGGTGAGCGCCAGCGTGGCCAGGAACAGCACGATCCCGCCCGCCGAGGCGACCCCCAGCTCGTTCTTCTGGAACCCGAGCTTGTAGATCAAGGTCATGAGCACCTCGGACGAGCCGTTCGGGCCGCCGTTCGTGAGCACGTAGACCTCGACGAACACCCGAAGCCCGCGGATGGCGGCGAGGGTGAACAGGATCCAGAACACCGGCCGCAGCGCCGGAAGGGTGATGTGCCGCAGCCGCCGCCAGGTGGAGGCGCCGTCCACGGCCGCGGCCTCGTACAGGGTGCGGTCGACGCCGACGAGCCCGGCCAGGAAGATCATCATGTCGTACGGGGTCCCGCGCCAGATGCTCATCAGCATGATCGACCACAGCGAGGTGTCCTCGCTGCCCAGCCAGGGCTGCGTGTCGATGCCGACCCAGCCGATGATCGTGTTGAGCGTCCCGTTGGGGGCGGGGTGGTACAGGATGCGCCACACCTCGGCCACGGCCGCCATCGTCGTGACCACCGGCAGGAAGGCCGCGGTCCTGACGAACCACAGATACCGGGCGGGCCCCTCGATGAGCAGGGCGAAGCCGAGGCCCAGCACGAGGGAGCCGACCGTGGTGCCGAGCGCCAGCACGATGCTGTGCCAGATGGCCGCGCCGAACTCGTCGTCCGTGATGATCGTCTGGTAGTTCGCCCAGCCGACCCACTCGTCACCGAGGAAGGTCTGGACCTTGAACAGACTCTTCCAGAGACCGACGAACATCGGGATGAACTTGAAGTACAGGAACAGCAACAGGGCCGGCGCCAGGAACAGCCAGGCGATCAGCGGACCCCGCCACCGCGCCGCCTTGGGGCGGTGGCCGGGGGGCGCCGACCGGCTGCGCGCCGGGGCGAGTGTCGAGGTCATGACGCTTTCTGACTCTGCAGTTCCTGGGTCAGCTTGGTGTTGGCCTGCTCCATGGCCGCCTTGACGTCGGCGGAGCAGTCGGCCCAGACGGTGTTGATGGCGTCGGCGGAGTCCTGGCGGATCGGCGCCCAGTTGGGCACCGGCGGGGCGTAGACGGCGTTCGCGTACGAGTCCTGGAACACCTTCCAGCGCGGGTCCTGCCGCTCGGCGGCCATGTCGACCTGCGTGTTGACGGGCAGGCGGACGATGGCGCCGTTGGCGTCCTTGTTCATGCCGATCCTCTGGCCGTCGGGCGAGATCGCGAACTCGGCGAACTTCTTCTGCGCGTCCTGGTTCTGGGAGCCGGCCATGAGGTAGACGTTCTCGCCCTCGCCGAGGGTGCCGGGGCCGCCCGACGGGCCCTTGGGCACGGGCAGGACCTCGATCTTGTCGGTGCCGATGCTCTTGACGAACCTGGCCAGCACGTACGGGCCGACCAGGTAGATGCCGCCCTGGCCCTTCTCGAACACCTCGTGCGTGACGGTCGTGTCGTTGCTGACGGCGCCGGGGTTGACGGTCTTGGACTTGCAGAACTGGTCCTGCAGGTATTGGACGGCCTCGACGGTCTTGGGGTCGTTCATCGAGGCGGCGAACTTGCCGGGTGCGGCCGCCTTGATGAAGTCGCCGCCGTTGGCGTAGATGAGCGAGGAGGCGTACCAGGAGGCGTAGCCGCGCTTGGTGCCCGCGGGGATGACGAAGCCGGCGGTGTCCTTCTGGCCGTTGCCGTCGGGGTCCTGCTCGGTGAACGCGGTGGCCAGCTTGGACAGGTCTTCCCAGGTGGCGGGCGGCTCCATCTTCACCTTCTCGCGCCAGTCCTTGCGGACGATCAGCGCGAACGCCTGGGCGGAGAAGGGGGCGGCGTACGACTTGCCGTCGCTGCCCGTGGCGGCCTTCCACGACAGCTCCGACAGCTTGTCGCCGCCGGCCAGCCCGGCCTTGTCGACCTCGCGGAGCCAGCCCTGCGACTGCATGTTGCCGAGCTGGGCGGTGTCGTTGATCACGATGTCAGGAAGCTGCTTCTGAGCCGCTTGCTGGTTCAGTTTCGTTTCGAAGTCGTCGAAAAGCGCCACGACTTTTGTTTGAACGCCGCTGGCCTTGGTAAAAGCGTCGGCGAGCTTCTTGGCCGTCTTGGCGGAGTCGGAATCCGGCGCCTGCCTGATCCATATCTCCAGCGTGTTGTCCGAACCTGATCCCCCGGAGCCGCAGCCTGTCAGCCCTACGGCCAGGGTCGTCATGATCGCGACCCCGAGTAGACGACGTGACATCAGACCGCCTCCCGTTCACATACGTGGACATGAGTCGTGCTCTTGGATGTGTGCCTGTGAACGTAACTAGTGGCATGGCTCACGGTCAATATTCAAGGATGTGAATTTCTGTCAGAATCGTGTACATCATGGAGGCATGCGCATTCTCATGACAGGGGCCGCCGGAAAGGTGGGCACGCTGCTGCGGCCGCGGCTCGCCCGCGAAGGCCGTACGCTGCGGCTTTCGGATATTCAGCCGGGCGAGCCGGGGCCGGGCGAGGAATGGGTGACGGCCGATCTCGCCGACCCGGCCGCCATGGCCGAGGCGATGAAGGGCGTGGACGCCGTGCTGCACCTGGGCGGCCAGAGCAGGGAGCGTCCCTGGGCCGACATCGTGCAGGCCAACATCAACGGGATGCACGTCCTGATGGAGGCGGCGCGCGACGAGGGCGTCGAGCACCTCGTGCTCATGGGCAGCCACCACGCGGCCGGCTTCCACACCAGGCCGGAGTCCGGCGAGGACCTGCCCGACTACGCCTTCCCGCGCCCCGACACCTTCTACGGCGTGAGCAAGGTCGTCATGGAGGCGCTCGGCAGTCTCTACCACGACCGGTTCGGCATGAACGTGACCGTCGTCAGGCTCGGCACCTGTAATGAGGGCTCGCTCGACACCCGCGGCCTGGCCACCTGGATCTCCCCCGACGATCTGGCCCGCCTGGTCGAGGCCGCGCTGGTCGCGCCGGGCTACCACGTCGTCTGGGGCGTCTCGGACAACGCCCGCCGCTGGTGGTCCCTGGAGGAGGCCACGTCCATCGGGTACGTCTCCCGCGACTCCTCCGACTCCCTGGCCGCCGAGCTGATCGCCGAGCACGGCGAGCCGGACCTGTCGCAGCCCCTGCACCACCGCGCCGGCGGCGTCTTCACCCTGAACGAACTGGGCGGCTCCTGGTAGCCCTCAGCCGGCTCCACCCTGGCAACCGGTTGCAAGAACCTTGACGACTCCGGGCCCAAAGGTCAAGGTTTGATCTGGCAACCGTTTGCAAGGGAGGACGGCGATGGCGGCGACGATCAAAGACGTGGCCCGCGCGTGCGGCGTCCACGTGTCCACCGTGTCCCGAACGTTCTCCGCGCCGCACCTGGTCAATCCTGCCACCAGGAGCCGCGTGCTGGCCGCCGCCGACGATCTGGGATACCGCCCCAACCGCGCGGCCAGGGCGCTGACCACCGGGCGCACGTTCAACATGGGCCTGATCGTGGCCGACATCGCCAACCCGTTCTTCCCACCGCTCATCAAGGCCGCCCAGTCACAGGCCAGAGGCCGCGACTACCACGTGTTCGTGGCCGACACCGACGAGGATCCGCGTGTCGAGGAGGAGCTGATCAGGACGTTCACCAAACAGGTGGACGGCGTCCTGCTGTGCAGCCCCCGCCTGTCGAACAAGATGATCGAGCGCCTGGCCGAGGACGTGCCGTTCGTCGTGGTCAACCGGCGGATCAAGGGCATGCCCGCCGTGCTCATGAACGTCGCCCAGGGCGCCAAGAGCGCGCTGGAGCACCTGGCCGGGCTCGGCCACCACCGGATCGCGCTCGTGTCCGGGCCGATCGGCTCGTGGACCAGCAACGAGATGCAGGGCGTGGCCGCCGAGGCGCCCGGGCTCGACCTGGTCTTCTTCGGCCCGAACCAGCCGACCGAGGCCGGCGGCCTGGCCGTGGCCGCCGATGTGGCGGCCTGCGGGGCGACCGCGGTGCTCGCCTACAACGACCTGGTCGCGCTCGGCGTCATCGAGGGACTGTCGGCGATGGAGATAGGGGTACCAGACCAGATAAGTGTGGTCGGGTTCGACGACATCCTCCCCGGGCGCCTCAACCGGCCCAAACTGACCACGGTCGCCATGCCGGCCGTGGCCGCCGGGAGAATGGCCGTCGATCTGCTGCTGCAGTCGGGGGGCGAGGGCGCGACGGTGACCCTCGACACCGCCCTCATCATCCGCGAGTCCACGGGAAGGGCCCAAACATGATCTTCGGAACGCTGCCGTCCGGTCAGCAGGTCGAGTGCGTAGAGCTGGCGTCGGGACGCCTGCGCGCCGAGGTGCTCACCTACGGCGCCATCGTGCGCAGGCTGGAGGTGTCCGGGGTCAACGTCGTGCTCGGGCTGGACACGCTGCAGGACTATCAGACCCGCAGCCGCTACTTCGGCGCGGTCGTCGGCCGGTACGGCAACCGCATCGCCAACAGCCGCTTCACCCTCGACGGGGTCGAGTTCCGCCTGCCGGCCAACAACGGCCCGAGCAGCCTGCACGGCGGCACCGAGGGCTTCGACTCCAAGGTGTGGAAGGTCGCCGAGCGCTCGGAGTCGTCGGTGACGCTCACGCTGACCAGCCCCGACGGCGACCAGGGCTACCCGGGCACGCTGACCGCCTCGGTCACGTACACGCTGGCGGGCGACGCGCTCCGCATCGACTACACGGCCGACACCGACGCTCCGACCGTGGTCAACCTGACCAACCACTCCTACTTCAACCTCAACGGCGGCGGCGACGTGCTCGACCACGTCGTGCGGATGGAGGCCGAGCACTACCTGCCGGTCGACGAGGACAAGATCCCCACGGGCGAGCCGGCGAAGGTCAAGGGCACACCGTTCGACTTCCTCGAGCCGCACACCGTGGGCGAGCGCTACGACGGCGCCTACGACCACTGCTTCGTGCTCGACGGCGAGGTCACGGTGACGGCCGGCGACCTGACCATGAAGGTCACGACCACCGAGCCCGGCGTGCAGTTCTACGCCGGCGGCATGCTCGACGGCGTCGCCACGCCGTACGGGGCCTTCGCCGGGTTGTGCCTGGAGACCCAGCACTTCCCCGACTCGCCCAACCAGCCGCAGTTCCCCTCCACCGTGCTCCGGCCGGGCGAGCTCCGCACCTCCACCACCACCTACCGCTTCATCTGACCTGCCGCAGGGCGGCGGCGGCCTTGATCACCAGCAGGGCCACGTCGTCCTGCGACGGCTCGGCGGCGAACGACTCGACCGCGTGCCGCACCCGCTCGGCCACCGCGTGGGCGCTCAGCCCCGTGCAGCCGGACAGGATGGCCGACAGTCCGTCGCCGTCGTCGAGCAGCCGGCCGCCGTCGCGCCGCTCGGTCACGCCGTCGGTGACGCACAGCAGCACCTCCTCCGGCGCCAGCTCGAACGTCTCCACGTAGAACCTGGCGCCGGCCTCGATGCCGAGCAGCAACTGCGGCGTCGCCATGGCCTCGACCCGGCCGCTCGCCCGCAGCAGAAGGGGCGGCGGGTGGCCGGCCGAGGCGATCGTGCACAGCGCCCCGCCCTGCGGCAGCGGGGTCAGCTCCCCGCACAGCAGGCTGAGGAACCTGCCCTCCTCGCCCTCCTCCAGCAGCGCGTGGTTGAGCCGGTCGAAGATGTCGGCCACCGTGTAGTGCTCCTTGGCCAGCAGGCGTACGGCGTGCCGGGCCAGCCCGGTCACCGCGGCCGCCTCGGGGCCGCTGCCGCACACGTCGCCCAGCGCGAAACACCAGTGGTCCGCCACCGTGAACAGGTCGTAGAAGTCGCCCCCGACGTCGGCACCCTCCTCGGCGGGCTCGTAGACGACCGCGGACTCCAGGCCGGGCATGGGCGCCACCCGCATCGGCAGCAGGCTGCGCTGCAGCACCCGCGAGGTGGTCGCCTGCCTGGCGTAGAGCATGGCCGTGTGCAGGTTGAGCGCCACCAGCCGGCACAGGTCCGCCAGCAGGTCGGCCAGTTCGAGCGGCAGCGTGGGCTCACCCCGGCCGATCACCAGCGCGCCGTGCGACCTGCCCTGCGTGAGCAGCGGGAACGACAGCACGCTCTCCGGGCCGACCGGCCAGCTCATCTCGGTCAGCGCGGTGCGGGGGATGGCGGGCAGCGACTTGCGCAGGTCGGCGTTGTGACGCTCCTCGCTGTGCCAGACATGGGCGAGCCTGGTCATCCCGGTCAGGTCGGTCAGGTAGACCGCCGCCCACGTGGCGATCTTGGGCACCACGAGCTGCGCGGTCAGGGCCGCGATCAGCTCCTCGTCGTGCACGCCCGCCAGCAGCTCGCCCGCCTCGGCCAGGAACGACAGCCGCCCCCGGTGCGCGCGCTCCTGCTCGGCCAGCCGCTCGCGCTGCACGGGCACGGCCACCTGGTCGGCGATGTGCTGCAGGCTGACCGTGAGCTCCTGGTCGAAGCGGCCCGGCTGCACGGCGGTGACCACGATGTAGCCGGTCACCTCGCCGGCCACCAGCAGCGGCGCGCACGCCAGTGACCGGGCGCGCAGTTGCTGCGCCAGCTCGACGTCCCCGGCGAGCAGGTCCTCGGTCATGGCAGGCGTCTTGCGGTCGCCGCCGAACACGCCCGTGGCCAGCACCCCCACCAGCCCGGCCGTGACGCCCGCGCCCGCCGCCACGCCGAAGCGGTTGCCGCCGTCCGCGGCCAGCAGCACGTAGGCGGCGTCGCCGCCGCACGACATCTGCACGATCTGGGCGATGGTGTCGAGCAGCTCGGAGAACGGCATGTCCTGGTCGAGCAGGTCCTTGATGCGCCGGCCGGCCTCCCGGCGCAGCGGCGCGGGCGGCGGCGTCAGGACGTAGCGGTGGTCGCTGCCCACCACCATCCAGATGGCCTTGCGCTCGTCGAAGCGGGTGCGCAGGTGGGAGACGTAGACGGGCATCAGCCGCCCGTCCAGGTGCCGCATGCGCGCCTCGCCCCGCCAGCGGCCCAGGTTGAGGGTGTCGGCCAGCGACAGCGCGTACGGGCCGTGGCCGCGCCAGGCCACCAGCTCCTTCAGCGACCTGCCGACGGCCTGCTCGGCCCGCCAGCCGAGCAGCTTCTCGGCCTCGGAGTTCCACGACTCCACCACCCCGTCGCGGTCGGAGACGATCACGCCGACGTGCAGGGTGTCGACGGGCCCGGCGATCATGGCCGGGGCCAGGCCGGGCGGGCCGACCACGACCTCCTGCTGGTCACAGCCGTCGCTGAGCTCCATGCGGACCCAGACGCGCTTGGCGGTCCTGGTGTAGGTCACGCCCCAGGCGTCGGCCAGCATGCCGGCGAGCGCGAGACCGCGCCCGGAGACGGGCAGCGGCTCGGCGGAGCCTTCGGGAGGCTGGGGCTCGGCGGCCAGAATGGTGCGGCTGGGATGGTGGTCGTCGACCTCGATCTCGAGCTTCGCCGGGGTGGAATCGACGTCCAGACGGCAGGTCAGCTCGACGCCCGTGCCCGCGTGCACGACGGCGTTGGTGACGAGTTCGCTGGTCAGGAGCACGGCGTCTTCCGCGAGATGGCTCAGGCGCCATTCGCCGAGCACCTGGCGGACGAACTTGCGCGCGTGCGCCGGTGCATGGGGAGTGCCGTCGAAGGCCGTGCTCGACACCCTGGTCGTGTCCACTCTGCGTCCTAGAACATCACTCGATGTGGCAGTTCGGTCACTCTCAGAGTGGCAGACTGTTGCCGTTGATACCTCCAGTTGTGAAGAAGGCCGCCATGGTCGCGCAGTTGGAATCCCCGTACACCCCTGGATCGCTCCACCCGGCGGACCTCCGCCCCCTGCTCGTGGCCCTGCAGGGGCTGCGTGACGGCAACTTCCGCTCCAGGCTGGAGATGCCGGAAGACCCGATCCTCGCCGAGCTGGCGACGACGTTCAACCAGGTGATCGACCGTAACGAGCACCTGTCCAACGAGCTGACCCGATTGCGCGGCGAGGTGGCCAGGCAGGGGCGGCTCGACGAGCGGCTCAGCCCCAGCCCCGGCACCGGGAGCTGGGCGGTCAACGTCAACGCCGTCAACACCCTGGTCGACGCGCTCGTCATCCCGGCCGCCAAGGCCACGCGCGTGCTCAACGCGGTCGCCGACGGCGACCTGTCGCAGCGGGTGGACCTCCAGGAGGACAACCGGCCGCTGCGCGGCGGGCTGCGCCTGATGGGCAAGGCCGTCAACCGCATGGTCGAGCAGCTCGCGCTGTTCTCCGGCGAGGTGACGCGGGTGGCGCGCGAGGTCGGCACCGAGGGCCGGCTCGGCGGCCGGGCCAAGGTGCAGGGCATGTCGGGGAGCTGGCGTGACGTGACCGAGGCCGTCAACGCCATGGCCGGGCGGCTGACGGCCCAGGTGCGCGACATCGCGGTCGTCACCACGGCCGTGGCCAGGGGCGACCTGACCCGGCAGGTGACGGTCGAGGCCACGGGCGAGCTGCTCGAGCTCAAGCTGACCGTCAACACCATGGTCGACCAGCTCTCGGCGTTCGCCAGCGAGGTGACGCGGGTGGCGCGCGAGGTCGGCACCGAGGGGCAGCTCGGCGGCCGGGCCGAGGTGAAGGGCGTGCTCGGCACCTGGAAGGACCTGACCGACAACGTCAACTTCATGGCCTCCAACCTCACCACCCAGGTGCGCTCGATCGCCCAGGTGACGACCGCGGTGGCCAACGGCGACCTGTCGAAGAAGATCACCGTCGACGCGCGCGGCGAGATCCTGCAGCTCAAGGACACCATCAACACGATGGTGGGCCAGTTGTCGGCGTTCGCCGACGAGGTGACGCGGGTGGCGCGTGAGGTGGGGACGGAGGGGCGGCTGGGGGGTCAGGCGCAGGTGCGGGGTGTGAGCGGGGTGTGGAAGGACCTGACCGACAACGTCAACTTCATGGCCTCCAACCTCACCGAGCAGGTACGCGACATCGCCCAGGTCGCCACCGCCGTCGCCCAGGGAGACCTCAGCCGCAACATCAGCGTCGACGTCAAGGGCGAGATCCTGCAGCTCAAGGACACCGTCAACACGATGGTGGGCCAGTTGTCGGCGTTCGCCGACGAGGTGACGCGGGTGGCGCGTGAGGTGGGGACGGAGGGGCGGCTGGGGGGTCAGGCGCAGGTGCGGGGTGTGAGCGGGGTGTGGAAGGACCTGACCGACAACGTCAACTTCATGGCCTCCAACCTCACCAGCCAAGTACGCAGCATCGCCATGGTCACCACGGCCATCGCCAACGGCGACCTGTCGAAGAAGATCACCGTCGACGCCCGCGGCGAGATCCTCCAGCTCAAGGACACCATCAACGCCACCGTGGACAAGCTGTCCGCGTTCGCCGACGAGGTCACCAGGGTGGCGCGCGAGGTGGGCACGGAGGGCCGGCTGGGCGGCCAGGCGCAGGTGCGGGGGTCGAGCGGGGTCTGGCGGGACCTGACGGACAACGTCAACTTCATGGCCTCCAACCTCACCAGCCAAGTACGCAACATCGCCCAGGTCGCCACCGCCGTGGCCAACGGCGACCTGTCCAAGAAGATCGACGTGGACGCGCGCGGCGAGATCCTCGAGCTCAAGACCACGATCAACACGATGGTCGACACGCTGTCGTCGTTCTCCTCCGAGGTGACGCGCGTGGCCCGCGAGGTCGGCTCCGAGGGCAGGCTGGGCGGGCAGGCCGAGGTCGAGGGCGTCTACGGCACCTGGGAGCGCCTCACCAAGAACGTCAACGAACTGGCGGGCAACCTGACCACCCAGGTGCGCGCCATCGCCGAGGTCGCCAGCGCCGTGGCGCAGGGCGACCTGAGCCGCTCGATCAGCGTCGAGGCCAAGGGAGAGGTCGCCGAGCTGAAGAACAACGTCAACCTCATGGTCGCCAACCTGCGCGAGACCACCCGCGCCAAAGACTGGCTGGAGAGCAACCTGGCCCGCATCGCCGGGCTCATGCAGGGCCACCGCGACCTGGTCGAGGTCGCCGACCTCATCCTGCGCGAGCTGACGCCGCTGGTCAGCGCCCAGTACGGCGCCTTCTTCCTGGCCGATGCCGACTCGCTCGACGGCGCGCTGGCCTTCATCGCCGGCTACGGCGCGGCCCACGACGTGCTGCCGGGCCCCGGTACGCCCGGCCCCGGCCTGATCAGGCAGGCCGCCCTCGAACGCAAACGCATCCTGTTCGAGGACGTGCCGCCCGGCTACATCAAGGTCCACTCGGGGCTGGGGGAGGCCGCGCCGGCGAGCGTGGTGGTGCTGCCCATCGTGTACGAGGACAAGGTGCTCGGGGTGATCGAGCTGGCCTCGTTCAGCCGGTTCAGCGACGTGCACCTGGCCTTCTTCGACCAGTTCGTGGTGACCATCGGGGTGGCGATCAACACGATCATCGCCAACGCCCGCACGGAGGCGCTGCTGTCGGAGTCGCAGCGGCTGGCCCAGCAACTCCAGGGCCGCTCGGACGAGCTGCAGCGCCAGCAGGCCGAGCTGCGCAAGTCGAACGCCGCGCTGGAGGAGAAGGCCCACCTGCTGGCCACCTCCTCCCGCTACAAGTCGGAGTTCCTGGCCAACATGTCCCACGAGCTGCGCACCCCGCTCAACAGCCTGCTCATCCTGGCCAGGCTGCTGGCCGACAACCCCGAGGGCAACCTGTCGGAGCAGGAGGTCGAGTTCGCCACCACGATCCACAACGCCGGCAGCGACCTGCTCCAGCTCATCAACGACATCCTCGACCTGTCCAAGATCGAGGCCGGGCGCATGGACGTACGCCCGGAGAAGCTGCCGCTGAGCAAGCTGCTCGACTACGTCGACGCCACGTTCCGGCCGCTCACCGTGGACCGGGGGCTCACGTTCGAGATCGAGGTCAGGCCCGGCACCCCGCGCGAGCTCTACAACGACGAGCGGCGCCTGCAGCAGATCCTGCGCAACCTGCTGTCGAACGCGGTCAAGTTCACCTCCGCGGGCGAGGTGCGGCTGCGGGTCTCGGTCGACCGGGAGGCGTCGGAGGAGGGCGAGGTGATCGCGTTCGCGGTCAGCGACACCGGCATCGGGATCGCGGCCGACAAGCTGCCGGCCATCTTCGGCGCGTTCCAGCAGGCCGACGGCACCACGAGCCGCAAATACGGCGGCACCGGCCTGGGCCTGTCGATCAGCAGCGAGATCGCCCGCCTGCTCGGCGGCGAGATCCACGCCAGCAGCAAACCGGGCAGCGGCAGCACGTTCACCCTCTTCGTGCCCGCCACCTGCCCCGCCTCCAACGCGCCGGGCGAGCCCGAGTGGCCCGCCGGGCCCCTGCCCGAGGTGGTCGAGGCCCGCACCACCCCGGCACAGGAGGAGTGGCCGTCCGGGGAGGGCGACGACCTGTGGCAGTCCGGCTCCACGCTCTCCAGGCTCACCGAGGGCCCGCTCGGCGAGGTGTTCGGCGGCAGGCGGGTGCTCATCGTGGACGACGACATCCGCAACGTGTACGCCCTGACCCACGTGCTCGGCCGCCTCGGCATGGAGATCGTCTACGCCGAGAACGGCAGGGAGGGCATCGAGACGCTGGAACGCGAGGAGGACATCGCGCTCGTGCTCATGGACGTGATGATGCCGGAGATGGACGGCTACGAGACGCTCGTCGCGGTACGCCAGATGCCGCGGTTCGCCGAGCTGCCGATCATCGCGCTCACCGCCAAGGCGATGCCCGGCGACCGGGAGAAGACCATCGCCCGCGGCGCCTCCGCCTACGTGCCCAAACCCGTGGACCTCGACCAGCTCCTGGAGGTGATGCGCGGGTGGCTCGCGGGCGAGAGAGAGGGTGGCGGATGAACCGCCAGGTCAAGATCCTGCTGGTCGACGACAACGACGAGAGCCTGGTCGCGCTGGAGGCCGTGCTGCGGCCGCTGCAGCAGGTGCTGTTCAAGGCCAGGTCGGGGCCCGAGGCGATGAAGCTGATGTTACGCCACGACTTCGCGGTCGTGCTGCTCGACGTGCTCATGCCGGGCATGGACGGCTTCGAGACGGCCACCCACATCAAGCGGCTCGACCAGACCCGCGACGTGCCCATCATCTTCCTGACCGGCACCGAGCCCAGCTCGGGCGCCGCCTTCCGGGGCTACGCGGTGGGCGCCGTCGACTACCTCACCAAGCCGTTCGACCCGTGGGTGCTGAGGTCCAAGGTCGCGGTCTTCATCGAGTTGTTCCGCAAGAACGCGGTGCTGGTCGAGCAGGCGGCGCTGCTGAGCCAGCTCGTGCAGGACAACGAGGTGCTGACGGACTTCGCGCTGCGGCTCGGCGCGGTGGAGACGCGCCTGGAGGGGCTGGGTGACGCCGCGGGGGGAGACGAGGGGGTGCGGGAGGCGGTCAAGGACCTGGCCGACCGGGTGGCCGCCATGCAGGCCGCCTTCGAGGCCGTCTCGTCCGTCCGCGGCCGGGACTGAGCCCCGGAAGAGGGCTCAGGGGGGTTCAGGGGAGGAGGGCGGCGCGCAGTCGGTCGGCGTGGGAGCCGGTCAGGCCGTGGGCGAGCAGGAGCCGCTCCGCGCCGCCGCGCAGTCGGTCAGCGCCGCCAGGAACGTGCGCATCGCGCTCTCCGGCGCCTCCAGCAGTGCGGGTGGCATGCCGGGGCGCAGGTTCAGGCCGAGCATGGGCAGCACGTCGGGCAGCGCCTGGGCGGTGAGCGCGTAGTCGCGCACGATGGCCTCGTGCGGCACGGCGAGCAGGTCGAGGATCAGCGCGACCACCAGGCCGGTGCGGTCCTTTCCGGCGGCGCGTGCCGCACACCCAGGACGGCGCCGTCCACGACGAGGGCCCAGTCGTCGGCGGCGCGTTCGTCGTCGCCGCGCAGGTCGGCGATGAGCCGCAGGCCCGCCACCAGTGCGGCGTCCTCCCGGGTGAGGGTGTGCGGCTGCGCCGAGCGGTAGAGCACGCCGGCGCGTAACGCGGTCTCCCCCGCGACGTCCCGGAGGTTGAGAAGAGGCATAAGACAGGTATACGAATCTTTACGCGGTGGAAAGCGGCATTGAGCTGGATGGCGGATGAACCTCGCGTCACCTTTGAGGTGGTCGCATCGGCGAGCCTCCGCGCGTACCGCGGTGTCTCCGACGTACCTTTGGCATCATGGCCACCCGTACGCCGAAAAGCGCATCGAAGGGGCCGGCGAAGCGGTCGACCTCGTCTCGCCCGACTCCCGCCAAGCGCGCGAGCACGTCGGCGGGACGGTCCAGGGCGAAGGGAGCCGCCTCCGGCCGTAAACCCTCGATGACCCACCAGGACCCCATCAGCTGGGTCTTCACCATGATCTGCAAGCTGATCGTCGGGCTCTGGATGCTGCTCGCCAACGGCATCGGCAGCACGGCTCGCGCGCTGGGCAAGAACGCCCGCGAGCTGGATCCGGCGCACCGGCGCGACGGCGTGGGGCTGACGGTCCTCGCGGGCGCGGTCGTGGTCGCGTCCATGACCTGGCGCAACGCCGACGGGGCCGTCTCCGGTGTGGTCAACGTGACCGTACGCGGGGTGTTCGGCTCCCTGGCCTGGGCGCTGCCGCTGCTGCTGGGGCTGCTGGCCTGGCGTTACCTGCGTCACCCCGACCAGAACGCCGACACCGGGCGCATGGTGATCGGGTGGGCCGCGCTGCTGGTCGGCGTGCTCGGCGTGATCCACGTGGCCAACGGCACCCCCTACCCGGCCGGTGAGGGCCAGGGCATGGACCGGGTGTCGGCGGCCGGGGGCATGATCGGGTTCATCGTGTCGGCGCCGCCGATGAGCATCCTGCCGCCGTGGATCACGATCCCGCTGCTGCTGCTCCTGTCCGGGTTCGGCGTGCTGGTGATCACCGCGACGCCCGTGCACCGGATCCCCGAGCGGCTGGCCGAGCTCAAGCACATGCTGTTCGAGCGGCACGCGGAGCCCGACCAGCAGCAGAAGACGCCGGCCAAGAGGCGGACCCGGGCCAAGAAGGGCGAGGACGGCGAGGGCGTCGAGATCGTCAAGCCCTACGACACACCCGTGCTGGCCGAGAAGGACAAGCGTCCCGACCACTCGCCCGAGATCGTGCCGGGGCTGACGGACGAGGACGAACAGCCCGCTCCCGAGGCGGAGAAGCGCCCTGAGCCGCCGCTGCCCACCCCCGCGCCCCGCAAGGTCGAGCAGCTCGTCCTGTCGCCGCAGGCGGGCCCCTACAGCGTCCCGGACCTGCAATTCCTCAAGCAGGGCAGCGCGCCCAAGCCGCAGACCAAGGCCAACACCACCGTGGTCAACGCGCTGACGAGCGTGCTCGAGCAGTTCACCATCGACGCGCAGGTGATCGGGTTCACCCGGGGGCCGACCGTGACCCGCTACGAGATCGAGCTGGGCCCGGCGGTCAAGGTGGAGAAGGTCACGGCCCTCACCAAGAACATCGCGTACGCCGTCAAGTCCGCGGATGTCCGCATCCTGTCTCCCATTCCGGGCAAGTCGGCCATCGGCGTCGAGATCCCGAACGCCGACAAGGACCTCGTCTCGCTCGGCGACGTGCTGCGGGCCCAGGTGGCGCAGGCCGACCACCACCCGATGATCGTCGGCCTGGGCAAAGACGTCGAGGGCCGGACCATCGTCGCGAACCTCGCCAAGATGCCCCACCTGCTCATCGCGGGCGCCACCGGCGCCGGCAAGTCGGTCTGCGTCAACGGGCTGATCACCAGCATCCTCATGCGGGCCACGCCCGACGAGGTGCGGATGGTGCTGGTCGACCCCAAGCGGGTCGAGCTCAGCGTGTACGAGGGCATCCCCCACCTGATCACCCCCATCATCACGAACCCGAAGAAGGCCGCGGAGGCCCTCGAATGGGTGGTGGGCGAGATGGACCGGCGCTACGACGACCTGGCGGCGTCGGGGTTCCGGCACGTGGACGAGTTCAACAAGGCCGTGCGGGCGGGCAAGCTGCAGCCGCCGCCGGGCAGTGAGCGGGTCTACCAGCCGTACCCGTACCTGCTGGTGATCGTCGACGAGCTGGCCGATCTCATGATGGTGGCCCCGCGCGACGTCGAAGACTCGATCGTGCGCATCACGCAGCTCGCCCGCGCGGCCGGCATCCACCTCGTGATCGCCACCCAGCGGCCGTCGGTCGACGTGGTCACCGGCCTCATCAAGGCCAACGTGCCGTCCAGGCTCGCCTTCGCCGTCTCCAGCCTCACCGACTCGCGCGTCATCCTCGACCAGCCGGGCGCCGACAAGCTGGTCGGGCAGGGTGACGCGCTGTTCCTGCCGATGGGCGCGAGCAAGCCGATCCGCATCCAGAACGCGTTCGTCTCGGAGAAGGAGATCGCCGAGATCGTCACGCACTGCAAGACGCAGATGCAGGTCGAATACCGCGAGGACGTGACCGTCGCGCCGGTCAAGCGGGAGATCGACGAGGAGATCGGCGACGACCTCGACCTGCTCGTCCAGGCGGCCGAGCTGATCGTGACCACGCAGTTCGGCTCGACCTCGATGCTGCAGCGCAAGCTGCGCGTCGGGTTCGCCAAGGCCGGGCGGCTGATGGACCTGCTGGAGAGCCGCAACGTGGTCGGCCCGAGTGAGGGCTCGAAGGCGCGCGAAGTGCTCGTGAAGCCCGACGATCTGCCGGGTTTGCTGGCTGACCTGCGTGGCGAATGACCCCAATGCATGCTTGCGCGGTGGTAACTGATTGAATGTGTACTACCACGAACAGTGATGAGTGGTGGGGGGCGGTCACTGTGCAGGAGCAGAGCATCGGAGCCATGCTGGCGGCGGCAAGGCAGTCTGCCGGACTGTCGGTCGCACAGGTCGGCGCGGCCACCAATATCCGCGAAGCGATCATCCAGCGGATGGAGCAGGACGACTACGGTCAGTGCGGGGGCGACTTCTACGCCCGCGGGCACGTCAGAGCCGTGGCCAAGGCCGTGGGGCTCGATCCGGAGGCCACGGTCCATCTCTACGACCAGGAGCACGGCGGGGCGCCGCAGCCGTTCGCGGCCTCGGCCGTGTTCCAGGCCGACAAGAAGATCCACCTGCCGGAGCGGCGGGGGCCGAACTGGACGATGGCGCTCGGAGTCGCGCTGGCCGTCGTCGTGGTGTTCGGCATGATGCGGGTGCTGGGCGGCGCCAGCGACCAGGTGCGGACGGGCGACGTGCGGGCGGCCTCGGCCAGGCCCAGCGTCCCGCCCAACACGCCCATCACCGAGTCGCCGCGGGCCGCGCCGGCCAAGGCCCTGCCCAAGGGCATGGTGACGGTCCGGATGAAGGCCAAGCGGTCGTCGTACGTGAACGTGCACGACGCCGACGGGCGCAAACTGTTCGCCGGGACGCTGAAGGCGGGAAAGACCTCGACCTGGAAGGCACCCGGGAAGGTCAACGTGCTGATCGCGGACGCCGGAGCCGTGACCCTGCACGTCAACGGCAAAAAAGTGAAGGGCCTCGGCGGCCGGGGAGAGGTGGTCCGGCGCTCGTTCGGGCCGCCCAAACCGCAGTCTCGGTAGTCACCTGGGGAGCCCGTGCATCGGGTGGTGGCCAACTCCCGATACCGTAGTGTTCACCATGTCATCCCGCCGAACCGCATCGCTGATCACCCTGGGCTGCGCGCGCAACGAGGTCGACTCCGAGGAGCTCGCCGCGCGACTTGAGGCTGCCGGTTGGCAGCTTGGCGACGACGACCCCGATGTCGTCGTCGTCAACACGTGTGGCTTCATTGACTCGGCCAAGAAAGATTCCATCGACACGCTGCTCGCCGCCGCTGACTCCGGCGCGAAGGTGGTGGCCGCGGGCTGCATGGCCGAGCGCTACGGCAACGAGCTGGCCGAGGCTCTGCCGGAGGCCAGCGCGGTCATCTCCTTCGACGACTACGCCGAGATCGGCGGCCGCCTCGACGACGTGCTCGAGGGCCGCGCGCTCAAGCCCCACACGCCACGCGACCGCCGCACCTTGCTACCCATCTCGCCGGTGGACCGTGCCAGCGCGCCCAAGACGAGCATCCCGGGCCACGGCGACCTGCCGACGGGCCTCGCGCCCGCCAGCGGTCCCCGTGTGCTGCGCAAACGGCTCGACGAGAGCCCGGTGGCCTCGCTCAAGCTGGCCTCCGGCTGCGACCGGCGCTGCACGTTCTGCGCCATCCCGGCCTTCCGCGGCTCCTACGTCTCGCGCAAGCCGGATGAGCTGCTGGCCGAGGCCGACTGGCTGGCCCACAGGGGCGTGCGCGAGCTCGTCCTGGTGAGCGAGAATTCCACGTCTTACGGCAAGGACCTGGGCGACCTCAGGGCTCTGGAGAAGCTGCTGCCCGAGCTCACGGCCGTCGAGGGCATCGAGCGGGTGCGGGTCAGCTACCTGCAGCCGGCCGAGCTGCGCCCCGGCCTGATCGACGTGATCACCGGCACCGAGGGCGTCGCGTCCTACTTCGACCTGTCCTTCCAGCACGCCAGCGGCTCGGTCCTGCGCAGGATGCGCCGCTTCGGCGACCCTCAGCGCTTCCTGGGGCTGCTGGAGACCGTCCGTGAGCGCGCCCCCGAGGCGGGCGTGCGCTCCAACTTCATCGTGGGCTTCCCCGGCGAGACCGAGGAGGAGTTCGGCGAGCTGGTCGGGTTCCTGGAGGAGGCCAGGCTCGACGTGATCGGCGTGTTCGGCTACTCCGACGAAGACGGCACCGAGGCCGCCGGCCTGCCCGGCAAGCTGGAGCAGGAGGTCGTCGACGAGCGCGTGCGCATCCTGACCGAGCTGGCCGAAGAGCTGACCGCCCAGCGCGCGGAAGAGCGCATCGGCACCGAGGTCGACGTGCTGATCGACGACGACCTGGGCGACGGCGGCTACGAAGGCAGGGCCGCGCACCAGGGCCCCGAGGTCGACGGCTCGGTCACGGTGCAGGGCATCGGTCTGGTCAGGGGGCAGATCGTACGCGCGGTCGTGGTCGACGCCGAGGGTGTCGACCTGATCGCGCGCATCAAGGCCGGTCCATGAAGAGGGACGAGCGCCGCGTCGTAAGCCCGTGGAACATCGCCAACGTCCTCACGGTCCTCCGGTTGGTGCTCGTCCCTTTCTTCGTCGTCTGTCTCTTCCTGCCGGGCACCGGCTGGCGGGTGGCCGCCCTGGCGGTGTTCGCGGTGGCCTCCATCACCGACCACCTCGACGGGGAGCTGGCCAGGCGCTACGGCCTCATCACCGACTTCGGCAAGATCGCCGATCCCATCGCGGACAAGGCGCTCATCGGCGCCGCCCTGGTGTGCCTGTCGATCCTCGACGAGCTGCCGTGGTGGGTCACGGCCGTGATCATCGGCAGGGAGCTGGGCATCACGGTGCTCAGGTTCGTGCTGCTGCGGCACGCGGTCATCCCGGCCAGCTTCGGCGGCAAGGTCAAGACCGTGCTGCAGATCACCGCCATTGTGCTCTACCTGCTGCCCTTCGTGCCCGGGCCCGTGCGGTGGGTGGTGATGGGGGCGGCGACCGTCGTGACCGTGGGCACGGGCGTCGACTACGTCATCAGGGCCATCAGGCTGCGCCAGGTGGCCAAACAGGTGCGCGGGGAGTGAGCGATGGCCGACCTGGACGGCGTGGCCGGCGTGCTGGAGTTGCTGGTGGACCAGGGCGCCACGCTGGCGGTGGCCGAGTCGCTGACCGGAGGGCTCATCGGGGCCGCGGTCACGTCGGTCTCGGGCTCCTCCAAGGCGTTCAGGGGCGGGGTGCTCTCCTACGCGACCGACCTCAAGCGCGAGCTGCTGGGGGTGCCGGGGGAGCTGCTGGAGCGCGAGGGGGCGGTGCATCCCGAGGTGGCCGCGGCCATGGCGGCCGGGGTCGCGCGGCTGTGCGGGGCGACGTACGGACTGGCCGTGACGGGGGTGGCGGGGCCCGAGCCGCAGGACGGCAAGCCCGTCGGCACCGTCCATGTGGCCGTCAGCGGGCCCGGAGGGCAGATTTCCGCGCGGGAATTGAGACTCCATGGGTCGCGCGAACGTATCAGGGTAGAGACGGTGCACGAGGCAGTCGATCTCCTGGCAGGTGTGCTGAAGGCGAACATAGGGGAACATTCCGGGTGATTACCGTGTTACGTCCCGAGCGAACAAGCGAGGCACGGTCTGACGCGGTGTCGGTTGATACGGGTACGGTGGAGCTGTGAGTGAGGTCCGTGAGCCAACTGCAAGCACCGAGCGCCCGGCAGGCGGGCCTGATGAGTCGCGAGCTGCGGTCCAGGGGCGGCGACGCCCAGTGATGACGGCGAGGAGTATGTACGAAGCGAAGAAGACCAATGTGCGGCACGATCCGATCGCGCGGGGCGTGGTGAAGACATCCGCGCCGGGGAGGGAGCGACAGATGATTCTGCTGCGTCAGCTGCTCGGCGACGTGCTGAGGCGGTTGCGGGTGCGGCAGGGACGCACGCTACGCGAGGTGTCCACTCTTGCACGGGTTTCCCTCGGATATCTGTCCGAGGTGGAGCGTGGCCAGAAGGAGGCCTCGTCCGAGCTGCTCGCGTCCATTTGCGGCGCGCTCGGAGTGCCGCTTTCGCAGGTGTTGCGTGAAGTGTCCGACCAGTTCGCGCTGGCGGAGCTCCAGGCTGCCCCTGTGCTTGCCGATGTTCCCGAGCACGAGCGCCTGTCCCTTTCCGAGACGGTTCCCGGGTCGATCTCCGACTCCGTGTTCCCCGAAGTCAAGGACATGGTGGCTGCCTAACGCGGCTGGCAGCCGGCACACCACAGGATCAGTCGTTCCTGTGGCCGCGCCCCCATCTCCCCGCGGCTGATGCGGGTGCCGCATCGGCGACAGGGCTTCCCCGCCCTGCCATAGACCCAGGTCTGGTTCGCCGGGCGGCGATCTCCTGTTGTCACCGTGCCCGCATGCCCCTTGTTGGCGTCCAGCAGTCGCTGGGCCAATGACACGAGCCCGTTGAGATCCCCGATCTCCCCGACCCTTTTCCACGGCCAGATCCCGCGCAGGAACAGGGTCTCGGCGCGATAGATCGTGCCGATCCCCGCCAGGTTGCGCTGATCGAGCAGCGCCTCCCCGATGGTCCTGTCGGGCGCCCCTCGCAGCCTCCGCACGGCCTCATCCGGGTCCCAGTCCGGCCCCAGCAGATCCGGCCCCAGGTGGCCTACCAGTCGTGCCTCGTCGCCGGTCTTGACGAGATCCACCATCCCGAGCCTGACCCCCACCGCCTGCCACTGCTCGTTGGCCAGGATCAGCCGCACCTGGTCGCGGCCGGGGGTGCGCTGCCCGGCGGGTGCGACCTGCCAGCTCCCCTCCATGCGCAGGTGGGTGTGGACGGTCAGATCACCTTCGACGCGCGTGAGCAGGTGCTTGCCGCGGGAGAGCGTGGTGAGGACCGCGCGGCCGGTGAGGTCGGTGGTGGCGTAGCGGGGGACGCGGAAGTCCGACCGGGTGAGCACCCGGCCGTCCAGCGCGCCCCTGAGCCGCGCCGCCGTACGGTAGACGGCGTCTCCTTCTGGCATCTGTCCATAGTATGAACCGCCTTTTCGGCGAAGATCCGGCAGGTTCCGAACCGGTCACCACCGGCCGCATGAGTCCCGTGACCTTCGGGAACACGCCCGCCGACCGCTGCGGGACGCGCACCGGCTTGCCCCATCGCGTGGTCGCGACAACTCTTCACGGGCCATAATGACGATCTGGAGTCGGCCTGGCGGAAGGCTTGGGCGGGGCATGCCGGAGATCACAGATTTACGGGCGGGAGATCCCGCCGAGGTCGCGAAGTACCGGTTGACCGGACGGCTCGGCGCGACCGTCTTCACGGGACGGACGGAGACCGGCGAGGTCGTGGCCGTCAGGATGCTGCCGGCGGAGGTGGATCCCGAGCTGTTCCTGCACGCCATCGAGCCCCTGAGGGCCGTGACGGCGGCGGGCACGGCACAGGTGCTGGACACCGGGATGGTGGGCGAGCGGGCCTACGTCGTCAGCGAGTTCGTCGACGGGCCCACGCTGGAGGCGGCCGGGGGGGCGCTCGACGAGGTCGCGTCCTACCGGCTCGCGGTCGGGACGATCACCGCGCTGGTCGCGATCCACCAGGCGGGGCACGTCCACGGCGACATCCGGCCGCGCAACGTGCTGCTGGGGCCCGACGGCCCCAGGCTGATCGACCTCGGGCTCGAGCGGGCCCTGGCGGCCGCGGCCGTGTCGACGCGCAAGGTGGAGGTGCCCGCCTACACCGCGCCCGAGCGGCTGCGCGGGGCCGAGGCCGGACCGGCCTCCGACGTCTTCTCCTGGGCGGCGACCATGGCGTTCGCCGTCTCCGGCGCCTCACCCTTCGACGGCGGGTCTCTGGGCGCGACCGTCGACCGCATCCTCAAGGGCCCGCCCACGCTGCCGGACCTGGGCGAGTTGCACGCGCTGATCGCCTCCTGCCTGGCCAAGGAGCCCACCGCGCGGCCCGAGGCCGGCGAGGTGCTGTTACGGCTGGTCGGGCAGACGTCGTTCCTGACCGGGAAGGTGGTCACCGGGCCGCCCATACCGGAGACCGTGCCCCCGCCGCGCAGGCGGCTGTGGCCCCCGCTGGCCGCCGCGTTCGTGGCCGGGGCGCTGGTGTCGGGAGGCGGTGTGTACGCCGTGCTCGACGCCCGTACGGGCACCGGGGTCACGGTCGCGGCCCGGACGACCCCCACGGCGTCGCCCTCGCCCTCGCCCGTTCTCAGCGCCTCGCGCACGTCGCCGCCGTTCACGAAGGTGGCGGAGAAGGCGGCCACGGACACGCCGCTGCCCGCCGTCGGCGCCACCCTGCACGAGCATCCCAGCGACGTCTTACGGCTGGCCGCGTACATGAACGTCAAGCACCCCTTCACCAGCTACGCCAGGGACAAGAGCGGCGCCTTCAAGACGGTCGCGACGGCGGAGGAGCCGGTCGTCTCGCCCGGCGGCGACTGGGTGGCGCTCAACCCGTGGCTGAAGTTCCAGAACTCCGAGGTGGACCAGATCAAGTTCACCAGGATCTCCACCGGTGAGACCTTCAGCGTCCCCACGGTCAAGAAGCCGAAGCGCACCTCGACCCCCGTGTGGTCGCGCGACGGCGGCAAGCTGCTGCTCACGGTCATCGACGACGACAAGAACGAGCTCAGCGGCGGCTTCGTGATCGTCGACCTGGCCACCAGGAAGGCCACGTACGTGGAGACGGAGTTCGTCGACGTCGCCAGCCTCGTCTACACCTTCACCCCCGACGGCCAGGTCGCCCGCGGCTACAGCGGCAAGACCAGCCAGGGCATCGACTTCTACAGCACCACCGGCCAGGTGACCAAGGCGATGCACTGGGTGGGCCTGCCGCGCAACAAGGACTGGTTCACGCCGTCGGGCAACCGGTTCGCCACGATCTGCCCGAAGGGCGCCGGGGAGGTGTGCGTCTGGGACGCCCGGACGGGCGCCCGGGTGGCCACGGTGCCGCGAGACGACGACGAGGGCAGCGTGCTCGGCTGGTACGACGACAACCATCTGCTGCTGCAGGAGCCGGGCAAGAAGGGCAAGGCGGAGGTGCGGATCGTGGATCTCGGCGGCGCGACCAGGCGCGTGCTGGCCGACGTCACTCCTCTGCGGGCCTCCATGGACTTCCGACGCGTGCCGGGCAAATGAGACCACTTCTCGCGGGCGACCCCGTCGTCGTGGGCGACTACCGCATCACCGGGCGAATCGGTGAGGGCGGCCAGGGCGTCGTGTACGCGGGAGAGCTGCCGGACGGCCGGCGGGTCGCGGTCAAGATGCTCGGCGCCGGGCTGGGCGACGACGACGACTCGCGGACCCGGTTCAGCCAGGAGGTCGCCTACGCGCGCCGGGTCAAGGCGTTCTGCACGGCTCAGGTGCTGGCCAGCGGGGAGGCCGGCGGCGTCCCGTACGTGGTGAGCGAATATGTGGACGGGCCCTCGCTGGCGCAGGTCATCCGGGAGCGCGGCACGCTGCGGGGGGCCGAGCTGCGCCGCCTCGCGATCGGGACGCTGACCGCGCTGGCGGCCATCCACCGGGCCGGCGTGGTCCACCGGGACTTCAAGCCCGGCAACGTGCTGCTCAGCCGGGACGGGCCGCGCGTGATCGACTTCGGCATCGCGCGGGCGCTGGAGGAGACGGAGCTGGGCGGGGAGTTCCTGGTGGGGACGCCGCCGTACATGGCGCCCGAGCAGTTCGCGGGGCAGGGGGCCGGGCCGTCCGCCGACCTGTTCGCCTGGGGTTCGACCATCGTGGCCGCGGCGGCGGGCCGGCCGCCGTTCGGGAGCGGCGAGCTGCCCGCGGTGATCAACCGGATCCTGTCCGGGGAGCCCGAGCTGGGCGGCCTGGACGGCGAGCTGCGGGAACTGGTGGGCCGGTGCCTGGCCAAGGACCCCGCCGCGCGGCCGACGGCCACGCAGGCGCTGCTGACGCTGCTCGGGCATCGGGTCCCGGAGCGACTGCTGCTGGCCGAGGGGCAGCAGGCGGCCGCTCCACCCGGGACCCCGACGGTTCCCGCACCGGGCTGGACCACGGTGCCGCCGGTGCCGCCGCCTGCCGTCGTACGCCGCCGGGGGCCGGTCGTGGCCTGGGCCGCCGCGGGCGTGGTCGTCGTCGTGGCCGCCGCGGTGGTCTCGTTCCTGCTGTTACGGCCCGCGCCCGCGCCTGTGCCCGCCCCGGCGCCGTCGGCGGCCCCCGCACCGCCCACGCCGCGGCCCGGGACGCTGGCGACCGCCTCGGCGGCGGAGGTGAAGGTGCCCGACACGAAGATCACGCTGCACGAGAACCCGGCCGACCCCGTCTGGGTCTCCTCCTACGTGGACAGGCGCGGCGTCAACGGCGACCCTTCCTACATCCGCGACCCGAAGACCGGGGCGTTCGAGTTCTTCGGCGCCTGGCAGGAGCCCATCACGTCGCCGGGCGGCGGATACGTGGCCTCGCTGCCGGTGACCCGCGTCAACCAGAGCGGCTACGAGACCCTGGTGCTGCGGGACCGGACCACCGGCAAGGCGGGTGAGATCCGTACCGTCGACAAGCCCGGCACGCTCTTCTTCCCGCGGTGGTCGGGCGACGGGAAGCGGCTGCTGGCCACCGTCACCGAGAACGACAAGGCGGTGGGGTTCGCGATCGTGGACGCGGCGGCCCGGTCGGTCACGGTGACGCGGGCGCAGGGGGGCGAGGGCGCGTTCATGTGGAGCGCGGACGGCGACGCGCTGCTGCAGGCCGGGACGGAGGACGCGGTCCGGGTGCTCGACCTGGCGGGCAGGCCGCTGCGGGTGCTGCGCGGGGTGGGGGAGCTGGTCAGGGTGGACGCGTCGCGGACGCCGTTGGGGGCGGTCTTCGCCACCAAGTGCGACGATAAATCGGCAAATATTTGCTTCTGGGATGAGAAGTCGGGCGAGCGGAAGGGCATCGCGCGGCTGGCCAAGGGCGTGAGCTTCCACGGGTGGCTCGACGAGCGGCATTTCCTGGCCACCGTGCCCCACGGCGCCGACGCCGAACTGGTCATGATGGATCCGGGCGGGCGCACCGTGCGCACCCTGGCCGACGGCCCCGCGGCCCAGGTCCGGGAGATCTCGCTCTGGTTCACCCGCAGGTGAGGGTCAGCCCCGGTGGTGGGACTCCTCGTCGGGGACGGGGGCGGCCTCCGGGCTGACGGGAGCCGGGGCGGGCTGCGCCAGGATCAGCGTCAGGTCGTCGGCGGGCGCCTCGGCGGTGTGCTCGCGCAGCAGGTCGAGCACACCGTGCAGGGACTCCTCCAGCGTGGGCTGGGTCAGGGCGGCGTGCAGGTGCTCGTCGAAGGGCAACTCGGCGCCGTCGCGGTCGCGGGTCTCGGTCAGCCCGTCGGTGAACAGCAGCAGCCGGTCGGAGGGCAGCAGCCGGACGCGCCACACGTACGGGTCCGGCGACAGGCCGAGCGGACGGCACGCGCGGGGCGGGTGGAGCGCGCGCAGGCGGCTGTCGACGCGGATCGGAGCCGGATGACCGCAGTTGACCAGCAGGACACCGCCGGGCACGAACTCGGCCAGCAGCACCGTCACGAAATCCTCGGGCCCCAGGGCGGGGGCGATGTGGGCGTCGAGCTCCCGCGCCAGGGCGGCCAGGTCGGGGGCCGTGGCCCCGATGCGCCGGAAGGCGGCCAGCACGCTCGCGCTGGTGTGAGCGGCGTCGAGACCGTGGCCCTTGACGTCGCCGATGATCAGCCGCAGGCCCGTGGGCACGACGACGGCGTCGTGCAGGTCGCCGCCGATGCGGGCGGTGGCCGCCGCCGACCGCGTGTACGCGGCCAGCCCCACCCCGCCCAGCTCGGCGGGGAGCGCGGGGATCAGCGCCCATTCGGCGATGCGGGTCATGCGGGCCAGTTCGGCGCGGTGCCGGGCGTGGGCCCTGGCCGTCACGACGGCCGACAGGCCGCCGGTGGCCACGATGAGCGCGCGTACGACGTGGTGGGGCAGATCCGAGCCGTCCGCCACGGCCGGCAGCAGCAGCGCCAGCACGAGCGCGGTCGCCGCGGCCAGGGCCGTGCGTCCCGGCGTCAGCCAGTGGGCGGCGGCCAGCGGCCCGATCAGCAGCAGCGCGGACAGGGAGACCGTCGCGTACGCGGCGTCCGCCAGCGCGACCCCGACCTCCACCACCAGCAGCGCCTGCAGCAGCCGGCGCTGGTGAACGGAGACGGATCGCCGCGGAATGGGAGGCTCCTTGGTGTCGATCTGTTGGCGAGTAGCCACCTTGCCACTTTTAGTGACGATGCGGGAGCGGTTCCGGCAAACTGAGGCGCAGGCCGAGTCGTGTGAGGTGACGATCATGCAAGCAAGCCAGTGGCAAGGCAACCTGCCCAGCGAGACCACCACACTGATCGGGCGCCGCGAGGAGGTGGCGGGGCTGCGGTCCCTGTTCGGCAGGTCCCGGCTGGTGACGGTCACGGGGGTGGCGGGGGTCGGGAAGACCAGGATCGCGCTGCGGGCCGCCGCCGAGCTGCAGGAGGGCTTCGCCGACGGGGCGTGGCTGGTGGCGCTCTCGCCGCTGGCGGAGGGCAGCGCGCTGCCGTACGCGATCGCGGAGTCGCTGCCGATGGCCGACCAGAGCTCGCGCCCGGTCACCGAGGTGCTGGCCGCGTACCTGGCCGGGCGCGAGCTGCTGCTGGTGCTCGACACCTGCGAGCACATGCCCGAGGCGTGCGCCACGGTGGTCGAGACGCTGCTGGCCGCCGCCCCCCGGCTGCGCGTGCTGGCCACCAGCCGCCGGCCGCTGGGCTGCCGGGAGGAGCAGGTCTTCCCGGTGGAGCCACTGCCGGTGCCGGCCGGCCCCGACTGGCAGGACGGCGACGCGGTGGCGCTGCTGGCCGACCGGGCCGCGGTGGCGGTCCCCGGCTTCGCGGTCACCGAGGAGAACCACGACGCCGTGATGCGGGTGTGCCGCCGGCTCGAAGGGCTGCCGCTGGCCATCGAGCTGGCCGCCGCCCGGCTGCGCGAGCTGCCCGTGGAGCGGCTGGCCGAGCGGCTGGAGGACAGGTTCGACGTGCTCGGCACCACCGAGCGCAAGGTCTACGAGGCCGACCCGCCCTGGCACCAGGCCCTGCGTACCGCGATCGGCTGGAGTCACCAGCTCTGCACGCCCGCCGAGCGGCTGCTGTGGGCGCGGGCCTCGGTCTTCGCCGGCGGCATCGACCCGGCGGCGGTCAAGGAGGTCTGCGCCGACGACCGGCTGCCGACCTGGCAGATTCCGCAGTTGCTGGAGTCGCTGGCGGACAAGTCGATCCTGATCTGGGAGCCCACCGGCGCCGGCGACCGCTACCGAATGCTCGACACCATCCGCGAGTTCGGCGCCATCTGGCTACGGGACCTGGGCCAGGACGAGCGCCTGCGGCGCCGCCACCGCGACCACTACCTGGAGCTGGCCCGCGAGGGGGACGCCTCGTGGATCGGCCCCGACCAGTACGCCTGGTACGACAAGATGACCGCCGAGCACGACAACCTGCGGGCCGCGCTGCAGTTCAGCCTCGCCCGCCCGGAGGGCCACGCGGCGCTCGAGCTCGCCGGGGCGCTGTGGTTCTTCTGGTATCCGTGCGGGTTCCCCAAGGAGGGACAGCACTACCTGGAACGCGCGCTGGCCCAGGACCGCCAGCCCGGCCCGGCCCGCAACAAGGCGCTGTGGGCGTGCGGGTTCGCGATGATGTGCCAGGGCGAGGAGGTCCTGTCGGAGAAGCTGGCCGTCGAGTGCGCGGCCGAGGCCGAGCGGCAGGGCGACACGGAGGCGGCCGTGGCGGCGCGCGGAGCCCTCATGTGCGCCAGGCTCCTCGCCGGGGACCACGCGCAGGCGGCCGAGCGGGCGCGGGAGCTGATCGACGAGGCCGACGAGTCCGTGCTGGCGTTCACCACGCTGCTGGCGCTCAACGCCTACGGCCTCATCCAGACGGTCACCGGCCGATTCGAGGAGGCCATCGACACCCACGAACGGCTGCGGGTGCTGTGCGACCGGCACGGTGAGCGGTGGCAGCGCGCGTACGGCGACGTCCTGCGCGCCCAGGCCGAGATGGCGGGGGGCCGGGCGGAGAAGGCGCAGGCGTACGCGCAGGCGGGGCTGGAGGTCAAGTGGCGGCTGCACGACAGCGTGGGGATGGCGATGGCGATCGACGTGCTCGCCCCGGCCGCCGTGGCGGCGGGGCAGGGGGAGCGGGCGGCCCGCATGCTGGGGCTGGCCGAGCAGATCTGGGACACGCTGGGCAAGCAGCAGGTCGGCCTGCCGGAGCTGGTGGCGGCCCGCCGGGCGTGCGAGGAGCGGGTCCGCGCCGTGCTCGGCGACAGCGCCTACGACAGCGCGTTCCGTGCCGGACGGGAGGCCGACCTGGACGAGGGCATCGCGTACGCCCTGGGCGGCCGGGCGCCGCGCCGCTGACATGCCGCCCGCGCCGACGCCGGGTGCCGGGTCAGTCCCAGGCGGCGGGGTCGGAGGCGAGCTGGCGGACACGGTCGGGGAGCGCGCCGGTCGCGACCTGCTCGAGCGTGACCTCCTCCAGGATCGCGCGCTCGGTGGCCCGCAAGGCGATCCAGACCTGCTGCAGCGACTCGGCCGGCCCCCGGTAGCCGACGTGCTCGGGTCGCTCGCCCCGCACGTTGGCCAGCGGTCCGTCCACGGCCCTGATCACGTCGGCCAGCGAGATCTCGGTGGCGGGCCTGGCCAGCACGTAGCCACCCTCCGGCCCCCGCTGCCCGCGCACGAGCCCGGCTCGGCGCATCTGCAGCAGGATGTTCTCGAGGTATTTGGGCGGCATGTCCTGCTCCTTGGCGAGCTCGCCCACGGTGGTCGGGCCTGCACCGGCCGCGGCGAGTTCGGCGGCGGCACGTAGGGCGTAGTCGACACGAGCGGAAAGGCGCATGTTCTCGATTATCCCTCCTGGTCAACACTGGTTAGGCGCAAGGTCGTCAGAACGGGCAGGTGATCCGAATACGGAACGCGTGGCGCCTCTGCGGAAACGGCCGTCAAACCCCTGCTGATCAGCACGTGGTCGATCCGTTTGACGGGCGCGTCGGCCGGCGAGGTCGGCGGATTCCCGAGCGAGATCAGGGGATCCGACAGCCCCGCGTCGAGCAGGATCCGCATCCCGGGATCGTCGGGGGTCAGGTTCAGGTCGCCGGCCAGGATCACCGGCCGGGTGGCCCCGAGGCCACGGACGATCGCGGCGACCTCGGGGGCCTGGCCCTCGGGCGCCTGCAGATGGGTGTTGACGACACCGACCTCCTCGCCGTTCACCTCCAGCACGATCTCCTGCGCCTGCGCCCCTGTCGGGTAGTCGTGCGCGCCCAGCCGGTGGGAGCGGACGCTCTTGACGGGGAGATTGGTGAGCAGCGCGTCACCCCACACGCCGTCGGCGGCCGGCGCGAAGTGGTAGCGCATGCCCAGGCCGCGGGCGATCCTGGCCAGCCCGTCGTGCCCGCCGTTGAGCAGCCAGCCCCGGTCCACCTCGCTGAGCAGCACGATGTCGGGCTTGCGCGCCTTCGCCCACGAGGCGATCCGGTCGAGCGACAGACGGCCGTCGAGGCCGTATCCCATCCGGATGTTGTACGTGATCAGCGTGACGGTGCCGGACCGCGTGGCCTGGACGGCGGGCACCGGCTGCCGGGCGGCGGCCACGGTCAGCGGGGCCGTCACGACCATGGCGAGCACCGCCGCCCGCGCCGCCCCGGACGGGGCGCGCGGTGGGTCGCCCACTCTCCGGCCGGTCACGGCGACCGCCGCCACCAGGACGGACGCCGCGATCGGGACGACGGCGTTGGGCAGGCCGAGATCCAGGTCGTACGCCGCGTAGTAGGCGAACGTGCCCACCAGGAACACCAGGCCGCCGCAGAGCAGGGCCAGGCCCGGCCGCCGTCCGGGCGGACCGGCGCCGGCGCAGGCGAGCAGGGCGCCGAGGGACAGGATCGCGAGGCCGGCGGTGACGGCGAGCGCGGCCGGCGTCATGAGCAGCGCGACGAACACGACGAGCAGGAGCCCGGTGACCAGCGGGAGCGGCATGGGGGCGGGCCTGACGGCCTGGGCGACGGCCGCCACCAGCGTGAGCGCCAGCAGGCCGTAGGAGATCGTGAGCGACCAGACCGTCGCCGGGCCCTCCTCCGGCTTCGGCCACGACGTGGCGGCCAGGCCCGCCAGCAGCAGCGCGGGCCCGAACAGGAACCAGACCCGCGCCGAGGCGGGCTCACCGTCCCCATGCCGGGCCGGGAGCTCGGGCTGTGACGAGGAGCGAAGGAGGGGAGCGCGGCGCAGGGTGGCGGCGAAGGCGGCGCACAGGGCGAGCGTGGCCGTCCAGGGGAGCGGGCCGCCGCGCCAGACCAGGTCGACGCCGTCCAGCAGCAGGTGGACGAGGAGCGACAGCGAGATGCCGCTCATCATGCCGACCGGCACGGCGCGGCGGGGGACCGTGTGGGCGCAGCCGTACAGGAAGGTCAGGCCGGCCGTGACGCCGGCGGAGGAGACGTAGAGCTGGCCGATGCCGGCCTCCAGGAGCAGGCGGGCCAGTACGAGCCCGGCGGCGCCGGCGATCAGGGCATGGCGCGGCTTTGAAAACGCGGCCAGGAACGGCAGGATGAACCACGCGGCGGCGTACAGGCCCATCAGCTCCGGGGGCGTATCACCCGCACGGCCGAACAGCGTGATCAAGGAAGGCAGGAAGACGCGCAGGACGTCGAACAACAGGACGATACCGAGCGCGAGCATGAGGGCCGGGCGCCGCGGAGTGGTCATGAGGCATCCTCGTGTTCACCTCCGGCCGTGGGCAAGGGCCGGAGCGCTAAACTTCCAACAACCTTTTCGATTTGACGGTGGGATTCAGCGTGGAGCGACGCCCTGGTGTGCCCAGACTGCTCAGGGAGATCAACGACCGGGCCGCGCTGGAGCTGTTGCTGGCCACCGGTCCCATGACCCGCGGTCAGATCGGCGACCTGACCGGTCTGTCCAAGGTCACGGCCTCGCAGACGCTGGCCCGGCTGGAGGAGCGCGGCCTGGTCGAGGTGGTCGGCACGCAGGCCGGCGGGCGCGGCCCGAACGCGGCGCTCTACTCGGTGATCCCCTCCAGCGCGTACGTGGCCGGCCTCGAGGTCGGGCCCGAGCTGATCTCCACCGCGATCGCCGACATCCACGGCCACACGATCGCCGAGGTCACCGTCGAGCCCAACGGCCACGACGACCCGGTCTCGCTCGTGCACGGCGCGATCGTCAAGGCGTGCCGCAGCGCCAAGATCAGCATCTCCAGGCTGCGCGGCGTGGTGATCGGCACCCCCGGCGTGGTCGATCCGCGCAGCGGCGACATCCGCTTCTCCTTCGACCTGCCCGGCTGGCACGAGGGCATCCACCAGGCCCTGGCCGGCGACCTGCGGCGTCAGGTGACGATCGAGAACGACGTCAACCTCGCCGCCATCGCCGAGCGCGCCGACGGGGCCGCCAAGGGGCTCGACGACTTCGTGCTGCTGTGGGCCAGCCGCGGGCTGGGCCTGGCCATCATGCTCGGCGGCCGGCTGCACCGGGGGCGCTCCGGCAGCGCGGGTGAGATCGGCTACCTGCCGGTGCCGGGGGTGCCACTGCCCGAGGACATCCGCACCGAGCCGGGGCGGCTGCCGTCGCTGGCCGGGGGGTTGCAGTCGCTGGTGAGCGCCGACGCGGTGACCGAGCTGGCGCAGGGTTACGGGTTCGCCGCCGGGAGCGCCACCGAGGCCGTCAAGGTCGCGGTGGCGGCCGGGGCCAGCGGGGAGCCGCTGCTCGACGAGATCGCGCACCGGCTGGCTCTGGGGGTCGCGGCCGTGTGCGTGATCCTCGACCCTGGGCTGGTGGTGCTGGCCGGGGAGGTGGGTCACGCGGGGGGTGCGGCGCTGACGTCCCGGGTGGAGGAGGCCGTGGCTCGGATCTGCCCGGTGCGGCCCCAGGTCGTCACGACGACGGTGACCGACAAGAACCCGGTGCTGCGCGGAGCCGTGCTGGCGGCGCTCGACCAGGCTCGTGAGGAGCTTCTCGCCCCATAGCGGCTCTCCCACCGCACTTCGCACAGGTCCCTTTGAGAGAGGGGGAGGGGCGCCGCGCAGAGGTCTCGGGAGGCGCGGGTGGCGGCTCCCAGAGGTGGCGCGGGTGGTGGTGCCGGGTGGTGGTCCCAGTGACGGTGGGGGTGGTGGTGCCGGGGGAGGGGGCTGGAGGCGGCGCTGGGTGGCGCCGCCGGGTGGGGTTAGGCGGTCAGGAGTTCTACGGCGGCTTGGGCGTTGGCTCGGGCGGCGCCGTACGTGGCGATGTAGGCGGCGCTGTCAGGACGCCAGACGGGCAGGCCCATCTCGATCACCGTCGCGTCCGGGCGGGCCGCCACCAGGGCGGAGACCAGTTCCTGGCTCGCCTGGTGACGGTGCGCGTCCTTGACCACCACGACCAGGGACCGGTTCGCGGCTCTGGCCAGCAGGCCCGGGACGTCGGCGGCCGCGGGCTTGACCCGGACGATCTCCGCGTCGGGCAGCCACGGTCCCACCCCCCACGGCACGTCGCCCACCGCGATCGTCGGCGGGGTGTCCACCTCGATCACCAGGGGTTCGACGAGGGGCTTGGCGGAGCCGGTCAGGCGGACGGCGCGGCGCGCCGCGTGCAGGCCGACCACGTTCTGCTCGGCCGCGACCCCCTCCGGCGCCCCGAACCAGGCACGCAGCGCCGCCACCCGCGCCGCCGCCTCCTCCAGCCTGGCGAGCGGCAGGCGGCCTTCGCGCACCGCGGAGACGATCTCCGCGATGATGGCCTGGACGTCGTCGTACGTCGGCAGCGGCCCCAGGCACAGCAGGTCCGACCCGGCCGCGAGCGACAGCACCGCGCCTCCGGCCAGGCCCACGCTCCTGGTGATCGCGTGCATGTCCAGCGCGTCGGTGACGACCACGCCGTCATAACCGAGCTCGCCCCTGAGCAGCCCGGTCAGTGCGGCGGCCGACAGCGTGGCGGGCGTGTCACCCGTCACCGCCGGCACCGCGACGTGCGCGGTCATCACCGACTTGGCCCCCGCGTCGATGGCCGCCTGGAACGGCGCCAGTTCCCGCTCGCGCAGCACCTCCAGGCTCACGTCCACGACGGGCACGGCCAGGTGGGAGTCCACCCGGGTGGCGCCGTGGCCGGGGAAGTGCTTGACGCAGGCGGCCACGCGTACCGACTGCAGGCCCTGGACGGCCGCCACGGTGTGGCGGGCGACGAGTCCCGCGTCGGTGCCGAACGACCTGGTGCCGATCACCGGGTTGTCGGCCTCGCTGTTGACGTCGGCGCTGGGCGCCATGTCCAGGTTGATGCCGCAGGCGGCCAGCTCCGAGGCGATCGCCCGGTAGACGCGGCGGGTCAGCTCGACGTCGTCCACGGCCCCCAGCGCCGCGTTGCCCGGGTACGGGCTGCCGACGTGGTACGCCAGCCGCGTCACGTCCCCGCCCTCCTCGTCGAGCGAGATGACGGGCTCGCCGGCGCCCCGTAGCGCGGCGGTCAGGCCGAGCACCTGGCCCGGGTCGGCCACGTTGAAGCCGAAGAGCGTGACACCGCCCAGTCCGTGCTCCAGCTCGCGCAGCACCCATTCGGGCGCCGTGGTGCCCTGGAACGCGACGAGCAGCGTGCCGGCCGCGAGGCGGCGCAGCCCCCGATCACTCTGACTCATGGCTCCTCATCAGTTTCGTGGCATGGTCGGGTACGGCATCCGCGTGCCGTACGGGAGGTCAGCCCTTCACGGCCCCGGCGACCAGGCCGGAGACCATGCGGCGTTGAACGAGCAGGAAGAAGATGACGACCGGGATCGTCATCAGCGTGGAGCCGGCCATGATGGCGCCCCAGTCGACGCCCTTCTGGCCGAAGAAATACTGCAGGGCGACCGGCATCGTGTACCCCTCGGAACCCGACATCAGGTAGAGGGCGAAGACCAGGTCGTTCCACGCGGTGATGAACGAGAAGATGCTGGTGGCCACCAGGCCGGGCGCGACCAGCGGGAAGAGCACCTTCCAGAAGGTCGTCATGCGCGAGGCGCCGTCGATCCAGGCGGCCTCCTCCAGCGACTTGGGCACCGCGGCGACGAACGTCCGGAGCATCCAGACGCCGAACGGCAGCGTCAGCGCGACCTGGGTGACGATCAGCCCGATGAGCTGGTCGCCGAGCCCGACCCGCTTGACCATCATGTACAGCGGGATGAGCAGGCCCTCGGCCGGCAGCATCTGCACGACGAGCAGCACGACCAGGAAGACCCCGCGCCCCTTGAACCGGAAGCGGGCGATGGCGGTGGCCGACAGCAGGGCGAAGGCCGAGCCGATGAGCACGGTGCCGAGCGCCACGATCGCGCTGTTGCGCATGTAGAGCCAGATGGAGTTGTTCGCGACGCCCTCGGTCAGCACCCTCGCGAAGTGGTCGAAGGTGAAGTGCGTGGGGAACGGGATGAACTCCGTGGTGAAGATCTGGTCGTTCTCCTTGAAGCCGGTGGAGACCATCCAGTAGACGGGGAAGACGGCGTAGAGGAAGACCAGGACGCCGGCCGTGTTCAGGAGGATCTTGCCGAGCCTCTTGCGTGCGAGCGGGGTCACATCTCCTCCTGCTTCACGATCTGTCTGACGTACGCGACGGTGATGATCAGCAGGATGATCGTCAGCACCACGGAGATCGCCGCGCCGGTGCCCAGTTTCTGCGGGGGCTTGAACGCCTCGGCGACGGCGTACATGGACAGGTTGAAGCCGTCTCGGTTGGTCGGGCCGTTCATCAGCACGTAGAGCTGGCTGAACACCTTGAAGTCCCAGATGATCGACAGGATCGTCAGGACCGCGAAGACCGGCTTGAGCAGTGGCAGGGTGATCTTCCTGAACGTGCGCCACGGGCCGGAGCCGTCGACCCTGGCGGCCTCGTACAGCTCGTTGGGGATGCCCTTGAGGCCGGCCAGCACCGAGACCGCGATGAAGGGGAACCCGGCCCACACCACGCACACGACGAGCGCGACGTAGAGGGGGAAGGTGTCGTTCAGCCACGGCGTGCCCGTCCAGCTCGACTGGCCGTCGGGCGGGGCGGCCAGCCAGTCGGGCAGCAGGTTCAGCGCCCAGTTGACGATGCCGGACTCGGCGTCGAACAGGGAGCGCCAGATGACGCCCTGCGCCACGGGCGGCACGGCCCAGGCGAACATGCAGCCGATGACCACGAACAGCGACATCTTCCTGCCGAGCCGGTGCAGCAGCACGCCCACCGCGGTGCCCATGATCAGCGTGAGGCTGACGGCGACGAAGGCGAACGCCACGGTGTTGCGCAGGGCCGACCAGAAGATGTCGTTGCCGAGGATCTTCTCGAAGTTCTCCAGCCCCACCCATTCGGCGGGCCTGGTCCCCCTGATCTGCGCGAGGCCGACCTTCTGGAAGGCCATGACGCCGAGCTGGAACATCGGGTACAGCAGCAGCCCCGCGATGACCAGCAGTCCGGGAATGAGCAGCAGGTACGGGATGCTCCACGCCGGCATCCCGCTGGCCCGCGCCGTCCGTCCGTCCTTCTTCCGCCGGTGGCCCGGGGAGGGGGAGGAGTCCCTGCCCCGGGAGACCGTAGTCGTGTCCGCCATCGTTACTGGTTCAGGATCTCTTCGAGTTCCTTGTTGGCGTCCGCGAGGGCGGCGGTGGCGTCCTGCTTGCCCTCGATGACCGAGCGCGCCGCGTTCTGCAGCACGGCCTTGGTCGCGTCCGCCTCAGACCAGTTGGCGTCCGCGGGGAAGGCCTTGGCCTTGGAGAACGCCTGGGCGAACGCGCCCTGCGCCGGGTCCTCGTTCAGGGTGGCGAGGGTGTCGGGGTAGACCGGGAGCAGGCCGCCCTCCTTGGCGTAGCGGTCGGCCCAGGTCTTGCTGGTTGCCAGCTTGATGTACTCCTTGCCGAGGTCGGCCTCCTTGGTGCCGCCCCACAGCGCGATGTCGTTGCCGCCGAAGAAGGACGCCGCGACGCCGCCGGTCTTGGCGGGCAGCGGGAAGAAGCCGAGCTTGTCGCCCTTCAGCTTGCCCTTGGAGTCCTCCTCGATGCCCGGCAGGTCCCAGGCGGCGGTGAGGTACATGGCGACCTTGTTGTTGGCGAAGCGCTTGCGGATGTCCACCGTGTTGAGCGTCAGGTTCGCCTTGCTGGACAGGCCGCTCGAGACCAGGCCGGTGTAGGTCTCGAAGCCCTTGGCGAAGCCGGGCTCGGTGAGCTTGCCGACCCACTTGTCGCCTTCCTTGACGGCGTACTCGCCGCCCTCGGACCAGGCGAACGCGGCCAGCAGGTGGTTGGCGTCCGAGCCGCCGTTGAAGGCGAAGCCGTCCACCCCCTCGCCCTTCTCCTTCTGGACCTTCTGCGCGGCGGCGACGAGCTCGTCCCAGGTCTTCGGGACCTCGATCTTGAGGTCCTCGAACCAGTCCTTGCGGTAGAGCACGGCGCGGGCGCCGGCGCCCCACGGCACGGCGTAGATCTCGTTGTCCACGGTCTCGTAGCCGTAGAGGTTCTGGGGGATCTGCGCGCGGTCACCCTCGCGGGCGATGTCGGTGATCGGCGTCAGCGCGTCCTGGCTCTGCCACATCGGCACCTGGTCGTTGCCGATCTCGGTCACGTCCGGGCCCGTGCCGGTGGCGGCGGCGGCGAACTTGTCGGCCACCTGCGGCCACGGGATCCACTCGAGCTTGATCTCCGCGCCGGTCTGTGTCTTGAACTCGGCGTTCAGCTCCTCCATGTACTTGGCCGCCGCGGGGTTGCTGTCTCCCAGGCGCCACACGCTGAGGGTCTTGCCGGCGAACTTGGGGCCGCTCGCCGAGGCGGCCGCTTCAGGTGAGGACGTGGGGGGTGCTTCACCGGACCCACAGGCGGCCAGGCCGAGCGCCAGCGCGGCCGTGGTGACCGTAGTGGCTGTGATCTTCGCGATCCTCACAGGGTTCTCCCTTCCCGGGTGCTGGCCTACAGTCCGCACCAGGCTGATCGTCAATGCCGAACGATGCTGCTAAACTAACAAGAAACTTTCTTAAAAGAAACGCTCGTTAGCCGATCGTGACGGAGGGGGCCAGCCGATGAGCCGAGACCCGGGAACCCCCCGGTTGCTGCGCCGGTTGAACGACCGCGCGGCGCTCGAACTACTTCTCGGAGACGGTCCTCTCACCCGTGCCGAGCTCGGCGAGCGGACCGGGCTATCCAAGGTAACCGCAGGTCAGCTCCTTGCTCGCCTGGAGGAGCGGGGGCTGGTCGAGGTCGCGGGGGAGCGCGCGGGGGGCAGGGGGCCGCACGCCGCCCTGTACGCCGTGGTTCCCTCCAGCGCGTACGTCGCGGGCCTCGAGGTGCTGCCCGACAGCCTCCGCGTGGGTGTGGCGGACATCACAGGCCGCATCGTGGTCGAGATCACGGTCAACCCCTCCGACGGCCGCGATCCGGTCAAGGCGGTGCACACGGCCGTACGGCGGGCGTGCGACGCGGCCAACGTCAGCCTGTCGCGGCTGCGCGCGTTCGTCATCGGCACCCGGGGCGTCGTCGACCCGGTGACCGGCGACGTGCGCTGGTCGATCGACCTGCCGTCCTGGCACGTCGGCGTGCTGGCCAGCCTCCGTGAGACGCTCGGCGCCTCGGTGACGATCGAGAACGACGTCAACCTGGTCGCGCTCGCCGAGCACAGGTACGGCGCAGCCGTCGGCTTCGATGACTTCGTGGTGATCTGGGCCGGCGTCGGCCAGGGACTCGGCGTCATGCTGGGCGGCCGGCTGCACCGGGGCATCACCGGCGGAGCGGGCGAGATCGGCTGGCTGCCGGTCCCCGGAGAGCCGCTGCCCTCCGACATCTCCCAGCCGACCTCGGGCTCCTTCCAGCGCCTGGTGGGCCACGACGCGCTGCGCGGGCTGGCCGAGGCGCACGGCGTGACCGGGAACACGGTGCCCGACCTCGTACGCGGGGGCGGCGAGGACTATCTGGACGCGGTCGCGGCCCGGCTGGCCGTGGGCGCGGCGGCCGTCTCGGTCGTGCTCGACCCCGGGCTCATTGTGCTCAGCGGCGAGGTCGGCCGGGCGGGCGGCGCGCGGCTGGCGGCCAAGGTGCAGGAGGCGGTGGCCCGCGTGTGCCCGAGTCAGCCCACCGTGGTCACGACCAAGGTCGCCGGCAACCCGGTGCTGCGCGGCGCCCTGGTGGCGGCCCTGGAGCAGGCCCGGGAGCAGGTTTTCTCCGACACTGTGTGAGAATTTCTGCCCATGTGGCAGTCCCCGCACGATGTCGTGCTCATCTCCGACCCCCGCGTGACCTCCATCCCGGTGCAAGAGTGCGGCGAATCGCTGGCGGACGTACGCGGGCGGCTGCGCGTGGACACGCGCCTGGCCGACGACGCGGGCGCCTACGCGCACCTGCGCTCCGGCCTGCTCCAGCGCCTGGAGCACGCGGAGCGCCTGCTGCCCGACGGCTACCACCTGCTGATCGTCGAGGGCTACCGCCCCATCGCCACGCAGCGCCGCATCTTCGACGGCTACCGGGCCACCCTCCTGGGGCTGTCGCCGGCGGAGTCGTACGTGGCGGCCAGCCGGTACGTCTCCCCGGTCGAGGTCGCCCCCCACACCGCCGGCGCCGCCGTGGACCTGACGCTGTGCGCCCCCGACGGCGCCGAATACGACATGGGCACCCAGGTCAACGACAACCCGGAGGAGAGCGACGGCGCCTGCTACACCGCCGCCCCCGCCATCTCCGACGACGCCCGCGCCCACCGCAAGCTCCTGGCCGCCGCCCTGGAGCCGGCCGGCCTGGTCAACTACCCGACCGAGTGGTGGCACTGGTCCTACGGCGACCGCTACTGGGCCATGGTCACCAGTTCGGAGCACGCCCTCTACGGCCCGGTCGAGTACAACCCACTGTCAGAGTAGGTTTTCCGCCGGGTCAGGTCCGGGCACAAACCTCCTACCGGAGGGTTCCGGACTCCCCAGCGAGGTGTGGGTATGGTTCCGCTCATCGGGATCGAAGAGGAATACCTCATCGTCGATCCCCGCACCCGCCACGTGGCTCCCGCCTCGGCCGAAGTTCTGGCCGCGGCGACGGACATGCTCGACGTGGTTCATGAAATCACCCGATTCCAGGTGGAGGCCCGCACGCCGCCCTCCGCCGACCTCAGCGAGCTGGGCTCGCAACTGCGCTCCGTGCGCAAGGAGGTGGCGGGCGCGGCCCGCTCGTGCGGACTGGCCGTCGTCGCCAGCGGCATCCCCGTCCTGGGGAACGTCATGCCCCC
This sequence comes from Nonomuraea sp. NPDC050643, assembly GCF_040654715.1. NCBI lineage: Bacteria > Bacillati > Actinomycetota > Actinomycetes > Streptosporangiales > Streptosporangiaceae > Nonomuraea > Nonomuraea sp. NPDC050643. The sequence goes on along the minus strand of NZ_JBFAIM010000047.1, from coordinate 29,111 downwards.
GCCGCTCACCGACGACGACCGCTACCTTCAGGGCAAGGTGCTCTACCGGGCGCTGCAGGACGAGATCAGCATCTGCGCCCTGCACGTCCACGTGGACGTGCCCGACCCGGAGCACGCCGTCTACGTCGGCAACCACCTGCGGCCCTGGCTGCCGACGCTGATCGCGCTGGCCGCGAACTCGCCGTTCTTCGTGGGCCGCGACACCGGCTACGCGTCGTGGCGGGTGATCAGCTGGGGCCGCTGGCCGGTGTCGGGCGCACCGCCGTACTTCCGGTCGTACGCCGACTACGAGCTGGCCCTGCGGTCGCTGGCGGAGTCGGGCGTGCTGCTCGATCCCAAGACCGTCTACTGGGACACCCGCCCGTCGCCCAACCTGCCGACGGTCGAGGTCAGGGTGGCCGACGTGCCGCTCGACGTGGCCGACAGCCTCACCCTGATCGGGCTCATCCGGGCGCTGGTGGTCAACGCGCTGGCCGCCGTCAGGCGCGGTGACCGCGGGCTGCCGGTGCCGGCCGAGGTGCTGCGCGCCGCGTACTGGCGGGCGGCCCGCGACGGGCTGCAGGGCGACAGCCTGGACGTCCGGCACGGCACGCTCGTGCCCGCCGCGGTGATGGCCGGGCGCCTCCTGGAGCACGTACGCCCGGCGCTGGCCGAGACCGGCGACCTGACGTTCATCCAGGAGGGCCTCGACCGGCTGCTGCGCAAGGGGTCGGGGGCCATGCGGCAGCGGCGGGCGTACGCGAAGGGCAACGATCTGGCCGAAGTGGTGGACGACCTGATCGAGGCCACCGTCGCCTAACGCAGGGCCAGTGCGGCGGCCACTCCCAGGCCGAACGCCACGACCACGCCGCGCAGCACCTTCGGCGGCATCAGCCTGGCCACCCGGGTGCCGAGGAAGCCGCCCGCCAGGCTGGCCGGTGCCATCACCGCCACGGCCTCCCACCGCACGGCCCCGAACAGGGAGAACGCGACGACCGACACCGTGCTGATGACCAGCGCGAGGGCGGCCCGCACGGCGTTCACGCGGTGCAGGTTGTCGTGCAGGAACATGCCGAGCACCGTCAGCAGCAGCACGCCCATGCCGCCGTTGAAGTAGGCGCCGTAGCAGCCGCCGAGGAACACCCCGGCGTACACCATCCTGCTCGGCGGCCCCTCGGCCTCGCCGCCGAAGCGACCGCGCAGCCAGGGCTGGGCCAGCAGCGCCAGGCTGGCGAAGGCCACCAGCCAGGGCACCAGCGACTCGAACAGCCCGCTGGGCGTGAGCAACAGCAGCGAGCTGCCCGCGCAGGCCCCCAGCACGGCCGTGAGCGAGAGCACCGTCGCCCGGCGTCGCTGGCCGCGCAGCTCGGCCCGGTAGCCGAGCACGCCGCCCAGGTAGCCCGGCCACAGCGCCACCGCGTTCGTCACGGAGGCCGTCAGGCTCGGGTAGCCCAGCGCCAGCAGTGCGGGGAAGGAGATGAGCGTGCCGCCGCCGGCCAGGGCGTTCACCATCCCGGCCAGCAGACCGGCCCCGACCAGGAACAACAGGTCGGTGGCCGTCATCGGCCGGCGGCGTAGCCCTGGGCGCCACGCGGATTGGCGGCGGCCTTGAGGAAGACGCCGTCACGGGCGACCGCGCTGAGCCTGCCGAGCGTCCACGGGTCCTGGGCCTCGACCTCGTGCCCGCGCCGCCGCAGCTCGGCGATGACGCCCGCGCCCACGCGGTCCTCGACGTGCAGGACGCCGGGGCGGGAGCCGCGCGGGAAGAACGAGCTGGGGAAGTGCTCGGAGTGGAACATGGGGGCGTCGATGGCCTCCTGTAGGTTCAGCCCGCCGTGCACGACGGCGAGGAAGAAGTTCAGGCTCCACTGGTCCTGCTGGTCGCCGCCCGGGGTGCCGAACGCCAGCCACGGCCGGCCGTCCCTGAGCGCGAACGACGGCGACAGCGTGGTACGCGGGCGCGCACCGGGACGCAGCGACGCCGGCAGCCCCTCCTGCAGCCAGAACATCTGGGCCCGCGTCCCCAGGCAGAAGCCCAGCTCGGGGATGGTGGGCGAGCTCTGCAGCCAGCCGCCGCTGGGGGTGGCGGAGACCATGTTGCCGAAGCGGTCCACGACGTCGATGTGGCAGGTGTCGCCCCTGACCGTGCCGTCGCGGGCCACGGTCGGCTCGCCGACGCCCTGCGGGGAGCGGGCGCCCGAAAGACCGGGCGCGTTGACCGCCGTGCCCGGGGCGGGGAAGTCGGGCAGCCGGGGCGCCCGCCCGCCCGGAGCGCCGGGGCGCAGGTCCAGGCTGGCCTCGACGCCGATCAGCCGGCGGCGCTCGGCGCTGTACGCCGGGCTCAGCAGGTCGGCCATGGGGACGTCGGCGTCGCCGTACCAGGCTTCGCGGTCGGCGAAGGCCAGCTTGGCGGCCTCGGTGACCGTGTGCAGGTAGTCGGCGCCGAGGAAGCCCATCCCGTCGAGGTCGAAGCCCTCCAGCAGGGCGAGCTGCTGCAGGAACACCGGCCCCTGGCCCCAGGGCCCGGTCTTGCACACGGTGTGCCCTCGGTAGTCGTAGGTGAGCGGCTCCTCCACCGTGGCCGTCCAGCCCGCGAGGTCGTCGCCGGTCAGCAGGCCGCCGTGCACCTCGCCCGAGCTGTCCCGCCAGGCCGTCGTGGCGCAGAAGTCCGCGATGGCCTCGGCGACGAAGCCCTCGTACCAGGCTTTTCTGGCGGCGGCGAGCTGCCCTTCACGGGTGCTCGACGCGGTTTCGGCGATCAGCCGCCGGTACGTGGCCGCCAGCACCGGGTTGGCCAGCCTCGAGCCCGGAGCGGGGACGCCGCCCCCGGGCAGCCAGGTCACCGCCGACGTGGGCCAGTCCTCGGTGAACAGCCCCTGGACCGACTCGATCGTGGCCGAGATCCGCTCCAGCACCGGCACCCCGTGCTCGGCGTAGTGGATCGCGGGCGCCAGCACGTCGGCCAGCGACCAGGTGCCCCAGCGCTCCAGCATGAGCATCCAGCCGCCGAACGCCCCCGGCACGGTCGCCGCGAGCAGTCCCGTGCCGGGCACGATGTCCAGGCCGAGCTCCGCGAACCGCTCGATCGAGGCCGCGGCGGGGGCGCCGCCCTGCCCGCACACGACCGACACCCGCTGCTCGGCCTCGCTCCACAGCAGGATCGGCACCTCGCCGCCGGGGCCGTTCAGGTGCGGCTCGGCGACCTGCAGCACGAAACCGGCGGCCACCGCCGCGTCGAAGGCGTTGCCGCCGCGTTCCAGGACGCCCATGCCGGTGGCCGAGGCCAGCCAGTGCGTGCTTGCGACCATGCCGAAGTCGCCTGTCAGCTCGGGCCTGGTGGTGAACAAACTCTTTCTCGCTTTCTATCGGGGCGAAGCCGCGTCGGGGACACGGTCCTCGGTCACCAGGTGACAGGCGGCCGGATGGCCGTTGCCACGTGGGTCGTGCAGGGCGGGCTCGGTGGTGCGGCACTCGTCGTACGCCAGCGGGCACCGCGTGTGGAACCGGCACCCGGACGGCGGATCGACCGGGCTCGGCACGTCGCCTCCGAGCACGATCCTGCGCCGCTCCCGCTGCCTGACCGGGTCGGCGACCGGCGCCGCCGACAACAGGGCCTGCGTGTACGGATGCCGCGGCCCCGCGAACATCTCGGCCGTCGGCCCGGACTCCACGATCCGGCCCAGGTACATGACCGCGATCCGATCGGCCAGGAACTCCACCACCGACAGGTCATGGGTGATGAACAGGCAGGAAAACCCCATGTCCCGCTGCAGATCGGTGATCAGGTTGAGCACCGACGCCTGCACGGACACGTCCAGAGCCGACACCGGCTCGTCGGCCACGATCAGCTTGGGCTCGAGGATCAGCGCCCTGGCCAGGCCGACCCGCTGCCGCTGCCCGCCGGACAACTCGTGCGGGAAGCGCGAGCGCATCTCCTGGCGCAGCCCGACCTTCTCCAGCATCGCCGCCACCCGCCGGGTGGCCTCGCTCCGGTCGGCCAGCCCGTGCCGCAGCAGCGGCTCGCCGATGATCCGCTCGATCGTGAAACGCGGGTTGAGCGAGGAGTAGGGGTCCTGGAAGACCATGTGGACGTCCCTGCGCAGCGGGCGCATGGCCCGGCGCGACAGGTGGGTGATGTCGCGGCCGCTGAGCTCGATCGTGCCCGCCGTGGGCTCGGTCAGGCGCAGCACGCACTTGCCGACCGTGGACTTGCCGCTGCCCGACTCGCCGACCAGGCCGAGCACCTCGCCCTGGCCGATCTCCAGCGACAGGCCGTCCACGGCACGTACCGGGCCGTAGTGCTTGACCAGGTTGTCGATCCGCAGGATCACTTCCCACCTCCGGGGTGGAAACAGGCCGCCAGATGATCGTCGGACTGGCGGGCGAGCGGGGGCCTGGACAGGCGGCAGTCCGCCTGGGCGCGCGGGCAGCGGTCCTGGAAGGCGCACTCGTCGGGGTCCGACAGCGGCGAGGGCACCATGCCGGGGATCTCCGCCAGCCGGCCGTTCACGGCGGCCGTGGGCAGGGCCTTCATCAGGCCCAGCGTGTACGGGTGGCGCGGGTTGGCGAACAGCTCGGTCACCGGGGCCTGCTCGACGGCGCGGCCGGCGTACATGACCACGGCCCGGTCGGCGATGTCGGCCACCACGCCCAGGTCGTGCGTGATGAGGATGATCGCGGTGCCGAGCCGGTCCCGCAGGTCGCGGAACACGTCCAGCACCCCCGCCTGGATCGTCACGTCGAGCGCCGTGGTGGGCTCGTCGGCGATCAGCACCCGGGGCGAGCAGGCCACCGCGATCGCGATCATCACACGCTGCCGCATGCCGCCCGAGAGCTGGTGCGGATACTCCTTCACCCGGCGCGGCGCCGCCGGGATGCCGACCAGTTCGAGCAGCTCGACGGCCCGTCCGGCGGCGGCCCGCCGGGACAGGCCCTCGTGCCGGCGCAGCACCTCGGCGATCTGGTATCCGACGGTGAACGACGGGTTCAGCGAGGTCATCGGCTCCTGGAAGACGACCGAGACGGTCTTGCCGCGCACGTGCCGCATCTCCTGCTCGGGCAGCGTGGTCAGCTCGCGGCCGTCCAGCGTGACCGAGCCGGACAGGCGGGTCGTGTCGGGCGGCAGCAGCCGGGGCACCGACATGGCGGTGACCGACTTGCCGCAGCCCGACTCCCCGCACAGCGCCAGGATCTCGCCCTCGTCCAGGGTCAGCGAGATGTCCCTGACCGCCTGGACGAGACCGTCCTCGGTGTCGAAGCCGACGCTCAGGTCGGTGATCTCCAGCAGGCTCATCGGGCGCTCCTCGGATCCAGTACGTCACGCAGGCCGTCGCCGAGCAGGTTGAACCCCAGCGTGGCCAGCGCGATCATCAGGCCGGGCCAGACGGCCAGCCAGGGCGCGTCGCTCAGGTACTGCTGCGCGGTCGTCAGCATCACGCCCCACGACGGCGTCGGCGGCTGCACGCCCAGGCCCAGGAACGACAGCGTGGACTCGCCGATGATGGCCGCCGGGATCGCCACCGTGGCCTGCACGATGAGCGGGCTGGCGCAGTTCGGGAGCACGTACCGGAAGATGATGTGCCCGTCGCCCGCGCCGTCGGCGACGGCCGCGGCCACGTAGTCCATCTCCCTGATCGCCAGCACCTCGCCCCGCGTGATCCGGATGACGGCGGGCAACTGGGCGAAGCCCAGCGCCAGCACCACGCCCTTCAGCGAGGGCCCGATGATCGCCGCCAGGCCCACCGCGAACACCAGGAACGGGAACGCCAGCGTCACGTCCACCAGCCGCATCACGACCGGGTCCAGCCAGCGCCGGTAGAACCCGGCGACCAGGCCGATCGGGATGCCCACGGCCATGGCCAGCAGGGTGGACAGGACGCCCGCCTGCAGCGAGACCTGCGCGCCGTGCGCGATCCTGGCGAAGGCGTCACGTCCCAGGTCGTCGGTGCCCATGGGGTGCGCGGCCGACGGAGGCGCGAGCGTGGCCAGGTAGTCCTGCGCGGTGGGGTCGCCGGTGACCAGCGGCCCGGCCAGCGCCAGCAGCAGGAACGCGGCCACCAGCACGAGCCCGGCCATCGGCATCGGGCGCCGTTTGAAGCGCCGCCACAACCTAGTCATGAGCGCCTCCCGACAGCCTGATCCGGGGGTTGAGGAAGGCGTAGGCGATGTCCACCAGCAGGTTGACCAGCACGTAGCCGATCACCGTGATCAGCACGACGGCCTGGATGACCGGATAGTTCCTGGTCAGGACCGCGTCCACGGTGAGCTTGCCGAAGCCGGGGATAACGAAGATCTGCTCGGTGACCACGGCTCCGCTGATGAGCGCGCCGAGCTGCAGGCCCAGCACGGTCACCACGGTCGTCAGGCTGTTGCGCAGCGCGTGCGCGCCCACGACCTTGACCTCGGACAGGCCCTTCGACCTGGCGGTCCTGACGTAGTCGGCCGACAGCGCGCCCAGCATGGCCGCGCGGGTCTGGCGCATGAGGATCGCCGCGAAGCCGGTGCCGAGCACGAGCGCGGGCAGGATCATGCGTTGCAGGTTCTGCGCCGGGTCCTGGGTGAAGGGGACGTACCCGGAGGCGGGCAGCACCCGCCAGGTGACCGCGAACAGCAGGATGCCGAGCAGGCCCAGCCAGAAGTGCGGCACCGACAGCCCGGCCAGGCCGAATCCGGTGGCCACGTAGTCGGCCAGCCTGCCGCGCCGCACGGCCGCCACGATGCCGGCGCCCACGCCGATGACGATCGCGATCAGCATGGCCAGCGCCGACAGCTCCAGCGTCACGGGCAGCCGCTCGGCGATGATGTCGATCACCGGGAGCTGGTCCTGCGTCGAGCGGCCGAGATTGCCGGTCAGAGTCTGGGCGACGTAGTCCACGTACTGGGCGGGCAGCGGCTTGTCCAGGCCGAACTCGTGCCGAATGGCCGCGACCACGGCGGGCGAGGCCTCCTCACCCGCCATGACCGTGGCCGGGTCGCCCGGCAGCGCCCGGATGCCCAGGAAGATCAGGACGCTGCCCAGGAACAGCACGATCACCGCCGAGCCGCAGCGCCTGAGGATGAACCAGAGCATTACGCGGCGAACCCGGCGGTGACGAAGCGCGGCAGGCCGTCCTTGAAGTACTGGACGCCGGCCACGGTCTTGCTCATGCCCAGGTAGTACTTGTTGTGGTACAGGTACAGGACGCCCCGGAGCTCGGCCGCCTTCTTCATCGCGCCGGCGTAGAGTTCGGCGCGCTTGGCCGGGTCCGACTCGGCTGCGGCCTGCTTGATCGGGTCGTCGATGCCCGGGTCGGACATGCCGCTGTAGTTGTTGCTGCCCTGGCTGGTGACCAGGTTCGTGAGGTTGCCGTCCGGGTCCACCCGGCCCGACCAGCCGTTCAGCATGACGTCGAACTTGCCGGACTTGCCCTGCTCCAGCGTGCTGACGAACTCGGCGGTCTGGACGCTCACGTTGAAGCCGGCCTCCTTGGTCATCTGCTGGATGACCTGCGCCAGGCGGACGTTGGTGGCGTCGTTCGGGCTGGTGAGCGTGACCGGGATCGGCGTCGCCACCCCCGACGCCTGGACGAGCTGCTTGGCCTTGGGCAGGTCGCGCTTGGGGCACTGCAGGTCCTTGGCCCGGTACGGGCTGTCCAGCGGCACCGGGAAGCAGTCCACCTCGTGCAGGCCGTTGTAGACGGTCTTGTTGATCACGTCGCGGTCGAGGGCCAGCTCGAACGCCTCGCGGAGCTGCGGGCTCTTGGCCAGCGCCGTGTCCACCGCGCCCGGCTTCTCGGTGGAGCCACTGGCGTTGCCGGTGTTGATCGTGATGCCGTAGTAGCCGAGGCCGCCGCCGGACACGACGGTCAGGTTCGGGTCGGACTGCACGCCCTTGACCGTGGTCGTGGCGAGCTGGTCGGCCACCTGCACGTCTCCGGACTTCAGGTTCGCGGCCCGGACGTTGGGGTCGACGATGATCTTGTATACGAGCTTGTCGAGCTTGACCTTGGCGGCGTCGTAGTAGTCCGGCGCCTTCTCCAGCTCGATCTGGCTGCCGGAGGTCCGGCTCGCGAACTTGAACGGCCCGACGCACACCGGGCTGGCGCCGAAGTTGTCGTCGCCCGCGTCCAGCGCCTTGGGCGACATGATCATCCCGGCGCGGTCGGCGAGCTGCGCGGTCAGCGGCGTGAACGCCCGCGTCAGCGTGAGCTGCACCGTCGCGGGATCGACCACGGTGACCTTGGACACCGCGGCCAGGTCGGCCTGGCGGGCGGACTTCTCCCACGTGCGGTGGCGGTCCAGCGACTTCTTGACCGCCTCGGCGTCGAAGGCCGTGCCGTCGTTGAACTTCACGCCGTCGCGCAGCTTGATCGTCACCTCCTCGCCGTCGTCGGAGACCTCGGGCAGGCCGCTGGCGAGCTGCGGGACCAGCGTGGCGGTGGCGTCGATGTCATAAAGCTTCTCGCACATGTTCGCGAACACCTCACGGCCCACCAGTGTGGTCGAGATGCTCGGATCGAGGGCGTCGGGGTCGGCGTTGAGCGCGATGTTCAGCGTGCCGCCGCCCTTGACCGGCCGGTTGTCGGCCGAGGCGTCGGCTATGGAGGGAGGGGCCGCGGGCGTGCCGCTGGAGCCGCCTCCGCCGCAAGCCGCCAGGGCGAGGGGGAGGATGGCGAGCGCCGCGAGGAGCCTGGGGGACGGTCTCATGGGGCCTCCGTTGAAAGGTTTAGGAGACTGTATACAAGACCTGACATTTCAGTGGTGTTTCATAACGCAGTGTTGTTATCTGAGCGTTTTCTAATCGTTCGGGTGTTTTGCTGATCGGCCGACGGCCGCCAGGAACGATCTCCGGGCCGCGGCGACGTGGGCGATCGCCCGGGCCTGCGCCTCGTCCTCGTCGCCGGCGGCGATGGCCTCGTACAGGCTGAGGTGCTCCGACCAGGAGTGCGGGCCGCGTACGGCGGCGGTCTGGCTGAAGACCCACTGGGCCCGTTGCAACATCGGCTTCATCATCAGCGCGAGGTAGGAGTTTCCCGCGGCCTCGCCCACGGCCAGGTGGAAGGCGGTGTTGAGGTCGGCCACCGCCTCCAGCCGCCCGCCGTCCACCGCCTCCTTGGCCTGATCGAGCACCCGGCGCAGCCGCTCGGCCGAGGCGGGGGTGCGCTTGCGCGCCGCCAGCCGGGCCGCCAGGCCCTCGACGGCCATGCGCACGTCGAACAGCTCCTCGCCCTCCTCGGCCGACAGCCGGGCGACGGTGGCGCCGAGCCGGGGGGCGACCTGGATGAAGCCCTCGGCGGCCAGCACGCGGATGGATTCGCGTACGGGGTTGCGCGAGACGCCGAGCGAAGCGGCCAGCCGGTCCTCGACCAGCCGCTCACCCTGGGCCAGCTCGCCGGAGAGGATGCGGCGGCGCAGCTCCTCGGTGACCTCGTCGCGCAAGGTCTGATGGGCCGCGCCCAGCGTCAGATCGCTCATAGAGGGACTAATCGTATACAACGGATCAGTTTCGCTGGGCCGGGTACCAGTCCGCGTCCGTCACCTCCCGCGCGACCTCCCAGAGCCGGTCGAACTCGGCCCGGAAGTGCCGGCACCAATGGTGGTCACGGCGGCCGTTCAGCGTAAAACCCGGGTCGCGGCCGGGCGAGCGGTGGGTGCCCAGCTCGACGTGGATGACGCCGTCGTCGTCGCCGGCGTCCAGCATGAGCATCCCGAACGCCGGCAGGAACGGCAGCAACCGCACCTCCAGGCGCTCCTTGGTGTGCATGTCGCGCAGGACGTAGAGCGTGGATCGGACGCGGTGCTCGAAGACGTCGGGCTGGTCGGGGATCGTGCTCCGCCTGGCCGCCTCCTCCGGCACCGTGCCCGTGGGATCGATCACCAGGATCTTGACCGTCGCCCCCCGCTCCAGGCTTCGCTGCAGATCGTCCACATAGGCGCGGATCGTGCGGCTGAGCGTGACCCCGGCGAAGCGGATGTCGTTCGCACGGAGGACGCGCTCCTTGAGGTCCTTGTTGTCGCTGCTCAGGAAGCCGTCGCCGGCCAGCTTCGACTCCAGCAGGCGGTTGAGCTCGGCGACCTGCCGCTCGAGGGCGGCCACCTGGTGGCGGGGGCCCAGCGCGTTGACCGCCACCAGGGCCAGCGTGGCCAGCGTGGCGGCGCCGACCACCTTCGGCTCCACACGGTCGAAGACGCCGAGCACGCCGACGACCAGGGCGATGCACGCGGTCAGGTAGATCTCGAGGTTCTTGCCGGTGCTGAGGTCAGCGCGTAACCGCTCCAGTAGCCGCATGTGCCGGTTCCTACCCGTCGACACCACCAGGCGACCAGCAGACCCTCACGGCAACCCGGCCACGCCTCGCGATCATCGGATCCTCACACTTACCCGGCGACCGGCGGCTCCCCACGGTTGCCGGCAGCACCACTAAGCGACCAGCGGATCCCTACGATTGCCCGGCGGCACCACCGAGAGTCCGGCAGAACCTCATGGTCGCCCAACGACGTTGAGCGGCCGGCGGGGTTTTCACAGTCGGTCGCATGGGCCGGTGCTCCTGGTCAGGCGCGCAGGCGCAGCCCCCGGGGGGTCGGATGGAACCCGGCCGCCTCCAGGGCCGCCCCCAAGGGCGAGTCGGTGATGGAGGCGCCGTCGGCCCGCTCCACGGTCAGCTTGCCCAGCGCCCCGTCGCGTACGGCCAGGGCCAGCGCGTCGACCGCCGGCTGCAGCCGGTCGTCGTCGGTGAACGACAGCAGCGTCTTGCCGCCCCGCTCCACGTAGAGCACCAGATGACCATCGACGAGCACGACCAGCGAGCCCGCCTTCCGGCCAGGCTTGTGCCCCAGGTCGGCGGGACGTTGTGGCCAGGGCAGCGCGGCGCCGTACGGGCTGGCGGGGTCGGCGGCGGCCAGCACCACGGCCCGCCGCGCCCCCTCCCCGGACGAGGAGGGAGCCGCCCCGGGCGCCATGGCGCGCATCCGGTCCACCGCTCCCGGCAGCGCGAACTGCGCGCCGCCCAGCCCTTCGACGAAGTAGCCCCGGCGGCAGCGCCCGCTCTCCTCGTAGGCGCGCAGCACCTGATAGACGGGCGTGAACCCGCCGGGCAGCCGTTCGGAGGTCACCGCGCCCCGCGTGACCACCCCATGCCGCTCCAGCAGGACCTCGGCCTGGGCGTGGGCGCGCTGCGTCGTGTCGGCGGCCGGCTCGGGCAGCAGCCACCATCGGCCGGCCACGGTCGGCGGCCCGCTCCTGCTCGGCAGCACCGCCCGGCGCCGCCGCGTCGTGGCGGGCCGGTGCGCGGGCCGCCCGGTGCCGAGCGTCGCCCGCAGTGGTGCGAGCGTGTCGCCCGACACCCGGCCCGCCCACACCAGGTCCCACAGGGCCGAGACCAGTTCGGTGTCGTTCAGGGAGCCGATCTGGTCGGACAGGCCGCGGAAGAACAGCGCGCCGCCTCCGCCGAGCAACTCCAGCAGCCGCTCGTGCACCGGCGTCATCGTGATCTCGGCGGGCTCCGGCAGCAGCAGCGGCGCGGTGTCGGCGAAGTAGAGCGACACCCAGCCGTCGCCACCGGGCAGGGATCCCTGCCCGGCCCACATGACCTCGCCGGACGAGGTCAGCTCGTCGAGCAGCGAGGGATGGTAGCCGGGCACCCGCGAGGGCAGCACCAGCGTCTCCAGCGCCGAGGCGGGCACGGCGGCCCCCTGGAGCTGCTCGATCGAGCGCACCAGCGCGTCCATGGCCCGCGCCCCGGCCCCGCCCGAGCTCGACCGCAACGCGTCGGCCCCACCGGGCGCTGACCGCAACGCATCGGCTCCACCGGGACCTGACCGCGACGCGTCGGCCCCGCCGGGGCCCGATCGCGACGGATCGGACCCGCCCGTGCCCGACCGGAACGCGCCCGCCCCGGTCGCGGCCGGTCCCGGGCCGGTGGGGGTGATGCCGTGCCAGGCGGGCAGGAACAGGGCCAGCGTCTCGGGGGCGACCGGCTCGACCTCCTTGCGGAGCCTGGCCAGCGACCTGCGGCGCAGCATGCGCAGCACACCGGCGTCGCACCACTCCTCGCCCCGCCCCCCGGGCCGGAACTCACCGCTCACGACCCGGCCCGTCGCGGCCAGCCGCCGCAGCGCGTCGGTCACCACGGCCACGCCCAGCCCGAACCGGGCGGCGGCGGTGCCGGCGTGGAAGGGACCACGTGTGCGGGCATGCCGCGCCACCAGATCGGCCAAGGGATCGGCCACCGGCTCGAGGAACGCGTGCGGCACTCCCACCGGCAGCGGCGTACCCAGCGCGTCACGCACGCGCGCCGCGTCCTCGATCGCCGTCCACTGCTCCTCGCCCGCGATGCGCACCCTGATCGCCCGCCGGGCCCGCTCCAGCTCCTCCAGCCAGGCCGGATCGCCGCCGCGCACGCTCACGTCGGGCGCCAGCAGCGGCCCGTGCGAGCGCAGCAGGTCGGCCAGATCCTCCAGGTCGCGCAGGGGCCGGTCGAGCCTGGCCAGCTCGCGCTCGCTGTCGGAGATCACGTCGGGGTCGAGCAGCTCGCGCAGGTCGGCCTGGCCCAGCAACTCGGCCAGCAGCGTGGTGTCGAGCGCCAGGGCCTGCGCGCGGCGTTCGGCGAGGGGGGCGTCGCCTTCGTACATGAACGCGCCCACGTAGTGGAACAGCAGCGAGGCCGCGAACGGCGAGGCCTGCGAGGTCTCCACCTCCACCAGCCGCACCCGGCGCGCGGCGAGGTCGCGCATGAGCCGCACCAGCCCCGGCACGTCGAAGACGTCCTGCAGGCACTCGCGCATCGTCTCCAGCACGATCGGGAACGAGGCGTATTGCGAGGCCACGCCCAGCAGATGGGCGGCCCGCTGCCGCTGCTGCCACAGCGGGCTGCGCTTGCCCGGCGTGCGGCGCGGCAGCAGCAGCGCCCGGCCCGCGCACTCCCTGAACCGGGAGGCGAACATGGCCGACCCGCCCAGCTCCTCGGTGACGATCTGCTCGATCTCCTCGGCGTCGAAGGCCGCCACGTCGGTGGGCGGCTCGGCCATCGTGTCGGGGATGCGCAGCACGATGCCGTCGTCGGAGTGCACCGCCTGTACGTCGATGCCGTAGCGCTCACGCAGCCGCCGGTTGATCGCCAGCGCCCACGGGGCGTGCACCCGCGCGCCGTAGGGGGAATGGATCACCACGCGCCAGTCGCCCAGCTCGTCGTGGAAGCGCTCCACCAGCAGCGTGCGGTCGTCGGGCACGTAGCCGGTGGCCTCGCGCTGCTCGCGCAGGTAGGCCAGCAGGTTGCCCGAGGCGTATTCGTCGAGCCCGGCGGCCCGCATCCGGTCCGTCGAGTCCTGTTTGGCCTGCTCGCGCAGGAACTGCCCGATCGCCTGGCCCAGCTCGGCCGGCCGGCCCGGCGCGTCGCCGTGCCAGAACGGCAGCTTGCCCGGCTGCCCCGGCGCGGGCGAGACGAGCACCCGGTCCGCCGTGATGTCCTCGATCCGCCACGAGGTGGCGCCCAGCACGAACACGTCGCCCACGCGCGACTCGTAGACCATCTCCTCGTCCAGCTCGCCCACCCGGGAGGCCCGCTCGCCCACCAGGAACACCCCGAACAGGCCCCGGTCGGGGATCGTGCCGCCGTTGGTGACCGCCAGCCGCTGCGCGCCGGGCCGCCCCTGGAGGGTGCCGGTGACGCGGTCCCACACGATGCGCGGGCGCAGCTCGGCGAACTCCTCGCTCGGATAGCGCCCGGCCAGCATGTCGAGCGTGGCCTCCAGCGCGCTCCTCGGCAGCGTGGCGTAGGAGGCGGCCCGCTTGATCACGGACTCCAGCTCGTCGACCGTCCACTCGTCGAGCGCGGTCATCGCCACGATCTGCTGGGCGAGCACGTCGAGCGGGTTGCGCGGGTAGCGCAGCTCCTCGATCTGACCGCTCTTCATCCGCTCGGCCACCACGGTCGTCTGCACCAGGTCGCCCCGGTATTTGGGGAAGATGACCCCCTTGGAGACCGCCCCCACCTGGTGCCCCGCCCGGCCGATGCGCTGCAGCCCGCTGGCCACGCTCGGCGGCGCCTCCACGCACGCGACCAGGTCGACCGCGCCCATGTCGATGCCCAGCTCCAGGCTGGAGGTGGCGACCACGGCGGGCAGGCGGCCCGACTTGAGCGCCTCCTCGATCTGGGCCCGCTCCTCCTTGGAGACCGAGCCGTGGTGGGCGCGCACGATCTCGGCCACCGCGCCCTTGCCGGACCCGGCCTGCGCCATCATCTCGGCGGGCATGCGGTTGGGCGGCTGCGGCGGACCCGTCTCCCAGATCGACAGGTCGACGGTCTCGGCGCCGTGCTCGCGCTCGTAGGCCAGCTCGTTGAGCCGGGTGCACAGCCGCTCGGCCAGCCGCCGCGAGTTGGCGAACACGATGGTGGAGCTGTGGGCCTCGATCAGGTCGAAGAGCCGCTCCTCGACGTGCGGCCAGATCGACCTGCTGGTCGGCTCGGGCGCGAACTCCTCGCCCTCCTGACGCGGGCGGGCCTCCATCTCCGTCATGTCCTCGACGGGGACGACGACCTCGACCTCGATCTGCTTGTCCGAGGGCGGCTGCACCACGGTGGCCGGCCGCGCCCCGCCCAGGAACGCCGCCACCTCGCTCACCGGCCGGACGGTCGCCGACAGCCCGACCCGCTGCGCGGGCTTGTCGAGCAGCGCGTCGAGCCGCTCGAGGCTGAGCGCCAGATGGGCGCCGCGCTTGGTGGCCGCGACCGCGTGCACCTCGTCGACGATCACCGTCTCCACGCCGCGCAGCGCCTCCCTGGCCTGGCTGGTGAGCAGCAGGAAGAGCGACTCGGGCGTGGTGATGAGGATGTCGGACGGCCTGGCCGCGAACCGCCTGCGGTCCTCGGCGGGCGTGTCACCCGACCGGATCGCCACCGAGATCTCCGGGACGGGCAGGCCGAGCCGCCGCGCCGTCTGCTTGAGCCCGGCCAGCGGCGCGCGCAGGTTGCGCTCGACGTCGACGGCCAGCGCCTTGAGCGGCGACACGTAGAGCACCCGCGTGCCTTTACGCTGTCCCTCGTGCCGCTCTTCGGCGGGGGTGGCGGCCAGCCGGTCGAGAGACCAGAGGAACGCCGCCAGCGTCTTGCCCGAGCCGGTGGGCGCGACGACCAGGGTGTTGTCGCCGCGCGAGATCGACTCCCAGGCCCCCTCCTGGGCGGCCGTGGGCGCGTGGAAGGCTCCAGAGAACCATTGCCTGGTCATCTGGCTGAAGTGGTCGAGCGAGCTCACCAGCACATACTGCCTTGCGCCACCGACAGAAAACGCATTGGCGCCGCAGCGTGTGATTGAGCGGGGGCCCTGGCGGACATACAGCGACCGTGACCATCGACTACGCGGCCATCGACGCCCGCCGTGCGGACCTGAGGCAGAGCTACGTCTTACCGCACCGACCCTCGAGCAGTGCTCGCGGCCTGCACCACATGGCCCTGATCTCGTCCGACGTGGAACGGACCATCAAGTTCTACCAGGAACTCCTGGAGTTCCCGCTGACGGAGATCATCGAGAATCGCGACTACAAGGGCTCGAGCCACTTCTTCTTCGACATCGGCAACGGCAACCTGCTGGCGTTCTTCGACTTCCCCGGGCTCGACCTCGGGCCCTACCAGGAAGTGCTCGGCGGGCTGCACCACATCGCGATCTCCGTCGACCCGGCCACCTGGGAGCGGTTGCGCGGGAAGCTGGAGATGGCCGGCGTGCCGCACCAGATAGAGAGCGGCGCCTCCATTTACTTCAAGGACCCCGACGGCGCCCGTCTGGAGCTGCTCGCCGACCATCTCGGTGAGATGTACGGCGCGCGGGTGCTGTGACCTAACGCCGCGACGCCCTCCGCGTACGCGGCTTGCCCGCACGTGGCTCCCGCCTGATGTCCGCGTGCCGGTCGGCACGCTCCGCCTTCTCCTTCTGTACGGTCAGCCGCATCGCTAACAGTAACCGGCGTCGTTTGGCCCTGTTGGCCTTTGTTCTGGCGGTCTTCGGGGGTGAAGGCTTGTGGGTCTTTGGCATGCGGATGTCTTACCCACCCCTCGTGCGATTCCATACTTGGTTCATGCGCCTGACGGAGTTCTGGAGACGGATGAACGCTCACTTCGGTGAGATGTACGCCGAGTCATGGGCCCGCGACTACGTGCTCGCGCCGCTGGGCGGGCGCACGGTCGCGCAGGCGCTGGCCGAGGGTGAGAGCGCCAAGACGGTGTGGCGCGCGGTCTGCCAGGTGGAGGACATCTCACCCAAGCTGCGCTGACCCTCTCAGCCCGGCTGGGCCAGGTCCAGCGTACGGCGGAGCGCGGCGGCCGTACGCTCCAGATCGTCGGCGCTGCCCTGCCCGCCCGACGACCACAGGAACAGCCACCCCTGAGCCGACGGGGTGGCGAAGATGATCGTCTGACGGCCGGTGCGCGGATGCCAGACCCACAGCACCGGATCGTCGTCACCGACCATTCGGCTGACCAGGCCCTGATGGGGCAGCAACTCGGCGAGCGCCTCGAGATGGACGCGCCGTTCCCCGGTGTAGCCGCTCGCCACGTGCCGCCTCCAACTGTCGCCCTGCACTGAGTCTCCCCAGCTCACCGCGCCTGACAACACGTTGGTGGCCAACCCTCGAATGGGGGTGTTCATGGGGATGTGGAAGCGGGGAAATCGAACGTGAGCGCGTACGAGCGGCAGAACCGACGCGTCGGCGGGCCACCGATCCCAAACCCGAAATCGTGCTCGAACCCCTCCCAGAACGCCCCCTCTCCAGACCCCGAATCCGACGATGGACGGCCGAGCCTCACTCCAACCCCCTGGATCCGACCGTGGACGGTTGAGGCGAGCGTTGTCCCAGACCCCTGGATTCGGCTGGGGGGTTGAGACGAGCGTCGTCCCGGAATCCGGAATCCGGAATCCGGCTGCGGACTGCTGAGCCGAGTGTCATCCCAGACCCCTCAACCTGGCCGTCGACGGCTGAGCCGATTGTCGTCCGCTCCGCTGGCGTGGCGGCGGAAGAGTCTTTCCCCGACAGTAGGCGCGGTCGGACCGGCTCCTTCGAACCGATCGCTCCGCCATACGCGTCTGAGTGATCGAGCGTGACACGGATCGAGCCGAAGAACCCTCCGCAGCAGTCGCTCGGTGGCCGGCAGCCGGTTTGCCAGGGGTGAGGCGGGCTTGCTGGGCGGGCGCGCCCGCATGTTGCTGGGTCCCCGCGAGCCCCCGTCGACAGAGTGCATCAGCGGCGTCGAAGCCACCGGCTCGGACCGGCGCTCTTGGGACCTCCGGGCAGTGGGCTGGCCGAGCTTCCCTACGAGCAGGCGACCGACGCCATCTTGAAGTTCTCGGACGCCGGCATGCGCCTGCTGATCCTGCTCACCCCCGGGCACGGTTGTGCTGGCCATGGTCTCCCTCGATCACCGTCCTCGATCACCGTTCATAAGTGTTGTCCCCGCCCTCGGAGCCGTTCACGACAGCGTTATGCCTCCTCAGCCCCCCGGACGACAGGTGGACTGACTACACCCCGACCGACACACGCTCCGAACGGAAGGTGATCGAGGCACCTCGGCGGGAGGGCGGGGCGTACCTTGGCCGCGGCGCGATGGATGCGCTTTGGGCGGCAAACGATGGACGGACCCCCAGCCAGAAGCCGATTGACGACCACCTGCGTGTTCCTGCTGTGATCGAACAATCGTTCGGCTACCATGGACAACGCCGGGCCACGTCTTCCCCGACTGTCGCGAAAATGTCGGTGGCAGGCCGTAGCTTTCACTCGACTGATCGGACCACAACCCTCCAGGGGGAAGTTTCATGGCTATCAACGACCGCGAGAAGGCCCTCGAGACCGCCCTCGCTCAGATCGAGCGGCAGTTCGGTAAGGGCTCCGTCATGCGACTGGGCGACGACGCCCGAGCCCCCATCGAAGTGATCCCCACAGGATCGATCTCCCTTGACGTGGCCCTCGGCATCGGCGGCCTGCCACGTGGGCGCATCGTGGAGATCTACGGCCCGGAGTCCTCGGGTAAGACCACGATCGCCCTGCACGCGGTGGCCAACGCCCAGCGGGCCGGCGGCATCGCGGCGTTCATCGACGCCGAGCACGCCCTCGACCCCGAATATGCCAAGAAGCTGGGGGTCGACACCGACGCCCTGCTGGTCTCCCAGCCCGACACGGGTGAGCAGGCGCTCGAGATCGCCGACATGCTGATCAGGTCCGGTGCCGTCGACATCATCGTCATCGACTCGGTGGCCGCGCTGGTGCCCAAGGCCGAAATCGAGGGCGAGATGGGCGACAGCCACGTCGGCCTCCAGGCCCGCCTCATGTCCCAGGCGCTGCGCAAGGTCGCCGGCGCGCTCAGCACCACCGGCACCACCGCCATCTTCATCAACCAGCTCCGCGAGAAGATCGGCGTCATGTTCGGCAGCCCCGAGACGACGACCGGTGGTAAGGCGCTGAAGTTCTACGCCTCGGTCCGCCTGGACATCCGCCGCATCGAGACGCTCAAGGACGGCACCGAGGCGGTCGGCAACCGCACCAGGGTCAAGGTCGTCAAGAACAAGATGGCCCCGCCCTTCCGCGTCGCCGACTTCGACATCCTCTACGGGGTGGGCGTTTCCCGCGAGGGCGGCCTCATCGACATGGGTGTGGAGCACGGCTTCGTCCGCAAGTCCGGCGCCTGGTACACGTACGAGGGCGACCAGCTCGGCCAGGGCAAGGAGAACGCCCGCAACTTCCTGAAGAGCCACCCCGACATGGCCAACGAGATCGAGAAGAAGATCAAGGACAAGCTCGGTGTGGGCCCGCGTCTCGACGCCCCCGCCGAAGCCGCCGCCACTCCGGCCCCGGCTGCGGCCCCCGCGCCTTCGGGTCGTGGCTCGAAGTCCACCCCCAAGCCTGGTGACGTCTGATCGTTCGCCCTATGAGCAGCAAGGACCGGCCACAAGCGCCCCATTCGCGAAGCGGGGGCGCCTGGCCCGACTCCACCACGTCACCAAGGGCCCGCGACCTGGCCCGCTCATCCGCTGACGGCTGGCCATCGGTGGACGAGTGGCACGAACAACGCACCCGCCAGCGCATAGCGGAAGCCTCCACCGACACACCCACCGCCCAGGCGGCTACCACTCCCGAGACCGTCAAGTCAGAGGTCACCGACACGGCGGCCACTGACTTGAAGCCCACTGATACGGCGACTGGCACGGTGATCACCGACACGGCGATCACCGACTTGGAGGCCGCTGGCACGGCGATCACCGATACGGCGGCCACCAAATCGGCGGCTACCAGCTCGGGCACGGGAGCCGCCGCCGCGACTACGCGCGACGTCGACTCAAGCACGGAGGCCGTTGCTCCGGTTGCTGCCACCACCGTCGCCGGCCCAGGCGAGGGCATCGCCGATTCGGGGACAGAAGCCGATGCTTCGGGCATGGACACAACGGGTCCTGGGCCGGGGATCGCAGGTTCGGGCGCGAAACCCTTCGGCCCGAACGTGGAGACCGACGACAAGGACACACAAGCCCCATCCGGCCGCCAGATGGCCGCCGGAGGTGCATCTGATCGCCTGGACGGTGACGAAACTCCGTCTGGGCATGCCGGGAGTGGCAAGGCGCCGGTCAGTCGCAGGCCGGCTGATGACTGGCACTCGGAAGTTCTTGCCGGTAGTAGCTGGTTCGCTGCCGAAGAGGATGGCGGTAAGGCCGGCAAGCGGCGGTCGGGCGGAGGACGCTCAACCGGACGATCCGGCAAATCCGTCCGGTCAAGCCGGTCAGGCGAGGTCGGGTCTGCGGGTTGGTCGGACGGGCCTGAGGGGCCGCCAGGTTGGTCTGGGCAGTCAGGCGGGTCACTGGGATCAGGCGGATCGGGATCAGGTGGGTCTGGACAGTCGGGTTGGTCCGACGGGGCAGATCAGGCCGATGGGTCCGGGGAACCGGGGCTGGTAGGTCGGTCTCCAGGGTCAGGTTGGTATGGGGGATCCGGTCGGTCTGATGCGGCTGAGCGGTCTGACGCTGCTGAGGAGTCGGGCTGGGGTGGGAGATCACGTCGGTCCGGTCGAACCGGGCGACGTGGGAAGTCTGGAAAGCGGTCGGGGGAGTCCCGAGGGCGGGGTTCGCTGTCTGAGGGGAGCGATGGGGAGAGCTCTGCCAGCGCCCAGATCGAGGCCGATCCGGAGTCGGCGGCTCGGGCCATCTGTCTTCGTCTGCTCACCCTGGCTCCCAAGACGCGTGCCCAGCTCGCTGAGGCCCTACGTAAGCGAGGAGTGCCGGATGAGGCCGCAGAGGCGGTGCTCGGCCGGTTCTCGGAGTTGGGGCTGATCAACGACGAGGCCTTCGCTGCGGCCTGGGTTGATTCCCGGCATCATGGCCGAGGGCTGGCCAAGCGTGCCCTGGCGGCTGAGTTGCGGCATCGGGGTGTGGACACCGAGACGGTCAACGAGGCCGTGGAGCGGCTGGATCCCGATCAGGAAGCGGAGACGGCCCGGCGGTTGGTCGAGCGCAAGCTTGCCTCCACGCGGTCCCTCGACCCGCAGGCCCGAACGCGGCGGTTGGCAGGCATGCTCGCACGCAAGGGGTACTCCTCTGGGCTGGCCTTCCGGGTCATCCGTGAAGCCCTGGAGGAAGAGGGCATCGAGGTAGAGGAAGACTTTCCGTAAGAGGTTCGCTCGGTGCTCGGTGCTCACATCTGGTGCTCCACACCTGGTGCCTGCAGCCCCGCGCCTGGTGTCTGATGCCCGGTGCCCGGTGCTTTGTGGTGTTTGTGGCTTCTAGTTCATGGCTCGCATTCGGAGGCCGGAGCTTGGTGGCTCGTCGGCCCATAACTTGTACTTCGCGGCCTGTGCCCTGTGCCTTGCGGCCGTGCCCTGTGCCCTTCGGCTTGTGCTCTGCGGCTTCTGTCGTGTGGTCTGTGTCGCGTGGTTTGTGTCCCGTGGCTTGTGTCGGGTGGTCTGGGCCTCGGCCGGTGGATTTCTGCCGCTGGAGGAGATGGGTGAACTGTGGGCGGGCAATTCTTGTCTTAGCAGGGTGAAGTGGTTGTTATCCCCAGGCTGAGAACGGTTGCCGAGCCGCCTTTCAGCGGAGGGGGTGGTGGAGGTGCCAGATGATCAGGGCGGGGGTGTCGTGGTAGGCGGCTGCGGCTGCCTCGGGACACCATTGCTGGGCGAGTGGGCCGCCGTGTTCGCCGGGTGTCTCGGCCCATCTGGGTTCGTGGCAGGCGATGATCTCCAGCCCGGCCTCGTGGAATGCGGTGATGTAGTCGCTGGCCAGGAAGCGGCTGGCGGGCATCGCCTGGAGGTCGCCGTCCGGGCCGGTCACCATGGCCACGCCGCCCAGGTAGAGCGACAGCACATGGATGTCCGACAGCACGATGTGGCCGCCGGGTCGGGTCACCCGGGCGAACTCGCGTAGTGCCGGCCCGAGAGTTGGCTGGTGGGTCAGTGCCAGCGCGCAGACGACCAGGTCGAAGCTCGCGGACTCGACCGGCAGGTCGTGCAGATCCGCCTGGTGAAACGTGCCGTCCGGCGTCTTGGTTCGGGCCAGGGCGAGCATGTCCGCCGATGAGTCCACACCGACGACCTCGTGTCCCAGTTCGGCCAGGTACGCGGCGTGCCGTCCGGTGCCGCACGCGGCGTCCAGGGCCCGGCCCGTCGGCAGCGTGGCGAGGATGCGCCGGACCTGTGGCTCCTCTGCCGTGATCAGTGGGTTCTCCTCGAAGTCGTATCGGTCGGCCCACTGCGCGTATCCCTCCGCTGTGGTGGCGTGGCCGACGACGGTGCCCGTGCTCAGTGCCAGGTCCTGGTCGGCGGTCAGTCTGCGGATCTCGGCGATACGCCGCGTCACGAACTCCTCATCGCCGAGATCACCGGCCTGCGCTCGCAGCAGTGCCACGCCTTCGAGTGCCAAGAGCCAGGCCAGCGGATGAGTGTAGGAGGGCATGCCGGGGATGGTAAGGAACATGCCCGGGTCCGAGCCACTTAATTGATCGCTGGGCAGGCGGCTTGGGTGCTGTCTCCGCGAGTGTGGACTGGCGACGGGTCGGGACCTCGATCGGCTCCCGCCCTTGATGTCACACGTGGTCCCGAGCAGTCCCGAGCAGTCCCGAGCTGCTCCGGGCAGCCCTGGCCAGCTCCGGGCAGCTCCGGCAGCCCCGGGGAAGCCTCGGTCAGTCACGGTCAGTCACGAGGGCGTGAGCGGCCATTTGCGGGACGCGCGGCCATGTGCGGCCACGAGTTGGGGGTGCGGTGCGGCCATGTGCGAACAGGGGTGGTCGCGGGTGGTAAGCGGGCAGCCGTGAGCTGGTCGTGACGTTCTTCGGTGTTGTGGTGGATCATTGCGGCGATGATCCGTGAAGCCCTCGCGCCGGAATGTGCCTTGCGCGTGGTGGGGTGTGGGTCGCCGGTGGTCGGTGTGATCTTGGGCGCGGTGCGAGGCCGTCCCTGGGTGGGGGTCGGTGTTGGTTCAGGCTCAATGTGCTCGCCTGTCCTTCTCGTCCCACCGTCCACAAAGCTCCTCACTCCGTACCGAGGGGCAATTCGGGCGGTAGTGGGGTAAATCTGGCTGAATGTGGAGATGCGGGCCTGTAAGACACGCTTGATGACGCGTTTGCTTGCTCGTGACCTGTTCGACGCATAACCTCGACGGCAGTGAGGAGTTACTCCGCGCAGCGCGGATTGCCATACCGGTGAACGACGGACGAACGAGCTTGGTTGGTCGAGGCAGGCGAGGTGTCGGCTATCGCAGTCGACGCCCGGTCAGCCTTGGCTTGACTTTGATCCCGAGCAGGACGCCGATCGGGCTATCCGTGGCGCGCTTGTGACCCCTCCCGTTTTGTGGCCGCGTTATGAGGTGTTGACGACGCGAGGAGGGCGGGGCGCACATGGGGCCGCTTGTCGTGGTGCTGATGGTGGCGGTGCTCGTGCTCGCGTTCGGCATGATAGTCGCGCTCCTTGTCGTCATACGTCGTACCTCGGGCAGTCTGCCCCGCACCGGTAAGCCGACTCCCGAGCAGGTGCAGGCCGTGCACGAGGAACTCGAGCAGGCACGTGAGGAAGCGCTGGAGATCCGCCACAAGGCGCAGACCGACGCCGACGAGATCCTGCGCAGGTCCGAGGCCGCCGCCGAGAACGCCGCGCAGATGCGGCGGGAGGTCGAAGAGGAGAGCCGGGTACTGAAGTCCGAGCTCAAGGAGCTGCGGACCGACCTCGAGCGCCGCGAGGCGCGGCTGGCCGAGCGGGAGCAGCGGCTCGACGAGGAGGCCAGGCGGCAGTCCGAGCGGGACAGGAAGCTGGGCGAGACCGAGGTCGAGCTGGCCGACCGCCGCGAGGAGCTGCTCCAGGTCGAGGAGGAGCGGCGGGTCATCCTGGAACGGGTGGCCGGGCTCACCGGCGAGCAGGCCAAGACCGAGCTGGTCAAGGAGATCGAGAACCAGGCCAAGCGCGAGGCCGCGCTGATCATCAGGGAGATCGAGGGCGACGCCCGCAAGGAGGGCGAGAAGCGGGCCACGAAGATCGTGACGCTGGCCGTGCAGCGGGTGGCGGCCGAGCAGACGGCCGAGTCGGTCGTGAGCGTGCTGCACCTGCCCGGCGACGAGATGAAGGGCCGGATCATCGGGCGCGAAGGGCGCAACATCCGCGCCTTCGAGACCACGACCGGGGTCAACCTCATCATCGACGACACACCGGAGGCGGTGCTGCTGTCGTGCTTCGACCCGGTCCGGAGGGAGACGGCGCGGCTCACGCTGGAGAAGCTGGTGCTGGACGGCCGCATCCATCCGCAGCGCATCGAGGAGGCCCACGACCGCAGCCGCCAGGAGGTCCAGGACCTGTGCGCGCGGGCCGGTGAGGACGCCCTGGTCGAGCTGGGCATCACCGACATGCACCCGGAGCTGACGCTGCTGCTCGGGCAGTTGCGCTACCGCACCTCCTACGGACAGAACGTGCTCAAGCACCTCATCGAGTCGGCCCACATTGCCGGCATCATGGCGGCCGAGCTGAAGATGAACCAGACGCTGATGAAGCGCTGCGCCCTGCTCCACGACATCGGCAAGGCGCTCACGCACGAGGTCGAGGGCAGCCACGCGCTGATCGGGGCCGAGATCGCCCGCCGCTACGGCGAGGAGGAGGACGTGGTGCACGCCATCGAGGCGCACCACAACGAGGTCGAGGTCCGTACGGTCGAGGCCGTGCTCACGCAGGCCGCCGACGCGGTCAGCGGCAGCCGGCCGGGAGCGCGCCGGGAGTCGCTGGAGGCGTACGTCAAGCGGCTGGAGCGGCTGGAGGAGATCGCGCAGTCGTACGACGGCGTGGAGAAGGTCTTCGCCATGCAGGCCGGCCGCGAGATCCGGGTCATGGTCAAGCCGGACGCGATCGACGACATCCAGGCCCAGGTGATCGCCCGCGACGTGGCCAAGCAGGTGGAGGAGGAGCTCACCTACCCGGGCCAGATCCGCATCACCGTGGTCAGGGAGTCGCGCGCCACGGAGTTCGCCCGCTAGCGCCGGCATCAGCCGAAGAGCTGCTGGTAGAAGGCCAGCTCGGCGGCCAGGGCGGCGGCGCGCGTCTCGGCGCGGCGGAAGCCGTGCGACTCGCCCTCGAACGCCAGGTACGTGCACGCCACCCCGCGTTCCGACAACGCGTCCGCGAAGGCCGTGGACTGCTCCGGCGGCACCACGGGATCGTCGAGCCCCTGCAGGAGCAGCATCGGGCAGGAGACGCCGTCCACGAGGGCGAGCGGCTCCCTGGCTGCGTACACCTGCGGATCCTCCGGCCCCACCAGCCACTCGACGTAGCGGGACTCGAAGTCGTGGGTGTGGGCGATCAGCGGGGCCAGCGCGCTGACGCCGTAGTAGGACACGCCTCCGGCGAACACGTCTGAGCGGCAGCAGGCCGCCATCACCGTCCAGCCGCCCGCGCTACCCCCGCGCACCGCGATCCTGGCGGGATCGGCCAGGCCCTCGGCCGCCAGCCAGCGGGCGGCGGCGATCGTGTCGGCCACGTCGACCAGGCCCCACTGGCCCTTGAGGCGGTCTCGGTAGGCCCTGCCGTAGCCGGTCGAGCCGCCGTAGTTGACGTCGAGCACGCCGATGCCGCGTGAGGTGAGGAACGCCTTCTCCAGGTCGAGCGCGCTGTCGGCGTGCGCGGTCGGCCCTCCGTGGACGAAGATCACGTAGGGGGGTGTGGTCTCGGTGGCGGCGGGGTTGCGGGGCGGGTAGAGGAAGGCCGGCACGTCGCCGGGCATGCGCACGGGGCGCGGGACGGGCAGGTACGCGGCGTCCGGCGTCGAGGCCAGGTCACGGCCGAGCGTCTGACAACCCACAGAGCCCGCCTGCCTGGTGCCCGCCTGCCTGGTGCCCGTCTCCCCGGTGCCCGTCTCCGTGGTGTCCGCTTCCCCGGTGCTCGCGTCTCGGGTGGTCGAGTCTTCAGTGTCGGCGTTCCCGGTGTCGCCCTCTTCGATGCCCGTGTTCACGGTGACGACCGCGCGGGGGGTCGTGGCGGCGTACGCGATGCCGACCACGGAGGTGCCGTCGGTGGTCAGGGACGCGTCCCAGCCGGTCCAGGGCACGTCGAGGTCGGTGAGTGCGCCCGACGCGGGATCGAGCACACCCAGCCGCAGGTCGCCGTGCCCGTGCAGGACCGCGAGCCGCCCGTCGGCGAGCACCGCGTACGGCATCCCGCCCAGCCGCCACGGCGGCGACGCGAACTCCTCCCCGGCCGGATGGAGCGCCCGAGCGCCGTCACCGTGCACGCCGATCTCGTGGAGGTTCCACCAGCCGGAGGAGTCGGAGACGAGGTAGAGGCGGGAGTCGTCCTTCCACGAGGGGGCCAGCACGGACTCGGCCGGGCCGCCCCGCACCGTCCATGCGCCGCCGCCGGTCAGCCGGGTGACGCGCAGCTCGGTGCCGTCCCAGGGCATGCGCGGATGGTTCCAGCAGACGTAGGCCAGGTGCCGTCCGTCGGGGGAGAGGGTGGGGGAGGCGTAGAAGTCGCAGCCGGTGGCCCATTCGCGGATCTCGCCGCCGTCCAGCGGGATCGAGACGACGGCCCGGGTGACTTTGCCGTCCGGCGTGTGCCGCTCGCGTACGCACCACACCTGATCGTCGCGCACGAGAAGGTCGGCGTAGCGGTCGCCCTCGGGAGTGAGGGGTTTCGGATCGCCGTTTTCCGGTAGGACGTAGAGGCGCTGATCTTTCAGGTTGGCGAAGACGATCTCGCCCGCAGAAGTCACGGTGTACGGCTTGCCGCCGTATTCGTGCACCCGGGTACGCGCGCACCAAGGAGCCGGCAGCAGGTCACTGAGGGTGCCGTCGGCGGAGCGGCACACGATGGTGGTGCGCCCGCCCTCGGCGGGACGGTCTTCGGTCCACCACACTCGGCCGTTGGCAGCCGTGGGCCAGCCAGGGCGCACGCCAGAACCGGCCACGTCTCTGGTCGAAATGGGGGAGGGCCAGAAAGGCATACCCCGCATCCTGCCGGAAGATCGCCGGGGATGCGGCCCGGTCACCACAGTTCAGGGGCACCCGGCGGGGCGCGGCAGGTAGGAAGGCAGCTTCAGCCCCGTTTTGCCGAACCAGGTGTTCAGCAGCCGAACGGTCGTCCCGTCCCGCCACATGGCGGCGATGGCCCGGTTGACGGCCTCGCAGGTCCTGGTGTCGCCCTTCTTGAGCCCGACGCCCCATTTCTCGTCGGAGATGGGGTCGTTCAGCAGCCGGTACCGGCCGGGCTCCTGCTCGGCGAACGACGCCAGGATGAGGTTCTCGGTGCTCACCGCGTCGAGCCGGTCGGCGGCGAGCTTGCTCACGCAGTCGGAGTAGTTGGCCGCGGGCACCAGCTCGGCCGGCAGGCCCAGCTTGCCGTCCGGCGGCGGCTCCACGACGCGCCGGTACGAGTTCGACCCCTCCGCCAGGCAGATCCGCTTGTCCCGCAGGTCGGCCACCTTCGTGATGCTCGTGTCGTCCGCGCGGACCATCGTGTCCTGCGGGACGATCACGTACGGGCCGGCGAACGTCACCTTGGGCTTGCGGGACTCGGTGATGGTGTAGGAGGCCACGATCATGTCCACGGTGCCGTTCTGGAGCAGCGCCTCCCGGGCGGACGACGGCGACTCGCGCCACGTGATCCGCACCGGCTTGTCCCCGGCGAGGTAGCGGACGATGTACCGGGCGACGTCGACGTCGAAGCCCTGGGGCTCGTTCGCGCCCGTCTTCAGGCCGAGGTCGGGCTGGTCCCATTTGGTGCCGACGACGACGGTGCCGGAGCCCTTGATCTTGTCCACAACGGTGGCGTACGAGCCGCCGCCCTCGCACGCGGACAGGATCACGGCCACAGCCGCGAGAGGGAACGCCGCACCACGCATGGTCACAGGACCATCAGTAACCCGCGCGAGCCGGAATCAGCCTGGCTCCAACGCAGATGTGGGACATTCTTGAAGATCTACGGGAACATCCGGGCGGCGGGTACGACACCCGCCGCCCGGGGGTCACTCCAGGGGTTTGTCGGGACCCAGGCCGCCGCCCGCGGTGCCCTCACCCGTGCCCAGTCCGACCCCGACCGAGCCGGGGGCCGCGATCGGGCGGGCCGTGGTCTTGCGACTGCGCCTGCTGCGCCGCTCCAGCCAGGTGGCCAGGAAGCTCAGCGCCAGGTTGAGCGTCACGTAGATGATGCCGATGACGATCGCCGCCGGGATCAGCGACCCGAAGAAGCGGGCCGGGAGGATCTTGAACCCGGTGTTCAGCAGGTCGACGTAGGCGATGATGTAGCCCAGCGCCGTGTCCTTCAGCAGCACCACGAGCTGGCTGACGATGGCCGGCATCATCGCGGTGACGGCCTGCGGCAGCAACACCAGCCGCAGCACCTGGTTCTTGCGCATGCCCACCGCGTACGCGGCCTCGGACTGGCCCTTCGGCACGGCGTAGACGCCGGCCCTGACCACCTCGGCCAGCACCGACCCGTTGTAGAAGGTCAGGCCCAGCACCACCGCGATGAACGTGTAGTCGCCGCTGCCCATCACCGTCGGCAACAGGTAGAAGATGAAGAAGATCAGCAGCAGCAGGGGGATGGCACGGAAGACCTCCACCACCACGCCGGCCGGAACCCGGATCCAGCGATGGTCGGAGAGCCTGGCCAGACCGAAGACCGCCCCGAACAGCAGGGCGAGCACCGCGGCCACCGCGGCCGCCCGCAGGGTGCCGATCAGGCCGGGGATGATGTAGAAGTCCCAGGTCTCCCACTGCAGGAACGGCTGCCAGATCTTGGCTTCCCACTGGCCCTTGGCGTCGAAGCCGGTGTAGATGCCGTAGAGGACGGCGCCGACGGCGATGACGCTGATGACCGTGAGCAGGTGGTTGCGCACCCGCGTGCGCGGCCCGGGGGCGTCGAACAGGACGGACGTGCTCATCGGACCACCGCCAGGCGCCTGGCCAGCCAGCCGGTGAAGTAGCCGATCGGGAGCGTCACGGCCATGAAGGCCACCACGATGCCGAGGAAGATCGGGATCGAGGCGCCCACCTGGTCGAAGGCCTCCTTCATCTTGTTCGCGGAGTCGAAGGCGAAGCCGCCGGCCACCGCGACCGTGGTGTTCTTGATCATGGCGATGATCACGCTGCCCAGCGGGGCGATGACGGCGCGGAACGCCTGGGGCAGGATGATCATCGTGAGCGACTGCGGGAACGTCAGCCCGATCGCCCTGGCCGCCTCCGCCTGACCGAGCGGCACCGTGTTGATGCCCGCCCGCAGCGCCTCGCAGACGAACGCCGCCGTGTAGGCCGACAGGCCCAGCGCGACGATCCAGAACGAGTTGGTGCTGGGAGTCTCGGAGAAGACCAGGCCGAGAGTGTCGCTCAGACCCAGCGCCGAGAAGGCCAGCACCAGGGTCAGGGGGGTGTTGCGCACCACATTGACGTAGATGGTGCCCGCCGCGCGCAGGACCGGCGTCGGGGACACCCGCATCGACACCAGGATGGTGCCGAGAACCAGTGAGGCGATCGTGCCCACCAGGGCGAGCTTCATGTTCTCCAGGAAGCCCAGTGCGAGGTCGGGCGCGTACCTAATCAGATCTTCCATCGTGCTCCACCACATAGGGCGGCGGCGCGTCCACGCCGGGATGCCGCTCGCGGTGCCCGGACAGCAGCTCGTCGAGCGACCGTAGCGCCTTCTGCTCGCTCTCCCGGTCGGCCGGCTCGA
>NZ_JBFAIM010000046.1:0-112736 GCF_040654715.1 Nonomuraea sp. NPDC050643 | reverse complement strand
TCACCCACCATGATCAGGCGTCACCACCTACCCGAACACCGCCAAACAAACTCAGACAAGGGGCATGACCTGCGATTTCAGGATGGAATTAGCCCCATGATGATTCTGTCGGCACATCAGGCATGTTGGCGGCACTGAATGCATGGCGCATCCACGGTGTCTCTGTACGCCGGAGCGAAAACGGGGATCTTCGTGGGCGTCGATGAGTCCGGGAACGGGCCCATTGAACCTGGATTCACCACCTCCCGTCGTGCTGGTCCGTCCCAGATGTGACCCATGACCCACCTCATGCTTGTTTGATCAAGAGTGGGAAGAGCTGCATGTCAGGGTAGATAGGGCGCCCGGGACTCGAACCCGGAACCTACGGATTAAGGCCATTACCGTCGCCCACGAAGCAGGACTAAGCAGCCGATGCCCGGTAGATCTGGTCTACGACGTTGGCCGGCAGGAACGTCCTGGCTTTAGCACTCTCCGGAGAACCGAGGAAGGCGAGGAGCGAGGACGGCTGCTCGGGGGCCCCTAGCGGGACAGGCTCGACCCGTCGCCATCCGCGAGCCGAGATCGTCTTGACGGCGGTGAGGTAGGCGCGGTCGTTCATCTTTCCAAGTGTTTTGGCCCGCATGAGGAGCGCAGCTAGGGAGACTTGCCAGCGGCGCTTGAGCTCGAATAGCACGGGCCAATCGGGTCTACTCGGCAGTTGGTCGATGATGTCTTCAGCGGGCATCAGAAAGGCCGCGGCGAACTGGTGGGCCTGGGTCTCGACTTCCTTGACGCCCCAGATCTGCTCGCCGTGGAGGATCAGGTGCCCCAATTCATGTGCGCAGTCGAACCGTGATCGGGCGCGGTCGTTCTTGTCGGTGCTGAGGACGACGACCGGATGGTCGGCGAACGGCAGGGAGAAAGCGTCAACATTGGTGTTGCCGAGGGGCAGCCTGATCACCGCCACTCCGTGCATCTCCAGGAGACCTACGACGTCGCTGATCGGCCCAGGGGCAACACCCCACAGCGACCGGACGTGCGCGGCGCTCTGCTCGATCTCGGAGGCCCCGGCATCCAGGCCGCTTGCGGGGAGCATGGGAACGGTGTGGGCGGGGAACATGGCAGCCCCGGCGGCGTGTAGGACGAGGTCGTGGGCGACCTGCCCGACTGCGCGGGCGTGGCGACGGTCGACGACGGATGTCCTGCGAAGGCTCCGAAAGAAGCCTTCGTGGCTGTCGGACATAGGGGTGTAGAAGAACTCGACAGGCATGTCCAGGAGTTCGCCGAGCGCCACGACTGTCTCGGGCTTGGGCCGTGTGGCACCGCTCTCGAACTGGCTGATCGCGGCGGGGGTCAGCTTCGCCTTAGTCGCGAGCTCGGCCTGGCTCCACTTGGCGAGTTCGCGTGCGGTTCGAAGGCGTGTCCGGTCGAACGCCTGCGTGCTCATCTCAGTCCCCTTGCCCGATCTTGTTGTCCCATCATGTCGGATCGCCTGGCCCACCCGCCGGTCGGGGGTGTTTGCCGTGTAAAAGGTTACGTCATCTGGGGTGAAGTCCATTCTGAAGAATCTGTTGTGGTATTAAGTACTGTTGATAGTGGAGAGCCGCTAGAGGCGGCCTCCTCGAGATCGCGTACCCGGGGAGTCGGGCGTGCCGATGGAGCGTTTCCAGATCCTGTCCCTCGACGGCGGGGGTTTTCGCGGTATGTACACCGCCGCGGTGCTGGCTCGGCTCGAGGAGGACCTCGACACCCGGCTCGTCGACCACTTCGATCTCATCGCGGGCACGTCCACCGGTGGGATCATCGCCCTCGGGCTCGGCTTGGGCGTC
Source organism: Nonomuraea sp. NPDC050643 (assembly GCF_040654715.1). NCBI lineage: Bacteria > Bacillati > Actinomycetota > Actinomycetes > Streptosporangiales > Streptosporangiaceae > Nonomuraea > Nonomuraea sp. NPDC050643. The sequence goes on along the minus strand of NZ_JBFAIM010000046.1, from coordinate 110,928 downwards.
CCGGCCAAGGAGATCGTCCGTTTCTACATCGAGCACGGGCCGCGGATCTTCCGTAACCGCAGCAGGCTCCGGACGGTGCGTCATCTGGTGCGGGCCAAGTACGCCACCGAACCGCTGCGGCTGGCGCTCGCCGAGGTGTTCGGCGAGCGGACCTTCGGGGAGAGCACCAAACGGTTGGTGATCACCAGCTACAACCTCGCGGGTGACGACGTCTACCTCTTCCGCACGCCCCACTTGCCGACCCTGAAGCGCGACTGGCGCGAGAGCGCGGTCAACGTCGCTCTCGCCACCTCGGCCGCCCCGACCTACCTGCCCGGCCTGCTGCTGGACGGCGCCCGCCTCGTCGACGGCGGCCTGTGGGCCAACAATCCGACGATGGTGGCGCTGACCGAGGCGGTGGGCCCGCTGAATGTCCCGCTAAAGTCCATCCGGGTGCTGAGTCTCGGCACCACCGCCGAGGCCCGCAGCCGTCATCGCCGCCTCGATCGTGGCGGGCTGCTGCCCTGGGCTGGCGGCGCCGTCGAAATCCTGATGCGGGCGCAGAGCGAGAGCGCCGCCAAGCAGGCCCGGCACTTTGTCGGCAAGGAGAACGTGCTTCGTATCAACCCGACCGTCCCCACCGGTGCTGTCGCGCTCGACAAGGTCGATATCCAGATCCTCTACGGACTCGCGGGGCACGTCAGCCGGGACGCCTCTCCTGCTGTCCACCGGCTCTTCTGCGATCACCGCGCGCCGGTGTTCGCCCCGTACTACCCCGCACGTGAGGGATGATCATGGAAACCAAGTCACCCAAGCTCGACACGCTCTCGGGGATGCTCTCCGATCTGATCAACGGCGCTGTGGAAGTCCTCGACATCTCACCGCACCTGGATGAGATAGCCGTCGCGCGCTACGAAGAGGTCGGCGCCTGGCTGGCCGACAACGGCGGCATCAACTGGAGGATCTACCCGCAGGGGTCCTTCCTCCTGGGTACGGTCGTCCGTCCCGACCGGCCGACGGGCGAATACGACATCGACTCGGTGTGCTGGCTCCCGCTGGCCAAGGAGAACATCTCCCAGGAGGATCTCAAGGATCGGGTCGGCGACCACCTGGCTGCTTACCGCAGGTGGAAGATCGGCCAGGGGCACACCGACGGTCCACTCCGCATCGAGTCCAAGCGCCGCTGCTGGCAACTCGTCTACACCGGCTTCCATCTGGACGTCCTACCCGCCATCGCCGACGTCGATCACCCACCCACTGGGATCCTCCTCACCGACAAGGACCTGGTGGAATGGCAGCACAGCAACCCCCGTGGATACGCCACGTGGTTCCGGGAGCAGGCCAGGCCGCGGCGCGCGCTGGAGGCCAAGGGCCACCCCAGCGTTGCGGACGTTCCGGCGTGGCCGGTCCGCACCACGCTCCAGCGGGTCGTCCAGGTTCTGAAGTGGCACAAGATGATCATGTTCGGTGATGACCCCGACAACCGGCCGCCGTCGATCCTGGTCACCACCCTGGCCGCTCGCGCCTATCAGGACGAGGTCGATCTGTTCACCGCCCTGCGTCAGGTCCTGGACGGGATGCCGCGCTTCATCACGCAGCACGACGGCATCTGGTGGGTGCCCAACCCGGCGCATGAAGAGGAGAACTTCACCGACAAGTGGAAGGAGTACCCCGAGCGGAGGGAAGCGTTCTACCAGTGGTTCGACGAGATCAGGAGACTCGTCGACGAGCTCGCCGCTATGGAGGGCGAGGGGTACCGGCAGGTGTTCACCCGCCTCACCGAGTCGTTCGACCGGAAGGCGATGCACACCTCCGTTGAGCGGGTCGCCGCCCGGATCGGCGAGAGCAGCGGTGACCTGCGACTTGGCCGGACCGGCAGGTTGTCGCCGACTGCGACCGGTCCTCGTACAGGCGGAAACACCTTCTATGGCCAGCATCCCGCGCCGCGCGGTTAATCTGGGGCGGCAGGCCGCGGCGATTCACGCGGTCCTGCCGCACGCCCAGACCCGCGTACACAAGGGCCGGCTCTGGTGCTGTATGACCTTGCAGCCGGCACCGATCTGCCAGGTCTACACCGTGCAGGTGACGTACCGGCATCGGACACGCCCCCGGGTGATCGTCGTCGACCCTGAGCTGGAACTGCCCCCGTGTGCCACCGCGCTCCCCCACGTCTACCCTGCCGGCGATCTCTGTCTCCACCTGCCCGGGGAATGGAACGACAGCATGTACCTCGCCACGACCATCCTGCCGTGGACAAGCGAATGGCTGCTGCATTATGAACTCTGGCTCGTCACCGGCCGATGGTCGGGTAGCGGCCACGATCACGCTGTAGCGAACGGGAGCGCGCTTATGGACCCAGCGGAGTAGGAAGAGGCGCCCTTCCCTGTTGGGGTTGTCTCGCTTGCGCAGGTAGGCCAGGTGGAAGAGATCACTGGCGAAGCTGGGGCGTCGCCTGAGACTGTCGATTGCCTTGCGGTGGCACCGAGGCTGCCATTCGTAGGTGTCGTTGCTGGCGCTTTCGTCGGACCCCTCCGCTACGGTGCGGGTGGGCCGGGAGCTCCACCCGAGTCCCGGGTACGCAGGAGGTTGAGGTGCGCGAAGATAGGTCTATAGCGCCCCGTCAGCGGGCGCGTTGCCACTCGGGGACGGTAACCGGGGGCCTACGCAACCAGGCACGTTGAGCGATTCCGTAAGGAGCTTTGTGAGTACGCTCGGTAGTTTTATCTGGTCGATCGCCGACCAGCTTCGGGGTCCCTACCGCCCCAACCAGTACGGGACCGTGATTCTCCCGTTCACGATCCTTCGCCGCCTCGACTGCATCCTAGAGCCGGACCGCGAGACCGTCCGAGACCTGGCCGCGGCATACGAGAACCCGAACCGGCTCCGGACCGAGGTCAAGAAGAAGACTGGCCGACCGTTCTACAACACCTCGAAGTACAGCTTCGCCAACCTTTTGAAGGACGCAGACGGGCTTGAGGATAACCTTGTCGACTACGTCGATCGGTTCTCCGCCGACGTCGACGTGTTCGAGTACTTCGATTTCAAGAAGCAGATCATCGCCCTGGAGCGGGCCGGTCTCTTGCGCGAGATCGTGAAGGCTTTCGGCGCCGTTGACCTGCACCCCGATGTTGTGTCCAACGCCGACATGGGGGACGCGTTCGAGTACATCATCCGCAAGTTCAATGAGGCCGCGAACGAGACCTCTGGTGACCACTACACGCCGCGCGACGCGATCCGGCTGCTGGTCGACCTGCTCTTCGCCGAGAATGACGCCGCTCTGACCAAGGCGGGCATCGTCCGTACGCTCTACGACCCCACCGCTGGCACCGGCGGCATGCTCGCCCTCGCCGAGGATCACCTGCTCACACAGAACCCGGACGCCCGGTTGAGTCTGTACGGTCAGGAGTACAATCCGCTGTCATACGCGATCTGCAAGTCTGACCTGCTTGCCAAGGGCCACGACGCGTCCAACATCGCATTCGGCAACACGCTCACCGACGACGCCTTCAAGGGCCGCCAATTCGACTTCTGCATGTCCAACCCGCCATACGGGGTCGACTGGAAGCAGTACGCCAAGGCCGTCACCAAGGAGCGGAACGAGGCCGGCCCCTACGGCCGCTTCGCGCCGGGCCTGCCCGCTACTTCGGACGGGCAGATGCTGTTCCTGCTGCACCTGGTGCACAAGATGCGCGCCCCAGAAGATGGCGGCGGTCGGGTCGGGATTTTCATGAACGGCTCGCCGCTCTTCAACGGGGCCGCAGAGACCGGTCCGTCGAGCATTCGAAAGTGGCTGCTGGAGAACGACCTGGTCGAGGCAATCGTCGCGTTGCCAACCAACATGTTCTTCAACACCCCCCTCGCCACCTACGTCTGGATCCTCGACAACACCAAGCACCCCGATCGCAGGGGCCTAGTCCAGCTCATCAACGGCACATCGTTCTGGACCAAGATGCGCAAGAACTTGGGCTCCAAGGGCCGCGAGATCAGCGACGCAGACCGAGCCAAGGTCGTCCGGCTGTACGCCGACTTCGCCGACGCCGACCCCGACTACTCCAAGATGCTCCGCAACGACGAGTTCGGCTACTGGACCATCACCGTCGAGCGCCCCCTCCTCGACGAGGACGGGCAGCCGGTCGTCGACGGCAAGGGCAAGCCTAAGCCCGACCCGAAGAAGCGCGACACAGAGACCGTGCCGTTCACGTACGGCGGCTCGACGGCCGGTGCGGCAGGCAAGGTCGAGGTCATCCAGACCTACTTCGACACCGAGGTGAAGCCGCACGTCCCGGACGCCTGGATCGACTGGGCCAAGGTCAAGACCGGCTACGAGATCCCCTTCACCCGCCATTTCTACCAGTACGTCCCGCCGCGGCCACTTGCCGAGATCGACGCTGACCTGGAGAAGCAGGTCGCGAAGATTCTAGACCTCCTGCGGGAGGTCGAGGGATGACCCGGTTCGGCGCAGCAATGCAGAAGATCGATGAGCGGATCCCTGGCGTTGATCTCCCGCTCATGTCTGTGTCGCAGACCAAGGGCGTGGTGCGACGTAGCGAGCTGACAGACGCACCTCAACGTGCAGAGTCGCTCGACGCCTACAAGGTGTGCCGCAAAGGGGACGTCGTCTTCAATAAGATGAAGATCCGCTCTGGCGCGATGGGCATCGCCTATGAGGATGGCCTGGTCACCTATCACTACGAAGTGATGCGTCCTCGGAAGGGCATGGATTCGCGCTACATCGTCCATCTTATGAAGTCTTCGTGGTTCACCAGCGAGCTCATCGCACGTGAGCGTGGCATCTCAGCCGGAGGTGAGCACGGTGGCATTCGCACGACCGAGGTCCCATTTACCGTCCTTCGGACGATCGACGTGCTCCTTCCAGAAATCAACGAGCAGCGCGTCATCGCCGACTACCTCGACCGCGAGACCGCCCGCATCGATACGCTCGTCGGGGAGCAGCAGCGCCTGATCGAGATGCTCCGCGAGCGTCGCCTGGCGGCGGTCGAGGAGGCGGTGTCCATCGTCGCTACCCGCGGGGCGCGACTGAAGCACGTCATTCGATCGGTTCGGCAGGGGTGGAGCCCGCAGTGCTACTCGTGGCCGGCCGATGGTGTCGAGACGTGGGCCGTTCTCAAGGCTGGAGCGGCAAACGGCGGTCGTTTCCGTCCGACGGAGAACAAGGAGTTGCCGGAGGACGAGGTCCCGCGCCCGGATATTGTCGTAACTCGAGGCGACCTCATCGTGTCGCGCGCCAACACCCGCGAACTGGTCGGCAGTGCGGCAGTGGTCGAGGGCGACTTCCCGCGGCTCATGCTGTGTGACAAGCTCTACGCATTCTCGCTCGATGAGAGCCGAGCCGATGCACGGTTCGTAGTGGCAGTGCTCGGAAGTCGCAGGTGGCGTGATCTGATCGAGTTGGAGGCGACCGGCGCGAGCAACTCGATGCTCAATATCAGCCAGTCCGACATCGTGAACCTCCCGATGCTGCTGCCTCCTGTGGATGAGCAGCGCCGCATCGTTGCGCACTTGGACGGTGAGACCGCCAAGATTGATCAGCTAATCGCGGAGACGGAGCGGTTCCTCGAGCTCGCTCGTGAGCGACGCTCGGCGCTGATCACGGCGGCGGTGACAGGTCAGATCGACGTACGAGGAGCCCTATGATGGCTGACCACAACGAGGTCGTCTTCGAGACCGAGATCTGCGGGTACCTCGCGGCCCATGGCTGGCTGTACTCGGCAAACGACACCGGCTACGACCGTGAGCGGGCGCTGTTCCCCGAGGATCTGTTCGCGTGGCTGGAGGCGACCCAGAAGTCTTCGTACGAGAAGGCGCTGAAGGCAGCGGGGTCGCGGGCGAAGTTCCTCGACGTGCTGACCACGGCACTCGACAAGCCGCTGGAGCATGGCGGCGGGATGCTGAACATCCTGCGTACTGGAGTGCAGTACATCGGCGGTGGCCGGTTGAAGATGGCGCAGTTCCGCCCCGAGACGACGCTGAACGCGACGACGAACGCCGAGTATGCGGCGATGCGGGTACGGGTGATGCGGCAGGTGCACTTCTCGACCGCCGACCAGCGCAGTATCGACCTGGTGTTCTTCGTCAACGGGCTTCCGGTCGCGACGGTGGAGCTGAAGACCGACTTCACCCAGTCGCTGGACGAGGCGGTTCAGCAGTACCGCAAGGAACGCAACCCGCTGACCAACGGCCGGCGCGAGCCGCTGTTGTCGTTTGGCCACCGGGCGCTGGTTCACTTCGCGGTCTCCAACGACCTAGCAGCGATGACTACCCGGCTGGAGGGTGAGAAGACGCACTTCCTGCCGTTCAACACGGGCTTCGAGGAAGGTGCTGGGAACCCGCCCGGTGCGGACGGGAGGTCGGCGACGGCATACCTGTGGGAGCGGGTCTGGGAGAAGCACGCCTGGCTCAACATCGTCGGTCGGCTGATGATCGTGGAGACCAAGGAGGAGTGGGACGTCGCGACCGGCACGTCGGTGCGTCGTACGAGCATGCTGTTCCCCCGGTTCCACCAGTGGGAGGCGGTCACGAACATCGTGGCGGCCGTCGCTGAGGAGGGCGTCGGCCAGCGGTACCTGATCGAGCACTCCGCGGGGTCGGGGAAGACGAACACGATCGCCTGGACGGCGCACCGTCTCGCGCGGCTCCACGTCAATGACGAGAAGGTCTTCGACTCGGTCATCGTGGTCGTCGACCGCACGGTGCTCGACGGGCAGCTTCAGGACGCGATCCGGCAGATCGACGGTAGCAGGAAGATCGTCGCGACGATCAGCCCCGAGGACGTGCGCAAGGCCGGTGCAAAGTCGAAGTCCGGCCTGCTGGCACGGGCGCTGAAGAACGGTGAGCTGATTATCGCGGTGACGGTGCAGACCTTCCCGCACGCGCTCGACGAGATCCGGACCGACTCCGGCCTGAAGGGCAAGCGGTTCGCTGTCATCGCGGACGAGGCGCACTCCTCGCAGTCGGGGCAGATCTCCTCGAAGCTGAGAAAGGTTCTGACCGCCGAGGAGATCAAGGAGATCGAGGAGGGCGGCTCGGTCGACGTCGAGGCGGTCCTGGCCTCGGAGATGGCCGAGCGGGCTGAGTCGGAGAACATCTCCTATTTCGCCTTTACCGCGACGCCGAAGAACAAGACCCTGGAGTTGTTCGGCCGCAAGGGTTCGGATGGCGAGCCGCGTGAGTTCCACCTGTACTCGATGAAGCAGGCGATCGAGGAGGGCTACATCCTCGACGTGCTCAAGGGCTACCAGTCCTACGACACCGCGTTGAAGATCGCTGGCAAAGCCGGGAGCGGCGATGGTGGCGAGGTCGAGGAGTCGGCTGCGCGCAAGGGGCTGATGCGGTGGGTGCAGCTGCACCCGACCAACATCAGCCAGAAGGTGCAGATCATCGTTGAGCACTTCCACGCCAATGTCGCCCACTTGCTGGAGGGCAAGGCGAAGGCGATGGTCGTCACTGACTCGCGTAAGGCTGCGGTGAAGTACAGGAAGGCGATCGACGCCTACATTGCCAAGCGGGCCGCCGAGGACCCCTCGTATGACTACCGGGCTTTAGTCGCGTTCTCTGGGTCGGTGTCTATGACCGAGAACGACGAGTGGAGCCAGGATTGGGGGCCGACGCCGTCGAAGGACGACGAGTTCACCGAGGCCAAGATGAACCCCGGAGCGGGCGCCGACCTAGCTGCGGCGTTCAAGGGTGACGCGTACAGGATCATGGTCGTTGCCAATAAGTTCCAGACCGGCTTCGACCAGCCGCTGCTCTCAGGGATGTACAGCGATAAGAAGCTGTCCGGGGTCACCGCCGTGCAGACGCTTTCTCGGCTCAACCGCACCCACCGCACCGCAGACGGGGAGCAGAAGGCCAAGACGTTCGTCATCGACTTCGCCAACAAGCCCGACGACATCAGGGTTGCCTTCGAGCCCTACTTCACCAACGCCAGCCTTGAAACCGAGACCAACCCGTACGTTGTCATCCATCTGGCGAACAAGCTCGCCCAGGCGGGGATCTACACCGAGGAACAGGTCCGCCAGGTCGCCGAATTGTGGGTAACCCGCAAGGGCAACAACGCGCTCTCGGCTGCCATCAGCCCGGCCCAGCACGACTTCCGACGACGGTACGCGGCGGCGATCGAGGCCGAGGACAAGGTCACGCTCAACACCCTCGACCTTTTCCGCAAGGACGTCTCCACCTACGTGCGGCTCTATGACTTCATGAGTCAGATTCTCGACTATGGAGACCCGTACCTGGAGATGCTCTCGATCTTCCTCCGGCTCCTGGAGAAGGTCATCGCCGAAACCTCGTGGAGCGCCGACGTCGACCTCTCGGACGTGGTCCTGGTCGGGGTGAAGCACACCAAGAGGATCGCGGTCGACATTTCGCTGACCGGAGACGGCGAGCTGAAGGGAATCAGCGCAGCCGGCACCGGTGCCAAGAAGGAGCCGAAATACGTCGCGCTCCAGGTCGTCATCGACAAGATGAACGACCTCTTCGGCGCCCAGTCGTTCGCTGAGTCCCAGGTGCGGGAGTTCGTGCAGGGGCTCGTGCAGCGGCTGCTCACCGACCCGGATTTGGTTCAGCAGACCCGGGTGAACTCGAAGAAGCAGTTCATGGAGTCGCAGGACTTCCAGTCCGCTGTCACCGAGGTCATCTCCGACAACCAAGAAGCGCACAACACCATGGCCAACTACTTCTTCACCGACGGGCCCGCGATCAAGGGAATCATCATGGCGCTCGCTGACGCCTTCTACGAGGCTGCGATCGACATGGCGGCTCAGTGACGTCGACGCAAGAGGCAACCTCGCTGATGCCTGCACCGCTCCATGACGTATCGAAGGGGCTTGCTCTGTGGTTTGACGCCCCCAATGGTGCGGCAAGATCGCGGCTCGTGCCGACAAATATGCCGTATCTGATCATTATATGAGTGCTCAGCTGGTCGCTTGCGGCAGGTTCACCGTCTCCGGCGGCTCACCAGCCTGTCGGTAGCCGTAGAGCATCTCCGGCTGGCCGCGGCCAGCCGGTGTACCTGGCGCAGCAGTTGGTCGATCATGAGCTTCGTCCGCACTGCACGCCGTTACCGCACCGTCCGCATCAGAGCTGGCCGCCTACTTAGTCGATCACCGTCCTGACCTTCCCACCCTCTCGCGTGGGCCTGATGCTGTGCCTGGCAGCGATTTCTGAAGCGTTGCTGATCGGCATAGCGGCCAACGTCCTGCTGCAGGCTCTGGCCGTGGCGGACACCTGTTGGAAGGTCTCCGGTGTTCAGCCGCCACGCTTCCCGTACGCATGCGACAATGGCGGCGCCAGCCAGGACAAGACTCCGCCGCACCCCGCCAGGACACGACCCGTACGCCGATGGCCTCGGCGAGGGGCCCGTCGCCGCGTACGCGACCGGTACCAGGAGGCCATTCAGGGTGGCGTTCGACGCCAGGATGCGGCTGAGCTGGTCCTCGGGGATGGCCTCTTGCCGGAACGAGGTCCGCACGATCAGGTGGCGCTTGTCGGCGCCGCCGGTCACTGTCCGGACTACGCTACTCTCCTGCTGGTGGACAGCGTGGCTGGCCTGCACTGTCTCCGGAGTTGCTGCCACACCGACTAAGTAATTGAGTGGGACTATCCTCTCGCAGCACCCTCGGGCCAGATGATGGTCACTGGAAGGCTGCGTTCCCGAGCCTCCGCTACGACCTCGGCCGTCCCGCCCGAGCCGGTACCGGGCTGCCCGTCCCAGACGGCCACCAGCTCATCGACTGATGAAAGGACTGCCTCGTTCGCAGCCTCGTACGCCTGCCGGTTGGCGTGGTCGAAGTCCATGAGACGGACGGTCTTCGCCGCCGCCATGAGCCGGTCGAACTGTTCGGCATGATCCGGCTTCACCTTGGCCTGCCGGTAGTCCCGTGACGGCAGCACCACCTCCAGCGATCCGCCGGCTGCGAGTACCGCGTCAGCGAACAGGCTGTCCGCGCCACGAGCGATGCAGGACACGCCCACCAGTTCGCCAGTGAACGAGGCAAGGTGCGCGCGGAGCGCGTCGGCGACGAGGAGCTCCGCCGCCGGGGTCAGGTTCATGTGGCCGGTCACGCCGATACGCATCATCAAGTCCTTCCTGAGCGTCGGTCCCTAGCGCGCCAGCGTCTCGCGGATGTGCTGTTGCAGGGGAGCCATGATGGGATCTTTCCGGGTCTCGATCTCAAGATAGAACTCGCGAAGCTGCACTCTGACCCTGTCGGACTGGACTTGCCCGGCGGTGTCCGCTGCGGCGTTGCCCACGGTCACAGCGTCGTCCAGGTCGCCCCTGATGAAGTGAGCGTAGGCGAGCCCGACCTGATCGAGCGCGAGGCTGCGCATACTGGAACGTTGCCGGAGCGCCACCGCTCGTCGGATGTGGCCGAGGGCGTCACCGGCGAATCGGCTGTCGTGGTGGGACAACTCCAGGTATCGGCCGCCGGTCACCCCGGCCAGCTCGGCGGTGTCGAAGTAGGTGATCCAGTCCGGGTCGGGGTCGTGGGGACTGATCTCGCTGAATGCTGCCTCGGCGTTGCCCGTGGCGCGCTTGAAGGACTCGGGCCGGCCCATTTTGGCGTACGACCACGCCTCTCGGGTGTGCAGCATCGCGCGGAGCCGGGGAGTGGCCGTGGACCTGACTCCGTCCAGGGCGAGCCGGATCAGCTCGAGCGCGTCCTGCGGTTGATCGAGGTACAGCAGTTGCCTGGCCATGGACGCCAGGACGCTCGCGCCGAACGGCTTGTCCTCGCCGGGCGTGGACGCCTGCAAAGACATGACGTAGTACTTCTGCGCCGCGGTCTGCATGCCGCAGTCCCATGACATGGTGGCGGCGATCTTCGCAAGCTGCGCCATCACGTGGAACAGGCGCACGCTCACCTCGTGGGGGTGGCCGTCGCGCAGCAGGTCGGCCACCTCGTTGAGCTGCCCGATCACGGCCTTACGGGCGAGCCCGCCGCCGTGCTGGTCATCCCATGTGCGGAAGACGTTCGCCGCCTCCTCCAGTTGGGCGACCTCGTCCGATCCGATCCGTCCGCTGTATTCGGACGAGGAGGGCACGGGGGAGGGGTGTGTGAGCCAGCGCTGTACCGGATCGACGAGCGGGAGCCCTGCCGTGATGGCCAGCGCCTTGACCGCTTCGCGACGGTTCAGCATGAGGTCGCTCTTGGTGATGTCGTAGATGGCATCGGCTGTCGGTCCTGCTTCCCAGAGCCAAGGGAGGGAGGGTGAGGAGACCGAGTTCGCGTCGTCGTCGGCGCTTTCATCGGTGATGACCTCCGGCAACGCCGGACGCTCAAAAAGCTTAGCCTCTGACATCTCGAAAGCGCGGCAGTACAGAAGGGGATACGGATCACGAGGACGACCCTTGCCCGCTTCGTGCTGTTTAACCCTCCGCAGGACCGACTCGAACTCCGCCAAAGCGATCTCATCGCCGGCGGCTTTGAACAGGTGAACAGCCACTTGCTTCTGAGACCAGCCGCGTTGCCGGCGCTCGTGTCGGATGCGTTCGGCCCAGGCTGGCAGGCCAGTCTCGTCGGTCATGCCGTCGCACCTCATCAAGGGATGGTGACGCGCTCGCGTCCCCCAGTGTCCCCCAACGCCACCTGTTCGCGCTCTGTTACTCAGCGTTGTTATGAATGTGTGCACCCGGATACAGAAAGCTTCTACTCGTGGACGGCTTGGGACGGCCGAAGCCGCTCTCGACACGGCCTGGATTGCCGTGGTCTGCGCTTCACGGTGAACACCTCCGCCACGACGGTCCCCCGCTTGTCCGCTGTGATGGAGGACGTTAGGCCGGTGCGGTTCGGCCCCGCGAGATCTATTGACCATCTGGGCTCCCGGCTGATCACGCGCATCCAGCGCAAGCCGGGCGGTTCGGTGCTGTATCCCGGTGGTTCGTGAAATGGCCTCGACCGTGATTGCGGCATGGCTTGCGCTGGGCATGCGTGACCGTCAGCTCGCCGTACTCCGCCTCACCTACCCGCAGTGGACGATCTCCTACGAACGCGCCTCGAACGGTTGGATCTGGCGGGCGGCGCCGTCTTGGCAGCTCTCGGCGGAGATGCTGACCGCCGGGGCGCGGCCGCGGTTGGTACGAGGTAACCCTGTCGCCCTCATGGCGGAATTGAGCCATCAGACGGTGATCATCCGCAACACGACCCGTCGTCGCACGTGAAGCCTCCCCGGGCCGTCGTCGCGTGCCGCTTCGACGGGTCGGGGAGATCAGGCCGGGCCTGGCGCCCGGTGATAACAAGACCAGCCGAGGGAGAACCCCCATGGTGAGCAAAGCAAGGCAGATCGAGCCCGACCTGTACGCGATGGACGTGGAAGAGTCCAAGTTCGCGCACCTCGAAGGTACGGGCCTGGAGTACGCGCCGATCGCGGACGGCGACGACTACGCCGTCCGGGACAAGGACCGCCCGGCCGTAGAGATCCGTAGAGCCGGGGACGACTTCCGCAGAAGGTCCGGCGGGGGAGAGCAGCCGTCGGACAAGGTGCACTTGCACGACATCGACGTTGACGAGGACAGGTTCGAGCCGGTCGAGGGCACGAGCCTGGAGTGCGTTGCGATCGGGGACGGAGACGGCTACGTGGTGCGCGACGCGGAGCACCTGGGCGAGATCCGGCGGCCCGGCGACGACTGGCGCAAGCTCAGCACGATCCTCTGACGCTACCCCGTGGAACACCGCGGGGCGCGGCTCGATTCATCGCCTGCGGGCCCGTAAGCAGGCGCGACGGTTGGCCGAACCACACCCGGTCTCCGTGTCCGGCCGTCGCGCCACCCGGAAGTGATCGACGTGCAGGTCAAGTGGAAACCGTACATGCCCGGACCGGACGTCTTCGTGTGGGTGCAGGAGTCCTCATGCTGCGGCGCATACACGCTGCTCCACGAAGGCCCCGAGGGCGTGGTGACTCGGTGGAGCAGAGACGGGAACCGCATGGAGACCGGCAGAGGCCCGCACCTCAAAGCCCTCCTCATGTGGAACCACCTGGTGGGCTGTCACCTCCACTACCGCCACGAGAAGCGGAAGCGCCGGGTGGCGTCGTGACCATCATCCAGTGGATCGGCCTGGTATGGGGGCCTCTCACCTTGCTGGGCATCCGCCCGGCGCTGGTTTCCAAGGTCCTGATCGCCGAGCGCGACCCGGGAGAAATGTGCGCGAGCTGTCGGGCGCGACATCGGGCGTACAGGCGCAGGGAACAGGAGTATTTCGACGTCTATGGCCTGGCCGGGCCGCCGCTGATGATCCTCGCCGCCGCCGCGCTGTGGTGGACCGCTCCGCTGCTGCCCGCCCTGCGCCGGCTCGCCCGCTTGCCTTCCCTCCCGCAGTGCGCGGGCCCTTCCTGCGCCGCGCACAAACAGCACAATCCCAACCCTGCGAAAAGAAGGTAGAACCCGGTCGCCACCGCATCGCGTTACGGCACCCCCTCACCCCAAGGCCACAAGCCGCCCCGCAGCACGAGCCGCCTCACGCCGCCATCCGCCGTGATACGGCCAGCAGCAGAACGGAAAGCATGATGACAACACCTCGCCCTACCCCAGCCCACGTTGGGCCGCACCATGATCTGCGAGGCCCGGGCGAAGTCGGCCTGACCATCGGCAAGACCTTCACCTTCGAGGCGTCTCACCGCTTGAACGGGCTACATGACGGGCACAAGTGTGGCCGCCTGCACGGCCACAGTTACCAGGTGACTGTCGAGCTCACCGCCGACGAATTGGTTGGCCCGGGCTTCGTTACCGACTTCGGTGACCTGTCACCTCTCGGCGCCTACCTCGCTGAACACTTCGACCATCGTGACTTGAACGAGGTGCTCGACGTTGAGCCGACTTCGGAGCTGCTGGCCGTCCACCTGGTCAGGTGGTTCCTCGACCAGGTGCAGCCGGTCATCGCAGGGCGGCTGGTCGCGGTCACCGTGAGCGAGACCCCGAAAACGTGGGCACGCTGCACAGTCGGAGCCACAACGTGATTGCCGCAACGATGTCCGCACCCTCCCCCGCTGCGACGCTCCTGATCGCCGAGCGCTTCGGTCCGACACTGCAAGGCGAAGGATCCAGCATCGGCCAGCCCGCGCTGTTCATCCGCCTGTCCCGCTGCAACCTGTCATGCACCTGGTGCGACACGCCATACACGTGGGACACCACGCGCTTCGACCTACGGCAGCAGAGCGACCGCGTTCTGGTCACCGACCTGGTCACGTGGGCGCTGGACCACCCGGTGACGCTGATCGTCATCACCGGTGGAGAACCCTTGCTGCAGCAGCGCCGCCTGCCCGCGCTCACCGAGCCGCTGCTGCAGGCAGGCCGCCGCGTGGAGATCGAGACCAACGGCACCGTTGCCCCCAATCCGGCTCTGCTGGTGGACGGACTGCACTTCAACGTTTCACCCAAGCTGGCCAACGCCGGCCTTCCGGCCGACATGCGCATCAAGGCCGCCGCCCTGGAGGCACTGGTGGCCAGCGGGCGCGCCGTGTTCAAGTTCGTCGCCTGCGATGTCGCTGACCTGGACGAAATCGCGGAGATCGCTGAGCGCTTCTCCATGAAGCAGGTGTGGGTGATGCCCGAAGGCGTGACCCCCGACGACGTGCTGGGCGGCGCCCAGGCGCTCGGTGAAGCGGTCATCGCCCGTGGCTGGTCGTTGTCGCCGCGCCTGCACGTCCTGCTGTGGGGTGACGAACGTGGTCGGTAACCGCTGTGCGGCCACTCGCGCACGCCCGCTGCCTGTGACAAGCCGCCCCTCCATGGCTACCGGCACGACTCCTGGAAGCGAGGACGGAACATGACCACGAACGGCGTGCGGCCCTCCAATACGGCGCACCCCGGCCGAGCCGCAGCACAGCCGACCAATGACGTTCCAGGTCCGACGGTAGACACACCCCGCGTGACCAGGCTCGTCCGCGAACTGCTCATCGCTCTCGGAGAGGATCCCCACCGCGCGGGCCTGCTCGACACGCCGGCCCGCGTCGCGGCCTGGTGGTGCAGCTTCCTGTCGCCGGACCCCTCGGCGATGGCGACCTGCTTCACCGAAACCCACGCGAGTGACCAACTGGTCGTAGTCGGAGGGCTGAGCGTGTGGTCCCTCTGCGAACACCACATGCTGCCGATGAAGCTGGACGCGCACGTCGGCTACCTCGCCAACGGCACCGTCCTGGGACTGTCGAAGTTCGGCCGGATCGCACAACGTTACGCCGGACGCCTCCAGATGCAGGAACGCTTCACCCGCCAGCTCGCCGACGAGGTGACCGCAGCCATCGGCAGCGAGGACGTGGCCGTCACGGTGCACGGCGTACACCTGTGCATGAGCATGCGCGGCGTCCGGATGGAGATGGCCCGCACTTCCACCGTGCAGGCCGGAGGCCGGTTCAAGACCGATCCGCTGCTCTCCCAGCAGTTCCTCACCCTCTCCACCGCCGACGTGCGAGGGGCAGCGTGATGGCGACCAGTACCGGAACGGTGGCGCCTTCCGGCATCACCCACCTGATGTGGCCCCGCATGGAAGAGCTGGTCAGCCGGATCGCCGAAGCGATCCAGGAGGACGGCGCCCCTCAAACCCTCGTTGCAGTCCTGCGCGGTGGTGCCGTTCCTGCCGTCTGGCTCTCCCACAAGCTCCGGCTGCGGGATGTCCGCGCGGTGGAGGTCACCCACACCGTGGACGACAGCACCAACGCCGCGAAGACCGCGCAGCCCGTGGCCGTCAACCCGGCCTCGCTGGGCGACCTCACCGGCCGCGACGTCTTGATCGTGGACGACGTCGCCGGCACCGGGCACACCCTCTCCGCCACAGTTCGACTGGCCGCCGACGCAGGAGCCAACCGGGTCCGGACCGCGGTGTGCGCGGTGAACGAGGACAACTGGACCGGCCGTTCTCCGGCTGCGGTCACCTACATCGGCGCGATCACCCGCGGATGGGTGATCTTCCCCTGGGAAGGCCACGATGAGCACGAGCACTGATCAACTTCCCGAGCAGTTCCGCACCCGACCCGGGACTCCCATGATGGGGCCCTACAGCACCAACCAGATGGACGACTTCTACACGGCACTGCACCGCGGAGAGACCAAGGCCTCGGGGCTGATGAACCTGATGCAGCACCTCATCGTCGCCGAGCGGTGCACGCCAGGCGCGAAGGTGCTGGACGTGTGCTGCGGTCGTGGACTGGCACTGCCGCTGCTGTGCCGGTACACACCGCAGATCGAACGGTACGTCGGACTGGACATCAGCCCCGACAACCTCAACGAAGCCCGAGAACGGATCACCTTCCTGAGCGAGACCTACGGAGGACTCTTCCCGGTCGAACTCGTCGAGTGCGATGTGGCCCAATCCTGGCCGCGGCTTCCCGCCTTCGACGTGGCGCTGTACACCTCGGCGCTGGAGCACCTGCCCTTCGAACTCGGCGCGCGTAGCCTGCGCAGCACAGCTCAGGCGCTCGCACCCGGCGGGACGCTGTTCCTGTCCACACCCCAAGCATTCGGCCCGCCGCCGCGTCCCCTGCAGTACCGCGTCCACGTCTACGAGTGGTCGCGACGGGAGGTGGAGCAGGTCGTCGACGACGCCGGTCTGGTCGTCGAGGACGTGATGGGCCTGCTGCCGCCCAAGCCAGACGCGGTGGCCGACGAGCTCACCGAACGGTACGGGCAGGGCGCGGCAGACTGGTACCGCGACCTCGCCGCGCGCGTCCCTGGAGCACTACTGGACACGGTCTCGGCGGTGTCGGTGCCGAAGAAGGCGACCGAGCTGCTGTACGTCTGCCGGAGGCCCGCGTGAACGCCGCCGCTGCCCCCGCGCCACGCTGTGAACCCGCCCCTCACCGGCCGCTGTGGGTGACCATCGAGGGCATCAACGGCGTCGGAAAGACCACCGCAGCCCGGACGCTCGCCGCTCATCTCGGCGAGCGGTGTCTGCTGCTGGACGAACTCACCGACCAGGCCAGCGACACCCTGGCCGGACGCGTGATCTCCGCTCTGGCCGCGGATGACGAGGTATGTCTGCGCACGGGACACCCAGTCGCGGAAACGCTGGCCCTGCTCGCGCTGAAGATCCGCGAAGTCGAATGCCTCGCCGTCCACCCGACGACGGCCGAGGTGGTCATCGAGGACCGCGGCGTCGACACCGTCGCCGTCTATCAGGCCGCCATCCTCTGTGAACAAGCGCCTGAGGCTATTCCCGCGTACGTCGTACGACACGTCCTCTCGACCATGTCGTGGTGGCGGCCCCCGCCCCACGCCACCGTTCTGCTGACCGGCGACCTGGAGGTGTGCATGCGGCGCTTCGCCGACCGGATCGGACGGACGCTGTCGCCACGGGATCGGCGCGTGATCGAGCAAGCGAACACCCTCTACACGTGGTTGGCTGCCGCCGAGCCTGACCGCTACGCCGTGATCGACACCGCTGGGCGATCCGCCCAGGCTGTCGCCGATGCGATGGGCAGGGTCGTACAGAACCTCATGAAGCAGCGGGAGGCTTACCGTGCCGCGTGATGCGACCCTGCTCTGGGGCCTGCGCTCGCCCTGCGCGTTCACCTGCCCTCACTGCTACTTCGGCACGATCGAGGAGCACCAACAGGCCCCACCCACCGAGCTTGGTGTCCTATCGCACCTGTCCCGCACCGACCTGCCGTCCCAGGTGCTCAAAGCGTTCGCCCGGACCCTGGCCGACTCGCCGATCGAGCGGGTGGTCATCGCCGGCGGCGAACCGCTGGACTGGCCCCCCACGCTGGAGGTGATCGAACTCATCAAGCAGGCAGGCTGTCAGGTTGTGATCGCCACCAACGGGATCCCGCTCACTCGCCCGCAGGTGACCCAACGACTCCTCGCCCTTGGCGTTGACGGTGTTTCGATCTCCCTGGACAGCGCGGACGCGCATACCAACGATCGGCTGCGCCCCTCGCGGTCGGGCCGCTTCGGCTACGACGATGTCCTGTCCGGTATCCGCGCCCTGCTGAATGCCCGGGGCGACCAGAACAGGCCGAGGGTGGGCATCTACACCGTGGTGATGCGGGAGCGCCCACAGGAGATCACCGACATGGCCGGCCTGGCCGACCAGCTCGGCGTGGACTACTACGTCCCCCAGCCGATTTCCCTGACGCCCGACCACACGCTCTTCACGGAGCTGACCCACCGCCTTGGGGATGTACCGGCCGTGGCCGACCAGCTCCACCGTCTCTACGACGAACCAACAAGCCTGGCGCTCCCCGATCCCTCCTACGCACGGCGCTTTGTCGCCGCGATCTCCACCCAGGAGAGCGGGCACGTGCCCGACTGCTTCGGCGGCGCCCGCCTGTTCTTCATCCAGCCCGACGGCTCGGTCTGGGACTGCCCGTCCGACCGCCGGATCGCCGCCACCCCGCCCGAACAGCGGCGCAGCATCCGTGATGCCGACGCGCGCACGCTCTTCGCCGACCGGCCCGCGTGCACGAACTGCTCGTTGTTCAGCCGAGACTGCGTGAACATGTGGCCGCTCGTGCTCGACATGCCGCAACTGCTGAACACCAGGACTTCGCGATGACGCTCCCCTCGGTCTACAGCGGCGCACAACTACTTGTAGAGCAGCTCGCCGTCGTGCTCGAGCAGATGCCCGACCCCAGCGGCGGCTCGGTCGCCGGACTGCTTGAGCGCGAACTGGCCGAGGCGTTCGGCGTCCCGTACGCCGTCGCAGTCGCCTCCGGCACTGCGGCCCTGCATGCCGCGCTGTTCGCCTGCGGCATCGGCGTCGGCGACGAAGTTCTCGTGCCGGCCCTGACCGTCGTTATGACCGTGGCGCCCCTCAACGCCCTCGGGGCGACGCCGGTGTTCGTCGATAGTGACCCGGCCACCTTGGACCTGGACTATGACGACGCAGCCCGTAAGGTCACCTCGCGGACTCGGGCGATCATCCCGGTGCACCTCTGGGGCCGGATGGGAGACCCGGCGGCCCTGGCAGCGTTCGCATCCGAGCACGAGCTCGTCATCATCGAGGACGCGGCACAGGCCGCCGGTACTGTACGCGACGGGCAGCGAGCCGGCACAGTCGGCACCGTCGGCTGCTTCAGCATGAAAGATGGCAAGATCCTCTGGAGCGGCGAGGGCGGCTTTCTGCTCACCGCCCGCCGCGACGTGGCGGAGCACGCGACCGCGTTCCGCAGCCATTGGCAGCCAGCTCCTCCAGGTCAAGTACCGCTGAGCCGCCTGGCGACCAACTGCCGCCTCGCCGCCCCCCTCGCCGCGATCGCTCTGGCCAACCTTCGCCGCCTCACCAAACTGGTCGAACTACGCCGCGCACAGACCCGCCACCTACTGCTTGCCCTAGAGCACACACCTGGCCTGGTCGCTGATGCACCAGAGACACGGGAGGAGTGGAACGGCTTCACCCCGCTGCTCCACATCGGCCTGCCGAACCCTCGGGCGTTCGCCGAACACCTCGCGCAGCGGGGAGTGCCGAACTCCACTGGCAGTTTCCGGCTCGTCCCCTGCGACGCCCGGCCCATGTTCACCGGCCGCAATAGGCCGTGCCGCGGCGCCGCCCAGATCCTCGAGCACACGCTCGCCATCCTCCTCACCGAGCACGACACACAGACCAGACTTGACCGCTACGCCGCCGTCATCGCTCAAGAGGCCAGTGCGTGGACGACATGACCAATCCCCCGGAACCCGGCCCGACGGGAACGGCCCTGCTGGTCGGCCCTCGCTCCCGAACGGATCCTGCCGCATGACGATCACACCCGTAGTTCATTCCTGCACCCGCGGCCCGCTGATCTCCGTCGAGGGCATCACGGGAGTCGGCAAGACGTATCTGACCAGTCGCGCCGTAGAAGCCCTCGATAATCAGCCGCTCATGCTGGAGGCGTTCTCCCAGCGGACGGATGAGCGCCGGGGACTGGGCAAGGCCCTGCTCTGTGCTCTGCGCGAGGCCAGCGGAGGGGACCCGTTCCTGCGCGGGGGCACTCCCATGGCCGAGGCCCTGCTCCTGCTGGCCATCAAGCGACATGACCTGGACAGCCTCATGCCCGAACTGTCCAGCGGGCATGCCGTCATCGAGGGCCGCAGCGTCGACACCACGGCGGTGTGCCAGGCTCTGCAACTGCATCCCGACGACCCGGACGCTGCCCTTGTGATGGCAGCCGCCCTGCGGGAGTTCGCGTCCTCCTATCGGCCGCTCCCCGACCTGACCATCCTCGTTACCGACAACGCTCACGAGGCTGCTGTGCGCGCGCAACGGCGCGACCGGTGTGTCTTCACGCCGGAGCAGGCCACGTTCATGCGCGAGGCATGTGCTCTCTACGAGCGGCTCGCCGCCACTGATCCGACACGCTACCGGGTCGTCGATCGGCGCAGCGTCGACGAACACGAGGCTGCTGAGTTGATCCGAGTGTGGGTCAACGACACGGGAACCGGCTTGGGCTGCATGCGCGAGCCGTGGCAGGGCCCAAGAGCCCGCTGCATGTGCTGTGGTCACCGCGCCGGATCCGGACCGGCATGAACGAGACGACCCTTCTCGCGACGTGTCCGGGCCCGGCTGCGGAGAGGAACTGCGCGCCCGCGATCCCCGACGGCATCGCGGCCCTGATCCTCGACTTCGACGGAACCCTCGCCGACACGACGCCCAGCCATGAACAGGCGCTGCGAGCGGCGCTGCAGCCACACGGCCTCGACCTGGATCACGACTGGTATGTCCGACACATCGGCCTGTCCATCCACGACCTTCTGGCCGCGCTACCTGGCGGCCAAGAGGTGTCATACGACGAGGTCATTCGACACAGTCGCACCAACCTGCTGGCCACCGTGAACGACATCGGTCCCATAGGGTGCGTCGTCTCGCTCCTTCAGACCGCACGCCGTATGGCGCTGCCCTGCGCTGTCGCTTCGGGCGCCAGCCGAGTCCTCGTCCACCCCGGGATCGACGCTCTGGGCCTGAGGCGGGAGTTCGCGGCCGTCGTCACGCGAGAAGACATCACTCTCGGCAAGCCTGCCCCTGACCTGTACCTCGCGGCTGCCCGACGCCTCGGCGTCCCGCCGGACCGCTGCCTTGCCGTCGACGACGCTCCCGACGGCGTCATCTCCGCCCGCGCCGCCGGCATGCACGTGATCACGCTGATGGACGGCCACCTGGCCCCCACAGTAGACGTCGCACCAGGAGAGCAATGATGCCCGTCCTCCACTCCACGAAGAACCTTGAGGTCATCGAACCTCCTACGACATCGAGGAAAGGAGTCGGGCGCTTCGAGTACACGGACAATTACACGGTGTTCCACTTCGGTCCGATGCCCGACCAGATCCCCGGGAAGGGCGAGGCGATCTGCCACATGGCCGCCTTCAATTTCATGATGTTGGAGGCGGCAGGCGTGGCAACCCATTTCCGCCGGGTGATCCCGCCGAATCGGATCGAGTTCGACTTCGCGCGTGTCCCGCACCCAGACGCCGGGCCGCTCACTCTGGGCGAGGGGAACTACCTCATTCCCGTACAGGTCCTCTTCCGCAACGAACTCCCGCAAGGGAGCTCCGTTCACCGCCGCCTCGCAGCCGGCGCACTGACACCGGCCGAGATCGGGCTCTGCGGTATCCCCGCAGTCGGCGAGACGCTGAAGCATCCACTCATCGAGTACGCGACGATGCTTGAAGACGTCAACCGGTTCATCGGCGGGTCCGAAGCCCAGCGCCTCGCCGACCTGAGCGACGAACAGTTCCGAACCATGCGCGACACCACCGTCAAGGTCAACAAGGTGCTGACCGAGCACGCACACAAGCTCGGACTGAGTCACGCTGACGGCAAGGTCGAATACCTGCTGTCGAGCGATGCGCGCATCGTGCTGGCCGACAGTCCTGGGACACCGGACGAAAGTCGCCTGATGGCTTATGGAATGCACTGCGGCAAGCAGGTCCTGCGGAACTGGTACGTGAACAACGGGCTCGAAATACCGGTAAACAGGTTGATCGCCGACGGCGTTCCCAGGAGCCAGTGGCCGCAGCCGACACCACTCCCACCCGAGTTCCTGCCAGTGATGTCAGACCTGTACCGGTCCCTGAGTGAGGCATGGACGGGCGAGCGCCGTTGGAATGCGCCGAACCTACAGGCCGCCACGCAGGCCGTTGCCCGCGTCATCGGTCAATGACGGCACATGACGGCTGGCCCCCGGCCATGCTCTTCAACGTGGCGGGGACAGGCTGGCGACGCCACGGCATCCGCGAGAACGGTGGACATATGGGCGGTTTGACGGAAGACCCCGCCTTCCTGGCGACGACATTCGTAGTGATCGACTTTGAGGCGACGACCCCCAAGGGCTACCCAGCCCAACCCATCGAGGTCGCCGTTCTCGCCCTCCGCTACGAGAAGGGGGCGTGGACGATGGTCGGCAAGAGTGCCTCCCTCATCCGGCCGCCCGCGTTCGCCCCCGTGACACCGGCTGTGACGGCCCAAACCGGCTTGGCCCCCGAGCAGGTCGGGCAGGCTCCTGGTCCGGCCGAGGTGCTGAGCGCACTGGATCGTCGGTTCGCTGCGGGCAGGCAGTACCTGCTGGTGGCTCAGCACGCCGCCACCGAGGCCAACCTCATCTACAACCAGCGCGCACACTGCCCAGCGCTGGCCCACCTTGACTTTCTGGACACGATCCCGTTCGCCAAGCACCTCATCCCGGGCCTGCCGAACCACAAACTCGACACGCTGCTGGCGCACTTCTCCATCAAGCAGCCGGCGGATCGCCACAGGGCAGCCGCCGATGTCGATGTCACCGCGCAGGTGTTCCTCCGGCTCGTCAGCGCCGCGGACGAGGATGGTCAGCTCAGCGACCTCGCCGCTCTGGTGAAGATCGCGGGACGCACGGCCAAGTGCAACCTGCCTGCCCAAGGCGGATTGTTCGACATCTAACTTCCGATGGGAGATGGCACATGCGAAACCGGTCGGAGACAGGACGGTGCTCATCATGATGACCACAGGACAGCCGGATCGCGAGGCGGTTCCGTTCTGGTTCGATCCGCTGTGCCCGTGGGCATGGATCACCTCCCGCTGGCTTCTGGAGGTTGAGCAGATCCGGCCGGTGCGTGCCGATTGGCGGATCATGTCGCTGGCCTACCTGAACCTCGTTCAGCGCGAAGGCAAGGGACTCAGCAAGGACTATGGGGACCTGATGACGAAGGCATGGGGTCCGGTGCGGGTCTGCGCGGCAGCCGCTGAGTACGGAGGTCGCGGCGTCCTTGGGCCGCTGTACACCGCTATCGGCACCCGGCTGCACAACCAAAGACGTCGCGACGATCCCACGGTGATTAGCGAAGCCCTTTCAGAGGCGGGCCTACCCGAGTCGCTGGCTGAAGCCGCTGCCAGCACGCAGTTCGATCAGCTCATCAGGGACTCACACCATGAGGCGTTCAACGAGGTCGGACTCGATGTCGGGACACCCGTTCTCCGGATCGCCAGCACGTTCCTGTTCGGCCCCGTGGTCACACCGACCCCTCGTGGTGAGGCTGCGGGTCGACTCTGGGACGGCCTCGTCATGGTCGCCAGCACCGACGGCTTCTTCGAGCTGAAACGGAGCCGGGACCGGACGGTCAAACCATCCTTCGAGTGAGTGACCCCCACAGCTAGGCTGCGCCCGTCGAAGCCCTCGTGTTCGGCTCGACAAGGTGCCGAACGCCGACGGCGAAGCCTCGACCGGCGTGGCTACCGCCCGGAGACGTTCGACAGGCTGCTCAGCTGGTCCGGGCCGATACGCTGACCGCTCGCGCCATACGGTGACCGACAAGGCGCTCAGCCACGGCAAGCGGGTACCAGGCGGCACCTTTCACCTCGGACTCTTGGATGCGCCCTGCGTCCGCATCCGTCACGAAGGAATAGCCGATGTCGAGGTGGTAGTGATCCGGTTCGTCTTTCTCCGGTCGGGCCGGGACCCTGCCGTACTCGACGTAGACAGGGGTCTGCGATTCGGACGAGGGGAAAACCTGGCCAGGATCGACACCGGTCTCCTCCGTCAACTCGCGCACTGCCGCGTCGATCAACGTGGTATCGGTCGGTTCGAGGTGGCCACCGGGCTGCAACACGATCCCGTACGAGAGGTGCTCAACCAGCAGAATCTTGTCGCCACGGACCAGTAGCGCGCCGACAGTCACATGCATCTGGAAATTCCGCCGGGAGGAGAAGTCCCCACCTTGCGACAGCAGCTGCACCGGCTCAGATAGCAGCGAGGCCTCGTCCGGGTAACGCCCGAGGTAGGCAGACAGCGCGCTTGAAATGTCCGCGTCACTGATCGCCACGGGGCACCCCCAAGCCAGCACGAGAGCAGAGTTCGCAGTGACCGATTGCTCGGATGTGAGCAACGAGCATTGGCACAGTCAGCTCCTTGGGGCACGTCGTGTACGAGGGCGTTCGCATTGCCGAGCGGCGAAGATCCGTCCAGGCGATCGCCGCACCAGCGCTGGCTGCAGCTCGGTGCGGCGCAGAAGGAGCGCCGTCACCTCGATCAGGACGTCTTCCCTCCTGCGCTGGTCGCTGTGACCACCCCTCTGTGGAGTGGCTGCGCTCGACCATCCGAACCTGCAGCGTGACACAACCGTCACAGGCTCCGCTCGGCAACACCGAAAACTCATCAGCCACCCGGGACAACCCGGAGCACTGTTCGGTACTCGGACGCGGCAGTGTTCAGGAACCTAGGAGACTATGGCACGCGATGTTGCGCACCCGAAACTCCTGCTTGTGAGCGGGGAACATCTCGTCGCACTGCATCTCCAACAGCGATGGCATCGTGCCGCGTCCGGGCGGCGTCGGGTGCTCGTGGTGGGGGTGGCTCGCAGCACGCTTCGGCCGAGGCTCCGGTCGGGAAGGGCGATGGTTGGCAGCAGGGGCGGCCAGCGCAGGTCGCTGCGGGAGCTCGTGGAGCGCATGCGGCTCATCGACGTGCGTTCGGTTCCTGGCCGCGTTGACACCTTTGGCACCGCCGCTGACCTCGTCTGCTTCTGCGATTTTCCGGTGCGAGGATCTGGTGTCGTCGGATGGGACGTTGGACCCGCGCTGCATAAGGCCAGAGGCAGGGACATGGTCGGCGGGCACGCCTGCCAGAGTGTCCACGGTATGAGGTGAAGAGTCCGGCCGGCTACCGAACACTCCAGCACTGCCGAGAGCTATCGCGGCAGCTATGGCCGCGGCGGCTCCGCCCACCGTCAGCAGAGTTCGGGTGCGGGCTCGTCCACGCGGTCGTTCAACCTGTACGGGCATCCTCGGCTCCCCGATATTCCTGATCGTTACGGTGCGTAGCGTAACCGCGACCTTTCGGATGCGCTGCTTGTTGGATCTTGCGTGGACGAGTCATGGGAGTGATATTCCATGCGGTCTACCGGATGACCCCGACGTCGCGTTGGGGCCGCATCCTGGGTCGGCAGAAAGTACGCGTCAGGCGGTCCCCTCTTGCGGGTGAGGCCCTGTTTCGGTGGGACTTTCAGCCCACCTGAAGCGGTTCGGGGCGGTCGGCGGTGGTAGCGATCAAATGGGTGTGGAGGAACGCGCTGATGGCTTCGTAGGCGGTCAGCTCGTTGGCGCGGTTGGTGAAGCCGTGGCCCTCGTCGGGATAGATGTCGTAGCGGATCTGGACGCCGCGTTCGCGCAGCCGGGCGACGATCTGGTCGGATTCGGCCTGGGGAACGCGTGGGTCATGGGCTCCCTGAAGAACGAACAGGGGAGCGGTGATGTTGTCGGCGTGGGTGACGGGGCTGCGCTGCAGGAGGTGTTCGGCGCGGGTGTCGGGGTCACCGAGGACGGTGGCGACGAAGGTTTTCCAGGTGGGAGGGGAGGCCTTCGCCAGCGTGAGCAGGTTGCTCGGACCGCACATGGAGACGCCCGCGGCCCAGGGGTAGGGGAGGCGGGCCAGGCAGGACAGAGCGGCGAAGCCGCCGTAGGAGGATCCCATGACGGCCAGGCGGTTCTGGTCGGTCCAGTCGAGGGTGTGAAGGTATTGGACGGCGTGGTCCAGGTCGTCGAGGTCGATGCCGCCCCAGTCGCAGTAGATGAGCTTTTGGTGGGCGGTGCCGTAGCCGGTGGAGCCGGCGAAGTTGGGGGCCAGGATGGCGATGCCCTGGTGGAGGAGATGCTGGTAGAGGCCGGAGCGGGCGTAGATGGGGCGTTCCTGGGATTCCGGGCCGCCGTGGATGAACAGCAGGACCGGGTGCGGGCCGGGGCCGTCCGGGCGGTAGAGCAGGGCGTGGACGTCGCGTCCGTCGCGGGCCGGGTAGGTGATCAGCTCGGGGGCGACGGGGTCGATGACGTGCAGGGCCGGGGGGCGGGTGTCGGTGAGGTAGCGGAACTCGTGGCGGGCCAGGTCCACGACCGCTATTTCCGCCGGCCTCGCTGCAGAGTTGATCAGGATGACGGCGAAGGAGGCGTCGGGGGCCAGGGACAGCGCGGAGATGACGCCGGGCAGGATGTCGGGCAGCGGGATGGGGCTGTCATCGCGGTCGGCGTGCAGGCGGGAGCTGCCGCCTTCGTTGACGGACCAGATGCGGACTCCGGCGGCGGCGTCGAGGACCTCGACGTCCCAGTTCGGGCGCGCGATGGGCTGCAGGGAACGGGCTGCGAGGTTGTAGAAGGCGGCGGCTGTGAACTCGCTCCAGTGGTCGGTGAGCAGGTGGAAGCCGCTGGAGTCTGGCGCCCAGACTCCGGGTTCGAAGACACCCTCGCCCAGGGCGGACGTTAGGCAGACCGGATTGGCGTCCGGGTCGCTCAGGTCGGTGAGGTAGACGGCTATGTCGGTGTTGGAGCGGAACCCGGTCGCCAGCAGCCAGCGGCCGTCGGGGGAGAGGCTGACGGCCTCGAAGGCGACCCCTTCAGGGGGCGTGAAGCGGCGAAGTTCGCCGGTCTCCAGGTCGTGGACGATGAGGTCCTGGGCAGCGGGGTCGCGGTCGTTGGCGGTGTAGGCCAGGAAGCGGCCGGTCGGGTCGAACGGCGAGGTGGCCAGGACACGCTGACAGTCCGGACCGGAGCTGACCTCGGTCAGGCCGCTGCCATCCAAGGCGACGAGGTAGAGGCGGAACTGCTCGTCTCCGTTCTCGTCGGCGGTGAAGACCAGCCGCTTGCCGCAGGGTGTCCAGGCGATCTGGCGGACAGTGCGATCGTCGAAGCCCGCCACGCGGCGCGGCTCGCCACCGGCGACGGGAACCACCCACAGGTCGTAGTGCCCGGAGACGTGGCTGGAATAGGCGACTAGCTGGCCGTCCGGGGACAACGCGAGGGTGGGCTGGAATCGTTGCTGGGGAACAAAGTCCAGGTATTCGGGCATGGCAAGACCTTTCGGGTTCAGTCGATCCAGCTGCGGCGTACTGCTGCGGCTCCGGCGGCGAAGCGGGTTTCCACGCCGAGTTCATCGCGGATGGCGGTCCAGTGTCTGCGCATGGTGTTGACGCTGATGTCCATCCGCCGGGCGATCGCCTCGTCGGATAGTCCCTGGTTGAGCAGCTTGAGCACCTGCAACTGCCCGGGCGTGAGCGGGGCGGCGGCCTTCGCGCTGCCGAACGGGATGGCCTTCTCCCAGAGCAGCTCGAAGTACTCCCGTAGCGCTCCGACGATGACGGGGGAGCGTACAAGCAGCGCCCCTCCCATGCCTGTCGGTGTCAGGGGAACAAGCGCGACTGTCTCGTCTGCGAGCTTCATCTTCATCCCGATGCGAGGCAGTAGCCGCGCCTGTTCCCCGGCTTCGACCGCAGCCTCGATCGTCTTGGCGCCGATCGGATGCTCTGCGCAGCGGGTCTCATAGATCGCCCGGCATTGCACCTGGCCCTCGAAGACCGGTAGCGGTACGTACCCGGTGGAGTCCTCGACGGGCGCCTCCAGGACGTAGTTGTCCAGCGTGAGCCAGTCGTGCCGCGCGGCGTTGATCAGTGCGTAGGACAGGGAACTGATTTCGTCTCGGTCGGTGACGATGTGCACAAGCCGGTCCATGGCCGAGTTTGAGGATGCCGCGGTCGGCGTCTGGTGGAACTCGCTCAGTCGCTTGTGTCCTGCCAGCAGCCGCTCCTGATCACTGACGAGACGGCGTGAGAGATCCGTCAGGACGCCCTGCAACGCGAGTTCTGGGGGAGCGGGCACAAGGCGTGGCGGCATCGCGGGGCCGTCCGGCCGGCGATGCGCCATCCCGCGAGCCGTAAGCTCCGTGACGTGCTCCTTGCTTCCCAGCAGGGACGCGGCGTCGTCCTCTGGGCAGCCGCCCTCCGTGAGCAGTATGGAGTACGACACGAAAATCTCATCCGGGACGACGCCTTCCAATAGGCGCTGCGCTTTGACCTGATCCTGTCCGTCCACCGCCACCTCCGATCAGAGAGTAATGGTGCCGAGGCTCTCCGTGACGGTCCTTCTTGCCGTGTCGGGTGATGGGTGGTTCCGCGCGATGGTGACTTCTCACCATCGCGTGCTCTGCGCCGGAGAGCCCGCTGTCATGGGGGTTCTCGCCGCCCTGGACGCCGTCGCCTCGGTCAGTAGGTGGCGTGGAGGGTTTCACCACCCCTGTCGAAGGGCCGCGCACGGTCTGATCAGTGCGAAGGCTCATGAGCGGCAGGGAGGCACTATGCGGCGGCAGCTCGTAGGAGATGTGGTGAAGAAGCTGGGCGCAGTGGTTGCGGCGTCGGTGGTGTGGGCCGCGAATTCACCAGCCAGTGCGGTCAATGCGAGGCCTTACTGTCCTGCCGTGGGTCAGGTACCACAGCAGGTGTACGACATCAAGAAGGTGTGTGCGTTGGTGTATGGCGACCTGGTGGAAGGTCGAATGCCGGCCCTTTCGGATCTCCTGAAGTATCTGGCGCGGTCGCAGCGCAATCCGGCATATACCACGCTTACTTCTGAACCGCAGAAGGTGTCGAAGCCACGCGATGTGATTTCGACGATAAAGCAGCCTAAAGCCGACCCAGCCCAAGTTCGCAGGCGGGATCCCGAACCGCGACCGCCTGTTCAGAGCAGCGGAGAAACTGGCCGGGCTCGGGTTTTGAACCGAGATCGTCAGACAAGGGGCCACCGTCAGCAACACCCACACAAGGACGGTAGGCAGCCATCGTCCAAGACGGTCCCCCCATCACCAGCTCCATCGGAAACGCCCTTGGCATCGACCTCGACACCGTTTCCTGTGCCCACAGCGGGTTCCTCTGCGCCCGCTCTGGTCGATGCGGTGAGACCGCGGTCGCAGTCTCGGTCTGAGGCGATGGGTCCGCTGAGTGGCGCGCTGGCATTCGGGCTCATGCTCATGGTCCTGACCACTGCGCTTATCGGTCGGCTCCGGCCCTGGTCGGCGCAGGCGGGCGCGAGCTCGTTTGCTGCGGGTCTGTTTGGCGGTGCTGCTTGTCCACGCGGTATCGATGGTCGCAACGGTGAGGAAATCGAAGCATCCTCGGCGGTTGTCCTGTCATTCGCTGAGGTGCAGGCGCCTACGGTCACCTGCGGGATGGCGGAGTCGGTTGCCAAGCGCGACCGCGGTGAGCATATGGCGGCGACTCCGTCCCAGCCTGACCAGCCCGGCTTTCGCTCGGCGGTTTCAGAGGCGGAAACGGAGGCTGAGGTGCCCCTCGTATCAAGCGTTTTGGCCAGGCTGGGATCGGGTTTCGTAGCGGCGGCGGGTAAGGCGAAGGTCGAGGTGCTGGGGGTGCCGCGGCTGTCGTATGGCGGGGCCGAGGTCTGTTTCGGTCGTGCCGAGGCCCGGGAGTTGTTGGCGCTGCTTGCGGTGTCGCGGGACGGAGTTTCGGCGGAGGGGATTGCCGAGACGCTGTGGCCGGGGGAGGTTGGCGGGCGCCGGTTGGATTCGGCCGTGCGGGAGATCAACCGGGCGATGCGGCAGGCGGTGGGTTGTGCGTCTGGCATACGGTTCGTGCTGAAGTCCGGGGAGCGGCGACTGCTGCCGGCGGCAGCGTTCGATGCGGACTTCTGGCGGTTCGAGGACGCGTGCAAGCTGGCCTCGATCGCGGTCGAGGACGCTGTGCGGGTGGCGGCGTTGCATGAGGTGCTGGCCCTGTACCGGGGGCCGCTGCTGGCTGGGCGCGATGATCTGTGGGTGCTCCCGTTGCGGCAGGCCGCTCAGCGGCAGGCGGCGGATGCCGCTGAGCGGATGGCCGAGCTGGTGCGGGCCGATGATCCAGGGCGGGCGGTGGACGTGCTGCGGTTGGCGGTCGAGTGCATCGATCCGTACAGCGAGACGTTGTGGTGTCTGCTGATGTCGGTTCAAGGCGAACTAGGGCGCCTGCCTGCGGTACGGCGCTCGTTCGAGCTGCTGCGGGAGCGGCTGGCGGAGATTGACGCGGTGCCGAGTCCGCAGGCGCGGCAGGTGTATGAGCGATTCGTGCGTTAGCCCGTCGATCCTGCTGGCGAGAAGCGGGCGTCGGGGAGCTCCTGCTCTGACAGGGGACTTATCCAACTGTTCGGTGTAGCGCCTGCTGGTCGCGCGGGGTGTAGGTGGCCAGCATGGCGGGGGTGAGCAGGTGGGAAGGTTGGGTGCCGTAGATGCGGGCCAGGAGGCGCAGGGTGTAGAGGGAGGGGCGCCGGCCTGTCTCGGGCCAGTTTTCATGCTCGTAGAGGCGGGATTCGCGCAGTCCCGCGCCGGTGGTGTCAGAGAGGTGGTGGAAGGCGGTGACTACCTGGGCGGCGGTGAGTCCGGCGGCGTGGCGGTAGAGGCGTAGCGGTGTGGCGGGGTGGTCGAGGGCGAGGATGACGGCGATCTGGTCGATGCTGAAGCCGTGCTGGCGCAGGTATCGGCTGCGACGGCGGCAGTCGAGCAGTGTCTGGTATCCGGTTCCGGACATGCGTTGACATCCCCTTTCCTATGGCGCGCGGACCGCCATGGGTGCGTGTGGTGCGGGGACGGTAGGCGGGCTCTGGGGAGGGGCTCCAGTCTCCATGTGGGGTGATCGTCCGGGCGGTCATGGGGACCGTTGGTGGGTGGTTCGCGGCATGGCCACAGGTCGGGGGCGGGGTGGGCATGGGGTTGCGGTTGGGGGTGTGATTGGGGCGGCGAGGTGGGCGATGGTGCTGGCCGCTCCCGGACGGGCCGGGGCGGGACCGGAAAGGGACGGCCAGCATGGACAACCGCACGCAGTACACACTTTCGAGCGAGTCGAGTCGCCTGCTCGCACCGCGTACGCACGGGCAGCCGCGTGGGGAGGAGTTCCCGGATCTGGCGCCGGGACTGGTGATGTCGACCTTCGGCTCTCGGCCGGTGTGGGGTGGGATGGCCTGGCGGCAGGCGTTTCCGGGGCGGGCGGATCAGTCGGCTCCGGCGCGTCGTCTGGTGGGCCAGTTGCTGGCGGACACCGGCCGGAGGCAGGACGCGGAGTGGGTGACGGCCGAGCTGGTCGCCAACGCGCTGTACCACTCATGTTCGGGTCATTCGTGTTCGGGACGGGCGCAGGGGTTCTTCGTGGTGGAGGTGCTGCGCGGGGCGGGCGTGGCCCGGATCGTGGTGTATGACC
Organism: Nonomuraea sp. NPDC050643; assembly: GCF_040654715.1. Taxonomy (NCBI): domain Bacteria; kingdom Bacillati; phylum Actinomycetota; class Actinomycetes; order Streptosporangiales; family Streptosporangiaceae; genus Nonomuraea; species Nonomuraea sp. NPDC050643. Next base: position 79,559 of record NZ_JBFAIM010000046.1, on the reverse strand, counting down.
TGGGCGGGGGTTCGGTTCCGGACTTCTCTCAGAGGCCGGGTTCGCTGCTGGGGCTGGCCGAGCACGGGCGAGGGCTGGCCGGGGTGGCTGAGCTGGCGGTCCGATTTGGGGCTGCGGGTGATGCGAGTACCGGGCATGCGGTGTGGGTCGAGCTGGCCCTGTCCGGGGAGCCGGTTCCGGCGCCCGCACCAGCGGCGCCCGCACCGGCAGTGGCCGCATCGTCCACTGCGGCCACTGCTGGTGCGGGAGAGCCAGAACCGGGCGGTTCGCGCGAGCCGATGCCGGTGGGCTCCGGTGGGGTCGCCGAGGAAGCGGGACGTGTCGTCGCCGGTAGCGGCTTGTCGCCAGTGGGCTGTGAGGGGGTCTGCGGTGAAGAGCCGGGTGGCCTGGTGGGTGGTCTTCCGGTTTCAGTGGATAGACCGGGCTCCGGCAGGGGGGAGGCGGTTGTTGGCCTGGACCCTTCCGTGTGCGTGCGGGAGAGGTGGTGAGGCAGAGGGCGGGCCAGGCGTCCGCGTTCGGTCAGGAGCCGTGGGCACGGCAGGCAGTGGCCGGGCTGCGCCGGGACTGGCCGGATTGGGCCTTCCTGGTAGTGGGGTATCGGTGGCTCGCGATGCGGGGCAAGCAGGTGGTGATCAGCGCGGCTGGGCCGCAGGAACTCCGTCAGGCCCTGCCCTCCATCCCTCCAGAGCCGAATGTGACCGGGCCGAACGTGACCGGGCCGTCATCGAGGTCCGGAATGGCTGTGCTGGGTCTGGTCGAGGGCGGTGTGTCAGAGCTCGGCCCGGTGCTGCCGAGGTTGGCCGAGCTGTTGGTGGCGGGGCCTGGTGTGGGCTGGGCGGGGGTGAGCGGGTCGCCGTCATCGGGCTCGGCGTGGACGACTGACACCGGTAGTGGTGGGGTGTGTGGGGGTGCCGGTACGGGGTTGAGCGGCACTGTGGCGGCGGTTGCGCCGCTGCCGGGGGCGTTGACCGCTGAACGGTCGGGGACGGGCACGTGGGCGGTTGCTGCCGCTGACGGGGCGCGGGTGGGGTGGTGGCCGTACGGGTGGTCGTGGTGGTCGTGGGGTAGGCGGCGGGACCGCTCCCGGCTGGAAACGCGGGCCGGGGAAGGCGACAGACGGGCGGGCCGCGACCGGCTTCCTGCTGGCGGGGCCAGGCCGCGTCATCGGCGGGTCCGCTCCAAGCCTGCCGCAGCGGTGGTGGCCGCTGCCGTTGCCGCCTGAGCGGTGATGGGCGTCGGGTGTGACGGGCGGGGGTGCGGGCTTGACACCTGGGGTGCAGGTGGGCGTTGATACCCCTCCGCCCGTCCGGCGGGGAGGGGGTGCTGGGCGGGCGGACCTGGGTGGGCTCGCCTCGCGTCGGAGGCGAGGCGAACCACCCCCGGGGCTGGGGAGGTGGCTGCGTCAACCTCGGGTCCCGCGTGGGCTATCGGGGTATGGGCGGCGGCGGCGGAGGCGTGTCGGATGGGGGTAGATCTCCGTACCGGAAATAGGGGTGGCGTTCCCTCCCGCGATTAAGGCCGCTACCCCGCACAGGTGTTGTTTTCGCAGGTCTTCCCGGTTTCGGACAGTGCGGTGGGCGGCCCGACTCGTCTAAGGACGAGTCCTTTGAATATGTGTGAGCGTGTGTTCTCGTGGCCTGACGGCGCTACCCGTTGGTTTGTCTCCCTCTTTTACCTCTTCCCTCTCCTGTTCCCTCTGCTGCTGGCCAGCAGCATCCGGCCGGCCCGTGGCCTGGCGCGTGGCCGGCTCCCGCGCTGACCTCGGCCTGAGCGGCGAGCAGTGTCTTCGTCTGGGGTGGTCGCGTGATGGCTGATGTGCGGTGGGGCGGCCCGGCCGGGGCCCGTGCGGCGTCCGGGGAGGCGTCCCGCGTGGCGCCGGGAAGCCTCCCGGAAAACTTTACCTTAATAGCCGCTAGAAAAGTCCCGCGCGCTATAGGTGGCGGCGTTATCGAGATAAAATAAGAATGTTAGCGGGAAAAAGGCGAAAGGTGAAAGAAAATGGCGCATGGTGGGGGCGAATTCGACGGCGAGTTCATGGCGGTTGCGGCGGCTGACATCCGGTCGACGGATGTGGTGCTGAACCCGGCCCGGTACGTGGCGGGCACGGCGGATCTACCCGGCGGCGTGATCGACGTCTTCCGTCCGGCTGACCCGTCGCGGGCGTGTGAGGGATGTGATGCGGGGCCGGGGGAACCGTGCGGATGGGATTGTCTGGGGTTGGCGGCGTTGGATGACGCCACGGGGTACGGGTTCGCTGACGCGGGCTGACCGGCCCGGGGGGAACACGCGGCCCCGGTACCGCCGTAGGGGCGGTGCCGGGGCCGTTCCCTTCCCCGTTGGCCCGGTCAGGCGGGGATGGGCGTGCCGGGCATGTCAGCGCTGTCCGTGCTGACCATGCTGTCCGTGGTGGATGCGGGTGGGTGGATGGCGAGGTGGGTGGCGATCATTGCGGCGATGTCGGCGGGCGGGGTGTCGGCCGGGGCGACGGGGTCCGGGCCGGGATTGCCGGGGGCGGCGGAGTGGGTGCACAGGTAGGCCCACTCGATCGTGAGCGTGGACGCGGGGACATGATCGGATGTGGTGGGCAGGGGGATGGTCAGCTCGATGAGGTGGCCATCAGGTGAGCGGTAAAGCTGATCGAACAGATGAGCGCGCCGTACGCCCTGAAACCTGCGGTTCAGTCCGTGTTCGGCGAGGGCGCGGGTGTAGGGCAGCGTCAGGGGCATGCACGCGGCGATGTCGGCGCGGTCGAGGTAGACGTCGCCGAGGGTGTCGGTCAGGTGGGCGGCGATCACGTCGAAGTCGGGCTGTGCCCTCGGCGTGCATGCCTGGCAGGCGTGGGCGTCTTCGCCGGGGTCGCAAAAGCCTCCCAGGGTGAACAGCTCCTCGTAGGTGCAGATTTCGAGGAGCCTGCCGTCGTCGCCGCGTTCGGGGCGGACGATGACGGGTTGAACGTCGCGGTCGTCCCACATGATCGCCCATCCGGGGCCGTGGTCGATGAGCGCGCGGGCGTGCCGGGGGCTGACGATACGGCGGGCGGTGGTGGTGTTGGCGTGTGTCATGCGGTGCCTTTCGATTTCCCCGGCGTGTTATTCCGGTGCCGTGACCGGCGGTGTTTACCGCCTCATTCCATGGACGCTCGATCCAGCCATGTTGTCAACCGCGATGCGCATTAACCCCGCAGTTTCTTTCGCGCGGTATTCGGGCATTCGGGCATCGTTTTCCGTCGTCCGGTGAAATAGGTGAAGAGCTGGACGCGCGTCTCATGTCAAGCCGATCCCATGGGCTTCTCGCGAGATGTTTCCGCAGATCAGTGGTTGGTTTGTTAGGTCAGCCTCTCCAGCCGTTGGGGTGACATAGAAAATGGCCCGGTCGACTTGCCGTCCGCGTTGCTTGCGAGGGATGGTCGTGACGCAAACGAAAAGCACCGGCCCGGACGGGGCCGATGATGCCACCGGAAAGGGCGTCACGAAATGGCTATTCAAACCCCGGAAATGACCGTCACCGAAACCGTTCCCGCTGACGCGGAAACCGCCGTCATCATTCCCGCCGCCGCCGCGCCTGTGACGGCCCCTGACGGCCCCGACGCCGCTACTCCGGACACCGGCCCCGCCACGGACGAGGACGGGCGTGTGACGGCGGTGTGGGCCGCGCTGACCGCCGAGCCGGGCGCGTCGGCCACGGTGATCGGGGCGGCGGCCGGGCTGAACCGGATGGTGGCGGGCAAGATCCTCAACCAGTTCGAGACCGAGGGGTGCGCCCGCCGTGAGCCGGGAGTGAATGACGGTCAGACGCGGGGCCGCGCCGCTGACCGGTGGTTCCCCATCACCATCGACACCCCCGTGCCGACCGGTACCGCCGACGCCCCGGCCCCGGCCCCGGCCCCGGCTCCGGCTCCGGCTCCGACGGATGTCGCGCCCGCCGCGATCACCGCACCGGACACGGAAACCCCGGACACGGAGGCGGTACCCGCCTCGGACGAGGAGGCGCTCCTGTCACCCATCGTTTCGGCCGACCCCGCCATGGCGGAGGAGCCGACCGACGAGGCGGACCTGGCTGAGGAGCCGGGCGGCCAGCCGGAGGGTCTGAGTGTCGACGACACGGCCGGTCAGGGCTCAGAAGACCAGCCGGGCGGCGAACACGACTCGCTTCCCGACACCGACATGTCCGAGCCGGTGTCTGAGCCGGTGGACGATGATTCGGCATGGGCGCAGGCGCGAGCGGACCTGACGGAACTGATCGAACTGTTCGGCGGGGTGATCTCGGCAAAGGGCGAGGGGAACGCCGTGATGGCGTTGGGGTACCTGGAAATGGCCATAACGAAGGTCGCCTCGGCGCACCGCAACGCCCGGGCGGTGCTGACCGGCACCACCGCCGCCCCGGCCCGCCCGGCGGCGGCCCGGCCGGGCGCCGCAAGCGGCGCGGGTACGGGAGACGGGGTCCGGCCGAGCGCGTTGCGAGACATGGTGCACGCGCACCTGATCGAGTTCCCGGACAAGGACTTCACCCCGTATGAGATCGGGCGGGCGCTGGACCGTTCGTCCGGCGCGGTGGCCAACGCGTTGGACCGGCTGGTCAACCTCGGTGATGCGGTGCTGTCCTGTGAGCGGCCCCGCCGCTTCGCCCTCGCCCCCACCGCCACCCCCGCCACCCCCGCCACGGTTCCGGCTGTCCCCGCCGACGCTGACGCCGAGAACACCGTGAGGGCCGACACCCACCGCGACTGATCGGGGTGCGGGCGGGCCGCCCCAACCGGCCCGCCCCACCCGCCGCCTCGGCCCCGCGCCGGGCTGCGACACCCCCTGTCACCCACTGATCACCGGCGTACCGGCCCCCGACACGGCGGGACCGGACCCCACCACACCCCATCGCTTCTGTTTCGCATGCCCACACATCACCACCACGCATCAGCACCGCACATCAGAAAGGGAACTGTCATGGCTCACGAGATCGAGGTCTTCGCCAACGGTTCGGCCGGGTTCGCCGCCGCCGGTAAGCCGGGCTGGCACGGGCTCGGCTACACCGCGCCCGGCCCGATGACCGCCGAGGACCTGCTGTCCAACGCCCAACTCGCCGGGTGGAACGTGCGCAAGGTGCCGGTCGGCCAGGTCACCGACCCCGACACCGGCCTGCCGGTCGTCACGCATGAGGACTTCCTGGTGGTGCGCACCAACCCGGTCACCGGAGCGCCCGAACGGCTCGGCCGGGTCGGCAGGGACTATCAGGTCCTGCAGAACGAGGACGTCACCGGGTTCCTGCAGACGCTGGTGGACGAATCGGGGGCGATCTTCGACACGGGCGGGTCGCTGAACGGCGGACGCCGGGTGTTCGTCACGATGCGGCTGCCCGAGCCGCTCATGGTCGGCGGGTTCGACCAGGTCGACCTGTATCTGGCGGCGTTTTCCCGGCATGACGGGTGGGGGTCGTTCGTCACCGTCGCCACCCCGGTCCGGGTGGTGTGCGCGAACACCGAACGGGCCGCGCTCGCTAACCACGCCTCGAAGTTCACCGTCCGGCATACCGGCAACGTGGCCGGGCGCATCGCCGAGGCGCGGGAGGCGCTGAAACTGACCTGGAAGCACGGGCAAGCGTTCGCCGCCGAGGCCGAGAAACTCCTCGCCATGCCGATGGAGGTGAAGGAGTTCCGGCAGTTCGCCAACCGGCTCCACCCCCTCCCGGCCGACGCCAAGGAACTCGCGAAGCGCAATCACGACCTGACCATGCGGGAGCTGGAGTACCTGTTCGCGCAGGCCCCGACGCAGGAGCCGATCCGCAACACGCGCTGGGCCGCCTACAACGCGGTGACCGAGCGGCTGGATCACAAGAGCCCGGTGTTCGGCAGCCGCGACGTGGCGACGGTGCGGGCGGAGCGGGCCCTGCTGGACGACCACGACAACGCCAAGCTCAAGGCCCGCGCGTTCCGGCTCCTGGCCACCGCCTAACCCACAGCGCCCACAGCGCCGGTGTCCGGTACCGCCCCCGCACGGGGGCCGTACCGGACACCACACCGGCCAACCCCCGACCGGTCACACCGGCCGCCCGCCCCGGATCCCCGGGGTTCGCGGCGGGCCGGGCCGGGGCCCCACCCAAAGCCTCAACCAGGGCCGATACCCACCCGCGTACGTCATCCACCGCTACCACGAAGGAGATCGTCATGGGCCGACTCGAAGACCAGGCCGTCCGTCACGCCAACACCGCCCGCTGGGAACTCAGCGAGGCCCTCAACCGCATCGCCTGCCTCGATGAGGAGGGCACGTTGCACGACAAGGACCTGGCCCGTATCGCCTACGCCTACCAGCGGATGTCGTGGTGGCAGCAGGTCACCGACCTCACCCACGGCCGCGAAGACACCGTTGACGGCGCGACCGCGCTGCTGGCCGTGCGGCAACGGGCTCAGGAGTTGCTGCTCAACGCCCGCCCGGTGTCCAACGGCGGCCTGTTCGCCCTGGCGATGGCCGAGTGCCGCCGGGGCGGCGCACGGGCGTTCCTGGACGCGACCGAGAAGCTCGCCGAGGCGCTGGCCCTGCCTTCCGATCACGACACCCGCCCGGCCGACACCGGCAGCCCCGCGACCGCGACCGAGCGGACCTCGGCCTCGGAACATCGCCCGTGACGGCGTGTGCGGGGGCGCGTCCCACCGTCCGCCCCCTTGCCCGCCTCACCGGTCTGCGCCCTGCTCGGCTCGAGCGGGGCGATGTGCCGAGCCGTCAGCCGGGCGGCCACCCCATGACCCTCACCCTCAACGGTCCGCTGTCACCCAACGAAAGGACAACACCCGATGGATCACCGCTACCCGCCCGGCCCTCTGCCCGGTGAACCGAGCAGCACCCCTCCCGCCCGGGACGGCACCGCATCCCAGGATGAGACGGCGCGGCGCTCGTGTGAGCAGCTGACCTCCGAGAAAATCACCGCCGTCCGCCACGCCTTCTACACGGCAGCGGCAAAGGCGATCTTCGCCTTGCAGAACGGGCAACGGCTGCGCGGTGAGCAGGTGTTCGCCGCCGCCCACGCTCAGGCATGGCGCGCCTGGTGGGATCTGGTCGATGAGGAGATCACCGGTAAGAAGCTGACCTCCGATCACGCGGTGCGGCGGGTGCGTTCCTGGGCCCGCCACTACCTCACCGGGGAGCCTCCGGTGGCCCGGCCGGGCACCTTGTTCGATCACGCTCTGGCCCACGCCGCGCGCATGGCCGCCCGCGACTTCCTTCACGACAGCGGCCACCTGCTCACCCAGCACCTCATCCAGCAGAGCGCCCATCCGATCGCGACCACGCCCGTGGACCACGACCACCCCCGACCGGACAGCCCCACCCCGCCCGCCTCGACGGTGGCGGGGCCATGACCGGCCACCCGACCCCGCCAGCGCATCCCGGCGCTGGCGACACCCCCGAAGGGACACCCATGTCATGAACACCTCCCCGCAGCATCCAGCCCCCGCCGCACCCTCAGGAAAGGTTCCGGCCGCCCTGGAGACGGTCATCGAGCAGGCCCGCAGCGCCCGCCAGCAGCACCTCGACGACATCGTCCGGCGTCTTGGCCGGGGTGAGCGGCTGAGCGCCGAGCAGATCTACACCACCCTGCGCGCGCAGACCCTGTGCACATGGTGGCGGCTGCTGGCCCGGCACATCGAGTACGCCGAGGGCGGAGGCGTGCGTCCGGCTGAGGCCGTATCCAGGTTCGTCTCCTGGATCACCCCGTACCTCGATGACCCCACCCCACCAGACCCCAACGTGACCACACGTGCACCCGGACGCAACGGCGAACTCGACTTCGCCCTGGCCCACCTCGACCACAGCCTCGCCCTCATCCGGCAAGGCGCCGCCCGCATCTTCCTCGCCCAAGCCGAGATACTCGCGCCGGCCTGCTCCGCGCAGCAGTCTCCGAGTGCCTCGACCGGCCAGGAGACCACGGCATGACCCACCCCCACCACAACGGCACCAGCACGAGCACCGGCGAGCCCGCGCCCACCGCGCCGCAGCCACCGGCCGCCCGCAGGTCCGGATCGGACCGGGATAGCACGCGGGTGGAGGTCTTCCAGATGCTCGGCTGGCGCTGGGACATCACCGAGGCCAAGAAGCTCACTCAGGGCCGGGCCCCGGATGGGCGGATCCAAACCCGGTGGTGGGCGGGCATGATTCAGCTGGTCGCCATCGACGCCGAGCACGCGGCCCAGGTGGATCTGTCCGAGCCGTTGATCATGGCCACGGTCCCGAACGGCGGCATGCTGATCATCGACGGCTGGCACCGCCTGTGCAGGGCCCTTTCCCTCGGGGTTGAGGAGCTGTTCGCCGTGGTTCTCACGGAAGAGGAGGAGCTCGCCTGCCGGATCTTCGACCGCGAAGAGGACGACGAGGAAGAGACAGAGGGAGAGGCGACGGACGAGGACATGTTCGGTAGCGCCTGATCCGGTGGCATAGGGGGTGCGCCCCGTCCAGCACAGGAAAAGTGCGCTGGCCGGGGCACACCTCCTCCACCACCGGGTCTCATGACGTTAGCGGCTCAGCGCTCCCCTATACACATAGGTGCCCGCCTTGATCTGCGCGATGATCTCCTTCACGTCTTTTACCGGGCCCAACGGCGGGCTGGTGTCGGGGGTCGGTCGGTACGGGCTGAGGTGGGGGGCGGGCTTGTTCGCCTCGGGCCTGGACTTGATCCTTTTGACGAGAGGTCCGCCGCCGTCGGGGGCACCTGCTGGGCGGGGGTAGAGAGTGTGGCCGATAAGCCGGAGCACGGACTCGACGGGGAGCAGGTAGTCGATGAGGCTGGTCTCGTCGTCGTCGGACAGGGTGGGGTCCTGGGGCCGGTTGCGGTTGCGCAGATCGACCTGCCTGGCCTTGGCGAGGTGGTCGTAGAGGCGCCCTTCGAGCCATCCGGCTTCGCTGCTGTTGAGCGTTTCGTCGTCGTTGGATTCGTAGCGGATGAGCAGCGCCCGGTACCAGTGGTCGCGGTCCTTGAGCTGCTGGAGGACGCGGTTGCGGAGGCCGGGGTTGGTGGCTTTGCCGACGTAGGCTCCCCACCGCCCGTGGGTGTCGGGGCGGTCGAGCAGGAGGTAGGCGCCGGGGACGTTCCAGCCTTTTTCGAGGCGGTTGGCGTGGTCGCGGTCGAGCAGGAGCATGCCGGCGACCTTGTGCTTGGCTCGGATCTTGATCGGGTTGTTGAGGTCGTAGGAGAGGCTGACCACGAGCTGGGACGGGGCAAACCGCATCGCGCACACGAGGTGCCTCCTTCACCTGCGAACCCATGGAGATGTTCCCGGACAGTATCGGACACATTCCTCTGCGTGACTGCGAGTTGCAGGAAGAAACGAGCAGCTCACCCGCCGGATAGGTACCGCGCCGGTGCTGGATGACGCTCTGGCGGGTGCGGTGACAGCCATGGTTGGGTCCGTCAGCCCGCGCGATCCGCCGTGGCTGTGGCCCCGGGATGCGGTGGCGGCTGTCCACGGCCCGTGAGGGCTGTATGGCGGCCGTAAGGTGTCCCGGGGGTCGGTGCTAACGGCGCTAGCGGCGTTGCAGCGGGGTGTGGCCTGCGGTTAGCGGGGGTCGGGTTGGCTGGTGACGGCGTGGGCGGTGGGGCGGGTGAACTCGATCAAGTCCCGCCGTTGATAGCTGTCGATTTTGACGACGCTGCGCCGGTTGGGTGCGTGGATCATCTGGCCGTTTCCGATGACGAGGCCGACGTGTCCGGGGCCGTCTGCATCCATGTGGAAAAAGGCCAGATCCCCGGGCAGTTCCTGACCGGCTGGGATGGGTGGGCCGTGGCGCCATTGGTCGGCGGCGACGCGGGGGATGCTGATTCCGGCGGCTTGGTAGGCGCGCATGGTCAGCCCGGAGCAGTCGAAGGCGGTAGGTCCCTCGGCGCCCCAAAGGTACGGTTTGCCCAGTTGGGCGTGCGCGTATGCGAGTACGGCGGCGATGTGCTCGCCGGGGATGAGCGGGACGCAGGTCTCGGTGAGGGCGTCAACGGTGCGTTGGGCGAGGGGCTCCCACGGTGCGTAGGCGTCGGGGCGGCCGGAGCGCTGGACGGCTTGGGCGGCCCGGGTGAGCGGGAGCTGCTCCCAGCGGGGCACCTTGACAAGGCGATCGTAGAAGATGCTGATGGCGTATCGAGGGTCGAGGACCTTTTCCGGGGTTCCCCAGCCTTGCGAGGGGCGCTGCTGAAACAGGCCCAGCGAATCGAGGTGGCCGTAGTGCAAGTTGCGTAGCTGGGACTCCTGCAGAGCGGTGGCGACCGTGATGACGGCTGCCCGCGCGGGCAGGCCGCGCTCTATGGCGATCTGGATAATGAGGGTGGCGTGGGTCTGCTGCTCGATGTCCAAGGTCAGCGTAGAGGCCACGCCGGTCGATGCACCGGCCGCGATCGGCTCGCTCGCTGTGCTGCTCGTTGTCGCGGGTGTGATCGCGCAGCCCAGGCCGCCGGGTGTCCCGGAGCCGGTGAGGATGCTGGTCGCGGCTGCGATGAACGCGCAGATGATGAGCAGCAGGAGGGCGGCGCCGGCCGCGGCGGTCTTCACCTGCTCTTGTTGTCTTCCTGGAAGATGCTGTCGAGGAATTCGTCGTAGTTGTCGTCGGCGGCGGTGTGCTGTTGGGAGTTTCGGCCGAGGGCGAGATGGGGCCAGCCGTTGTCGAGGTCGGCCAGCCGCATGCGTGCCTGTCCCGCCCCGGAGGGGATGGGCAGCCAGACGGGTCCGGCGGGGCCGTCGCCGTGGGTGGTGTGGACGGCGGTGGCGATCGGGAGGTCGCTGCCGGTGAGGAGTTTGCGCAGGTTGGTTTCGCGGGTGGGGTTGGGCAGCCAGAACAGGAGCGGGGTGGTGTGGTTGGTGGCGTCGGCGAGGTTGCGGTAGTCGTGGAGCTTGTCGGCGACGCGTTTGAGGGTTTCGGTGCCGGTGTCGTGTTCGAGGAAGAAGTCGATCTGGCGGCCGTTCTCGTGCCAGCAGCCGTAGGCGTCCGGGCGGGCCAGGTCGCTCCATTTGGTGGCGCATTGCCTTTCTGACCACCAGGCTTTCAAGGTGGCTTGCGGGGTGTGGCGGGCATGGCTGTGCAGGTGTGAGAAGAAGTCGTTGACGCCGATCTGGTGGGCCAGGCGTGAGGAGACGGCGACGGGGATGTCGGGGTTGTAGCCGAGTTCTTTGAGGGTGATGCCTTGGCGGGCGGCCAGGGCGGCGGCTCCGGCTTTGCCGAGGGCCCAGTGGATGGGGGCCGAGCCCGCGCCGTATCCGGCCCAGGGCCGGAAGCGGGTGACGGCGTTGAGCTCGAACAGGATGGTCATGCGGGCGCGGGTCGCCTGCGCGATGGTGAAGAACATGCGCTGCAGTTGGTGGGTGGTCAGGACGCGGTGGCGGTGCAGGTGCTCGAGGATCTGGTAGTCGCGCTCGGTCAGCCGCGCGGCAAGCATCATCAACGCGGTGTGATCGAGCCGGGGCTGGGCTGCCGGGATGGGCTGGATGGTGAACCGGGGCAGCTTGCGAGCCGCCGCTGTCCGGGTGGCGGGCTGCTTGGCCGGCTGGCAGGTGCACGAGCAACCGCAGGGCTTGTCGGACATGGTGAACCTCCGTGACGTGGTCGGACTAGTCGGACTAGGGCGTGGGTCGGTCAGTGACGGGTGGAGGCTGAGGGTGCGCCGGGGTCTACGTCGCGCGGGGGAGGGCCGGGCGCTCTGCTTGCGGTTGGTTCGGGTGCCTGGCCTGCTCGCCGGGCAACCGCCAGTCCCGTGAACCGCTGGTGAGATGCCTGGCGAATCTCTGCCTCTCGGCCCTCAACCAGGGCGGGCAGAGGTCGGGTGCGCAGCGTGAAGGCGGAGATCTGCTGGCCGTCGATGATGAGGCGGGCGGCGGCCTGGTAGGCGCCCAGATGGGTGAGGTCGTGTGGGCTGATCAGCGGCGCGGTGTGGTGCTTCAACTCGCCTGCGTCTTTTGGGGAGGCGTTGAAGTAGACCTTGTTGCGCGCATCTGCTGAGAGCGCTTCGCGCAGATCGGCGGGAAGCTGGTCGAGATGCTGGTGAGCCAGTACCAGAGACAGCCGGTAGCCGCGCGCTTCGGCCAGCACGTCGTTGACGTGGCCGGGCAAATTCAAGAAGTTATGACACTCATCGATCACCAGGGAGGCATCCGGCCTCTGCGATTCGGCCTGGTGGGAGCGGCGGGTGGCGGCCTGCCAGGTGTGGGCGAGCAGGATGGAGCCGAACAGCCGGGCCGCGTCATCACCCAAGATGCCCTTAGGCAGCCGGGCCAGGACCAGCCCGCCTCGGTCGAGAAGTTGGCCGATGGGGACCGTGGTCTCCGGACTGGCCAGTGCCTGCCGCACGAACGGGCGCAGCAGGACGGCGCGGAGCTTGTTCATCACCGGGCCGATGACGGTGGCCTGCCCGGCGGGAGTGAGGGCTTGGTAGGAGTCCCAGAACCCGGCCAGCAGCTCATCGCGCAGCTCGGCTGTGGTCCGGGCACGGAACGCCGAGTCGGTCAGCAGCCGGGGCACATCGGCCAGGGTCGCCTTGCGGCCCAGGACGCTGGTCAATGTGAGGCAGGTGGAGCGGAGCAGGTCGTCCACGCGTGGCCCCCAGGCGGTGGAGAAGCAGCGGTGGAAGATGGTCACGACGGAGTCGACGGCGAAGGCAGGGTCATGCCCGGCGAGGATGTTGATCGACGGTGGCGGGGCTGCGTCTTGCGGGTCGAACACCACCGTCTTGCCGACGGCTCGCTCCGGGAGCCGGTTGAGGATGTCGGTGACCAGGTCACCCTTCGGATCGATGACCAGGGCACCCCGGCCTGCCGCTGCATCAGCCAGGACCATGTTGGCGAGCAGGGTGGATTTGCCGACGCCGGTGCCGCCCAGGACGTGGGTGTGATGCCGCCCGTCCCGTACGGGAAGTGCTACGGGCCGGGGTGGGCCGCTGTCGGCGTCGCCCAGGATGCGGGCGGCCCCGCCCTGCGCGGTGCGGGGTACGGCCGGGGACGGCGCTACCGGGCGGGCTCCGGCGCGGGTGATGCCGGGCGCGTCGATGTCCCACGGCAGATGCGCGAGCGCGGCCAGCTCCGCGACGGACAGCAGGTAGCCGCCGTCGAGGCGGCGCGAGCCGATCGTGCGGCCGGGCCGCCAAAGACGGGCTCGGCGCAGGTACTGGTGGCCGCCGGTGAACAGCGCGAAGACGCCTGCCAGGGTGTGCGCGTGGCCTCGCAGCCATCCACGGACCAGATGAGGAGTAGTCGCATCGCCTGGGCGGGCGTTTGTCAGCGCGTGGGCGGAGAGGGGTTGGTGGCTGGTGGCGACGGCGTAGCGGACGGCGATCGTGTAGCGCGGCTGACCGGCCTTGGCCAGGATGGTGCGGATCTGTTCGGTGCGTTCGGGGAAGTCGCGGGCCAGGTTGCTGGTGTGGTGGTGGTCGCGGGCGGCTGTGGGCAGGGGGAGGATCTCATCGAGGACGCGGCCGAGGGTGTGGCGGCTTCCTCCTCCGCGTAGGTGGGCGGCTGCCTGGTAGGCGTGCCGCAGGCGGCGGCCGGTGGTCGGGCGGGCCAGCACCTGCACGACGGCGTGCTCGCCTTCGCGGAGTCCGCTCATGGCTTCCAGCAGGGAGCGGATGGGGTCGTGGTCGTGGTCGGTCTTGAGCGGGAAGTGCTCGGGCGCGGCCAGGACGAGTCGCCCGCCTGCGACCTCCGTCTTCATCGGGAGGGGGGAGGTGGCGGGGCTTGTGGTGGTGGTCGCGCCGGGCCAGGCGGCTTGGACGGCCTTCTCCACGATTCCGGCCGGGATCGTGCCGGGTACCCACAGGCGGATGCGGACTCCGGCGTCGCTGCCGTGGTATTCCCACACCAGGTGCGGTTGCCCGGCGAAGGCACGTTTCCACGCGGGGCGGAGCAGGCCGACGAGTTGGCGCCACAGCACCACGGCGCCTTCGGGATCGCTGCGCGGCGGGCTGGAGATGTCAATGAGCCGGGCTTGGGGTGTCATGTCGGCGTGACGAAGCCAGCCGAGCAGGTGACGCGCCACAGCAGCCACGGCCCACACCACCCCCACGGCCGTAGCGAGGCGGGGGCCGTAGGTGAGGGTGAGTTCGGGCAGGCGGGCGGGCAGCTCGGTGAGGAAGTCCAGGGCTTCGTGAACATCACGCTCGTCGATGCCGCACAGCAGGCACGGCCCGTCCTGGCTCGGTGCCGGGTTGATCGTCATAGCGGGTCGCTCTCCTCGTTGTCGTCCTGGCTGCTGGTGGTGGTCTCGGCGGAACCGGGCGGGCCGGGTGGTTGCGCAGCGTGCGCTTGCAGCGGGCGATGTTGATCGTGTCGGTCGAGTTCGGCGAGGACCTGCGGGTCTGTCGTGACCAGCGCCGCCTCAGAAGGTGAGGCGACGATGGTCAGGGCGGCTCGGCTGGCGGGGCCGGCGACCAGGAGCGCTTCGCCGCGCTCGGCGGTGAGCAGGAACTGGCGCTCGCCGTCGGTCAGGTCGAAGGCGTCCCCGACCGCGCCGATGGCCTGCGGCGCTTGGCGCAGCAGGATCTGGCCGGCGGCGTTGGCCACGATCGCCTGCCCCAGCTCCGAGCCGAGTAGATCCGCGGCGTCCTGGGTGACGACGGCGAGCCCGGCCCAGTGCTTCCTGGCTGCCTTGGCCATCCGGAACAAGAAGCGGGCGCCTTCGGGTTCCTTCATCAGCAGCCAGGCCTCGTCGACGACGACGAGGCGCTTCTTGGGGTCGCGCGGGTTGGCCACCCGCCGCCAGATCGCATCCAGCGCCAGCAGGGTGCCGACGGCTTTCATCTCCTCGGGCAGGTCCCGGAGGGAGAAGACGGTCAGATGTCCGGCTGGTGTGGTGGTGGTCGGGCCGTCGAACAGCTCCCGGTAAGAGCCGCTCACGTAGGGGGCGAGTTGCGCGGCCAGGTCCGCGCCGGTCTGACCGGCCGTCTTTCCGGTAAGCGTGGTGACCAGATCGGCGAGCAGCGGCGCGGGCCTGCTCCAGGTGGCGGGATCGCGGGTGATCCCGGCCGTCTGGTAGGTGGCGATGATCGCCGAGTCCAGCGTCGCTCGTGTCTGCGCGGTGAGCGGGGTGCCGCCGAGCATGGTGGCGATCAGGGTTTGCAGGAACATGGCCCGCCGCGACAGCACGTCATCGTGGGGGCCGTGGCTGGCGGGCAGGTCGAAGGGGTTCCATCGCACGCCGCTGGCTCCGAGGTGCAGGCAGGTGCCGCCGACCGCGTGGGCCAGGCGCGCGTATTCGTCTTCGGGGTCGACGACGGCGACCTCGACCCCTTGGTAGAGCAGGCGCAGGGCCTCGAGTTTGGTGAAGAAGCTCTTGCCCGCGCCGGAGCGGGCCAGGACGACGGAGTTGTGGTTGTCCTGGGCGTAGCGATCCCACACGACGACGCCGTTGCTGGTGGCGCTCAGCCCGTACAGCACTCCGGTTTCGCCGACGGTGGTGGCGAGGTCGGGTGAGGTGAAGGGGAAGGCGGCGGCCAGGGCGGTGGTGTCGAACGTGCGCGTGCTGTTGAGGGAGTCGACGCCCAAGGGCAGCGTCGTGGTCCACCCCTGCAAGGCGCGGAACGTCGCCGGTTGCGCATCCAGCAGCAGCGACGATGCCAGCGCCCGGACCCGCTCCACCTCGGCGGCCAATTCCGGCTCCGAAGGGGCGTGGATGGTGAGGTAGAGGCCGACGGTGAACAGGCGGCCGTGGCCCCGGGCGAGGCTGTCGGCCAGGCTGGTGGCGTCGTCGGCGGCGGCCTCGGCGGCGAAGTCGGCGAGTCTGCCGTGGGCGGCGTCGGAGCGGCTGGCCGATTCCAGGCGGGCGAGCCGGCGGCGCAGCCGCATCGCCGCGACCTGCTGCGGGATCGGCTCGATGTGCAGGGACACATCCAGGTGGCCGGGGTAGGTGAGCAAGGGTTCGAGCCATCCCGCGCCGACCTCGCGCGGGTAGCCGGTGACCGTGAACGATGCGCAGACGGCGCTGGGCAGGGTCAGGGTCCGGGCGCCGACGTGCGCCGACCCCGGATGGGTGAGAGCGCAGGGCTGGTGGTCATGGCTGCGGTGGTGGCGGCGTAGCTTCACGGCGTGCTCCCGGTGGTTGAGGTGATCAGTTCGTCGGGCAGGGCCTGGCCGAGCGGGTGCCGGCCGCCGGGGTCGAGGCATTCGGCCAGTGCCTGGCTGGCCGTGTCGGCGTCGAGGACGCGGGTCGCCACGCCGAGCGCTGCGAGGCTGCGCTCGGCCTCGGCGGCCCGGCGCAGGACGACGGCCGCGCAGGCATTCCGGCGTATCGAACGGCGGCTCCGACCTGCGGTCGGGTGGTCGCGCAGCACGACGAGTACCTGCCGCATCAGCAGGTCGCGGGAGCTGTTCAGCTCGGCCAGGTAGTCGGCGTGTTCGCGGGCGGCTGCGGCCAGGGCGGTGTGCGGCAGCACCTCTGCCTGGTGTTCGACCGCCTCGATCAGGTCGGTCAGGTCGGCGGGGCGGGCGCGGGCGAGGATCTGCACGGGTGCTTCGAGGGAGTTCAGCCACCGGCCGAACGCCCCGACCAGGGCCGCCTGCTCGCGGGTGGTGCGCAGGTGGAAGGACAGGGTGCTGGTCTCCACCAGCACTGCGACCCCTCCGTCGGACAGTTCGAGGGCGCCGTCGGTGCGGATCGCCCGCACCGGCAGCCGCAGCGGGGCGGGCAGCGTGCCCCGCAGGCGGCACCACCGGGGCGGCTCGGCGACCCCCTCGGGCGCCGACACGAACTTCTTGTGGGCGCGGGTGTGGAGCAGGGCGGCCAGGGCGAAGCGGTCCAGGCTCAGCCCGTCCCGGCGCCCGAGCGCGATGCTCAAGCCGAGCGCCACGAGCGGCAGGACGATCGCCGCCAGGATGACGATGGGCAGGAGCTGGTGGAACAGGTAGTAGACGGCGGCGGCGATACCGCCGGTCAGGGCGACGATAAGAATCTGCCGGAAGCTCAGCCCATAGACGATCTTGTCAGGGGCATGGAGATCAGCGGGAATGGTCGTGATCAATGGTTCGGATTCGTTCATCGGCCGTCCTTCCTGCGGGTTCGGCTGGGTGGCGGGTCAAGGTGGAGGTGCAGTTGCCGGGGCCGGGCCGCTCGGGTGGGCATGCCGGGCAGCATCGGCTGCGCCCAGGGCGGTTTCGGCCGGATCCATGGACCACTCGGTGTGGGCGGTGTGGGCGGTGTGGGCGGGCGCGGTACGCGGGTGACCGGGAACGGCAACGCCAGCTGATGGCCTCGCCCGGTGGCGGATCCTGCTCGCCGTGATCCCGATGGCGATGCAGCAGGTGGGAGATTGAGGGGGAGCTGGAGCTGCTGGTGGCCGCGCGGTCCGGCCGGGGTGGGCGTGTTCACCGGTGGTGTTCCTCCCGTGGTGGAGCCGCCCGTCGGCTGTGGTCCTCGTGGTCCGCTACGCGGCCGGGGCGCTGCTGGAGCGCGCCGTCCTGCTGCAGCGGTGCCGGGCGGGCGGCGATGGCGGTGCGCGGTCTTCGCGCTCTTCGTGGCGGTTCGGGTGGCCCGGCCGCCTCTGGTCAGGGCGGTTTTGGCCAGGCCGAGGGTCTTGTAGACGATCAGCGCTTTGACCAGGCGGCTGAGCAGCTGGGGCTGGGCGTTCTGCCAGACCGAGCGGGCCACCCAGCCGGGAATTTTGATCAGGATGAACAGCAGGCCGATCAGGACCAGCGTGTCGATCGCCCGCATCACCGCCGGTTTGACCGCCGCTAGGGTGGGGTCGCTGGCGGGGGTGGCGAAGGCGTCGGTGGCGTCGGTGAAGTACACCTTGAACGCCAAGATGAGCACGAGCGCCTGCAGCACCTGCATGATCAGGACGCCGGTGAAGGCGCGCCACCACAGGCGGGCGATGTGCTCGGTCTGCGGCAGCGCGTGACACAGCAGCGCGAGCGGCGCCGCGATCATCAGGAACAGCAGCAACGCGACCCGCACGATCGCGATGAACGCCAGGATCAGGCCCATCACCACGGCGAGCCCGATCATCCAGATCAGGAACATCTGCGGGCTCTGCAACTGGCCGATCGGGTTGGTGAGCTTATTGGCGATCAGGTCGCCGGCCCGCCGCCCGTCCACCCCCTGGCCGAGCAGCGCCGCAACGAGGCCGTTGGCCAGCTCGATGGCGTACTCGCAAACGGTGAGTGAGAAGTTGAGCGTGATCGCGGCGACCACCAGGCGGGGTGCGACCTCGGCGGCGGTGGTGGAGGTCTGCACACTGCCGTACGCCATCACGATCACACCACCGGCCAGCACGAACAGGCCCAGCAGCGCATTGGCCACCACCCGCACATGCGCGGACAGCTCCTGAACCCGCTCCACCATGGACGGCGGCGGCGCCGACAGCAGCAGCGTGCCGACGGTCTGGAAGGCGGGCTGGATGGCCTCGGTGACGATCGAGCCGAACCAGCCGTTCAACGCCCGGTTGATCTTGCAGCCGAAGTCCAGCCAGCCGCACTCCTCCGCTTCGCCGCCCGGCTGCAGCTCCGGCTTCGGTGTCGGCTGCGCAGGTGATGCGGGAGACGTTGGCCCGGTGCTCGGGATCGGCTGGACTGGTGGTGTCAGCATCGGTCCGGTCGGTGCCGTGGGCGTCGAGGCCGGTTTCGGCGCGGGCATGGGCGGTGCGGGCTGTGAGTTGGCCGTGGGGGAGGGCACGGGCGGCTCGGGTTCTGCGACAGCCGACGTGGTCATGGCGGTGAACGTGATGGCGACAATCACGAGGAGCTGCGCCATGCCACGCCATGCGATGGCCGGGAGTGTGCCCGTCCCGTGCAGGCGCGGTGGTGGGTGGCGGGTCACGGTCAAGCTCCGACAATGCCTTTGAGGACGGTGACCAGCAGCGGCGCCAGCACGGCGATGCCGTAGCCGAGGGCGGCGTAGCGCAGGGTCTTCTTGGCCGCCTCCACCTCGCCGGGGTCGCCGCCGGCCAGGATGTAGCGCACCCCGCCGACGGTCAGGAACAGGGTGGCGAGGGCGACCAGCAGGCCGATGATGACGTTGCGCAGGTTGTCGATCACCTGGTTCAGCGAGCCCGCGCCCTTTCCGGCGCCCTCCCCGTCTGCGGCGAGGGCCGTGACGGTGGCCGTGGTGGTCGTGGTGGTGGCTTGGGCGAAGTGCGCCAGGGCGAGTTCTACGAGCGTGCCGCAGGTGACGGTGGCGAGGATGACGGCGGTGATGAGCAGGGCCTTGCGGGTGGTGGAGCGGGTGCGTGGGATCACGGCTGCCTCCCGGGCAGGGTGTCGGTCGGGCTGGGTGTCGATGGGTGCGTAGGTGGGGCGGGTGTGGTGGCGGTGCGGGTGAGAGGCGGCGCGGAGGTGCCGGGTCCGGTCGCGGGGCCGGTGGGCGTCCTCCTTTGAGCGGGTGGGTGCTGGTGGGCTGGGCCGGGTGACAGGGACCGGTGATCAGGTACAGGCCTTCGCTGCCGGAGCCGCGGCGTCCTCCGCGCTGCCTTCTCAGTGGTTAAAAGACCTGGGTGAAAGGCCGAGTTAGGACATGAGGGCCAGCGGATTTTGCGCAGTCTTTGCTGGCTGCTCGCTGCCGACCGCCGGTGCGATCGCTACAGGTCGCCGCGCTGGAGCGCCTGGTACAGCGCGGTTTCGGCGCGCTGACGGCGCTTGAGCGCGGCGCAGTAGAGCAGGCCGCGGCGGCGGCAGTAGGAGCTGAGCGACACGCCCTCCAGCCGGGTGCAACAGATCAGCTCCGCCTCCAACTCGGTGATGATCTGCTGGGCGACCGCCTCGGCCAGGAGCACGTCGGGGTGGCCGGCCGGGTAGGTGAGCGGCTGCTGGCCGCTGTCGGCTCGGTCGGACAGGTCGGGGTCGGCCAGCGGGCCGGGCCGGTCGATGGCGTGGGCACGGACGACGGCGATGTGGGTCAGCCGGGAGAGCCGGAGCAGCGGGTGTGACCAGGCCAGGTTCACCCGGCACAGGGCCTCCATGTAGGCCGTGAGCACGTCGGCTTCCAGGTCCTCGCGGTCGACCCGCTCGACCACGGTCTTGTCGGCGAGGGCGGTGATGAGGCGGCGCAGCATCGGGATGGCCAGGGCGACGGCGGCGACCATCCACGCTCCCCGGTGGGTGCGGGCCTGGCTGATGAGGTGTCGCCACACGTGGTCACGGGTGGTGCGGGAGCAGGACGGGTGCAGCAGCATCGCCTGCAGCTCGTTCAGCGGGATGGGCCGGGCCGGAAGCCCATGACCGAGCAGCGCGCCGTCGAGCGAGAGCGGGGCGGGGCCGCGCATGAGCAGGGTGAAGGCGTGCTCGGCCACATCCAGCGGCCGCGACCCGCCCCGGCTGCATGAGTTGCCTCCGAGACTGTCGGGCGCCTCGTTGGGCTGCGTGGTGTCCGCGTCGAGGTCGATGGTGGGCAACGCTTCGGCCGAGCGGGCTGTGGGCGCACCGTTCAGGTCGGCGCGGTCGGCGGCCGGGCTGGTCAGGATCGTGCGGGTGGTGGCTGGCTTGGTGGTGGCGTCCGTGGCGAGGTGGACCGATGGGTGAGACATGGCGAGGCTCCCGATGAGGCGTTCGGTTCGGACGTCGCCATGTCGCCAGAGAGGCCGGACAGGAATCGGGCAGGAAATGATCAGACATCGGGCGCGGCAAAGATCACGCCAGTTTGGGGTCACGCTCCGAAACCATGGATGACCTGCGAAAACGCCAGAATGACGGGCTTGCGCGTGTCGGGTTGAAGACAGGTACGGTCCATGACGCCGCCCCCGGAAGCGGTCTTGACCTGCGGTAACGGGATGAGGCCGAAGTCTCGGGTCAAGATTGCGTCAACCGGGTGGACCGAAGCGCACCGTGTGGGTTCTGGCTCACCTCTGCCGGTTTCGGGTTGCAGCGCGGCCGGTCAGAGGCTCTCGTCTGGGTCGCTCAGGCGGGTGGGGAGAGTGCTGGGCTCGCTGGTGCGGAGCATGCGGCCCTCGGCCTGGGCGTTGGCGATGACGGACGAGACGGCCTCGGCGCAACGGCGGGCCGCCAGTTCCCGGATCTCCTGGGGCGCGTCGCGGTCATCGATGATGAACAGCGTCCCGTCGTCGGTGACATGAGTCCGGGCCTTCCAGCCGAGCTGGCGGCCCGCCGCCCGCGCGGCTCGCCGGACCTCGGCCACCTCGCCCAGCTCGGCGACCGCTTCGCGGGTGAGGACGAGCTGGCCGTAGAAGCCGCGGTACTCCGGCTTGAGGCTGGCGGACATCATCGCCTTGACCTGATCGACGAGCTTGGCGAAGCGGCGTTCGGCCAGTTCGTCCTTCTGGCTCGGCATGCAGATCGCCTCCCGCTGACACGTCTCGGGGTGTCCTCCTCCCAGATTAGGTGGCATTCGTTAAGGACGGCCGACCGTGGTGGAGCCGGTGACGAGCGTTGCCCGGAAAGTGTCCGAGACGGCTGTG
This sequence comes from Nonomuraea sp. NPDC050643, assembly GCF_040654715.1. NCBI lineage: Bacteria > Bacillati > Actinomycetota > Actinomycetes > Streptosporangiales > Streptosporangiaceae > Nonomuraea > Nonomuraea sp. NPDC050643. The sequence continues at coordinate 58,214 of NZ_JBFAIM010000046.1, read as the reverse complement.
ACCTGCGGAAACTCTCTTCAGGGTGTGCGTGGGAGGGAGGAGGTGCGGGAGTGTGGGCGCAGGCCCGGAGGGGACGGTACGCCGGGTTGGCACACTCGTTTGTACGGGCCGGACCCCCTCCCAGCATCCGACCCGCACGCCGCACCATTATGGGCGTGACCAGTTGGGTGCGGAGGGTGAATTGCGCAGGTGGGGCACGGTCGTGAGCGTTCCAGGCGAGACAGCCGGCGATCTGGCCAGGGGCTGACCGGCAACGCTTGTCCACAGGTTGTGGATGAGGAGCCGGGCTGTCCTGGCCGGTGGCGTCCAGCCGTGGGCGCGGGACCCGCACACCGCTGGTCTTGCCGAATCTTTACGTGAGGGCCTGTCCGAATTCGGCTCTCGCGGCAGGTATTTGGAATAGTGACAGGGATCGGTGGCCCGGCACTTTGGGCCACACCCACATGACCAAGCCCATCATCACCTCAACCTCAACGGCATCCACGTCCACCCGTTCCTCTGCCGCTCCCGGGCCAGCCCCGGCCGGCTCCTCGTCCATCGCGTCCGGACCCAACGCCCAGCCCGGCGAGCCCGGTCTTCGGCTGTTCCGGGAGGGTCAGGATGCGGGCCAGGGGCATTTGCCGCTGTCGGTGTGGCTGACGGCAGCCGACACCGAATCGGCCGCGACCTGCCGGGCGGGCTGTTGCCATCCGGTCAGCGGCCCGTTGGCCCGCCACCTGGTCGCGGCGTGTACGCGGCTGGGCGAGACCGTGGTCCATCTCGGCGCGAGCGATCATCAGCTCGTCTCGGCCGCGCTGACGGCGGGCTGCCTGCCGGTGGCCGTCTTCACCGACGTCGCCCGCGCGGGCGTGTCCTGGAGTTGCCTGGCCCGCACCCATCCCGGCTACGACCTGGAGGTCACCGACCTGCGCGTCACCGAGCCTGGCGATGACGCCTGGGTGCTGGCTGATCTCGCGGGCAGCGCGGGGCTGGTCGTAGCCGAGCAGTCCTGCCAGCAGCCCGTGGGTCACGCCCCCGGCCGACCGGACTCTGAGGCCGAACCCGAGATCGAACCTGAGGTGTTCAATGTCGCTCGTGCGGCAGGGCTGGTCAAACCGGGCGGGCATCTGGTGGTGATCACCGGCCTGTACCGCGAAGGCGGTGTGGCCGATCCGGTACCCGAGATCATCGCCCGTGCCCGGCAGGCGGGGCTGGTGTATCTGCAGCACATCATCGCCCTGCGGCATCCCGCTCGCGGTGAGCGCATCGATGCGGATCTCTCCCGCCGGGCTCTGGCTGCGGTCCAGGATCTGCCGGAGTGCGCCGGGTTGCCGGCGAGTGCCCGGGTGCACGCGGACGTGTTGCTGTTCACCGCCCCTGGCGCCACCGAGCCCACCGGGTGCGCCGAGCGGGTCGGGGGTGAGGGCTGATGACGGAGGTGACGACATCGGTCTGGGCGACGGGTCAGCAGCCGTCGCGGGTTCAGCGTCGGGGCCGGTATGTGCCGGAGTCGATGCGGCATCCAGGCAAGATGCTGCCCTCGATCGCCGCCAAAGTGATCGCCACCTACACCGCCTCCGGTGAGCTGGTGGTGGATCCGATGTGCGGGATCGGCACCACCCTGGTCGAGGCTGCCCATCTGGGCAGGCACGCCGTGGGAGTGGAGTACGAGGAGAAGTGGGCGCGCCTGGCGGTCGCCAATCTCGGCCACGCCCGCATACAGGGGGCGCCCGGCGTAGGGCGGGTGGTGGCCGGAGACTCCCGGCACATCGCCCAGCTGCTGCCCGACCTGGTCGGGCGGGCAGCGCTGGTGCTCACCTCGCCGCCGTACGGGGCGGCCACGCACGGGCACATCCGCTCCACCCGCGATACCGGCGAGCCGGGCGTGCGCAAGTGGAACCAGCGCTACTCGCACGATCGCGCCAACCTGGCCCACCAGCAGCTCCCGCACCTGCTGGACGGGTTCGGCCGCATCCTGGCCGGCTGTGTGCAGTTGCTGCGGCCGGGCGGCGTTGTGGCGATCACGGTGCGGCCCTACCGGGTGCGTGGCGAGCTGGTCGACCTGCCCGGTCACGTCCACCGGCTGGCGGAGGAGGCCGGGCTGGTGTTCGTGGACCGGATCGTGTGCCTGCTGTGCGGGCTCGGCGACGGCCATCTTCTCAATCGGGCGTCGTTCTTCCAGCTCTTCGAGGCCCGTAAGGCGTGGGCGCGAGGGGTGCCGATCCACGCGGTCGCACATGAGGACCTGCTTGTGCTTCGCCGCCCGCCGACGCCGCCCGGGGCCGAGCTTGACGCTGCTCGGGACGCCGTCCGCGAGCTGGAGTAGCCCCGCGTGACCCCTGGTTCCTGGCCCGCATTTCGGGCCGGGTGCTGGGGCGCGGGCGTGAACCTGCGGATTTCGCTTGACGCGGGCCGTGGAGGTGGGCGTCGATATCGCCCGCCCACGCACCCGCCCCGTACCGGGCCTCGGGCCCGGGGCTGTGGTCGCCGGTCCCTGAACGGCGGTCACGCCCCGCGCTCGGGGGCCGGGCGGGGCCGGGTCGGGGTGTAGCGCCCGCTACGGCCCGCCCTGGCGTACGGGCCGCGCGTGCTGCGCGGACCCGAACTCCCTGTTGATCAACGCTCATGGAGGTGATGCATGACCAGCACAAACCCAACCAGCCACCCGGCGCAGCAGGCGGCGCCGGAGGTGATCAGCCTGCTCGCGGCCGGGCGGCTGCTCGGCCTGAGCCGCAGCACGATCTACCGCCTTGCCAAGGCAGGTGAGTTTCCGTGCCGGGTGCTGCGCATCGGTGGCCGGTACGCGGTGCCGGTGCGCGGGCTGCGGGCGCTACTCGACCATCCCGATCAGGACGGCAGCAACGAGGGCGGCAGCCAGAGCCGCCAGGCATGCGAGAAAGGATGACCACGATGGCGCAAGACCCGAACACGAGGGCGGGCAACGAGCTCAAAGTCGCCAAGGGCACCACGTTCAAGATTTGCACGTGCATCGACCCCGAGACCGGCAAGAACATCAGCAAGTCCTGCCCCAAGCTGCGCCGCACCCACGCAGGCGGCGGCCGGTGGAGCACCACCCACGGCACCTGGGGCTACCAGCTGGAGCTGCCCGCCCACGCCGACGGCAAGCGGCGTAACCCGCTGCGGCGCAGCGGGTTCGCGACGTTGGAGGAGGCCGAAGCCGAGCTGGATCACGCCCGCGGCCTGCTCGCCCTCGACAACGAGCCCGCGGTCCGGCGGCAGATCACCAAGCTGATGCTGTCGGTCCTCAAAGACACCAAGCATCTACCCGACCTGGAAGAGGTGCGGCGCAAGGTCCGCACCCGGCAGGACCTGAACCGGCACATCACGGTGGCCGAATGGCTGCAGGAGTTCCTCAAGCGCAAGCGGTCGATCGAGGCGACGACGAAACGCTCGTATGAGTCGCATGTCCGGCTCTACCTGACGCCGTACTTGGGGGAGATCCGGCTGGATCGGCTGCGGGTCTCCGACATCGCGGGCATGTTCGATGCGATCGAGGAGTTCAACGACATCATCGCCACCGAACGCGGCAGCGGCGACCCCGCCCGGGTGGCCTCGGTCCGATATCGCCGTCCGGTCGGGCCGACCACGCTGCATCGCATCCGGGCGACGTTGCGGCATGCGTTGAACGTCGCGATCTGCCAGGACCGGCTGCTGGACTTCAATCCCGCCGCCGTGGTCGAGCTGGCTCCTGCCGTCCGCCCGAAGCCGGTCATCTGGACCGAGGAGAAGGTGACGCAGTGGCGTAAGGACCACGCCGGGCACCTGGATCGGCTCAAGCGGGCCCGTGCCGGTAAGCGGGTCGACCCGATCGCCGTCTACATCGGCACGGTGCGGCCGTCGCCGGTGATGGTGTGGACGCCCGGGCAGACGTCGGCGTTTCTCGTCTACGCCCGCCGGGATCGGCTGTTCGCGCTGTACAGGCTGATCGCGGTGCGTGGCTTGCGGCGCGGTGAGGGGGTTGGGGTGCGCTGGCCGGACGTCATCTTCGAGAAGGGCAGGATCGGCGTGCATTGGCAGATCACCCAGCTGGGCTGGGATCCGATCCAGGGCACCCCGAAGACCGACGCCAGCGACCGTGAGATCGCCGTCGACGCCGAGACGATGGCGATCCTGAAAGAGCACAAGAAGCGCCAGGCCTGCGAGCGGCTGGCCGTGGGAGAGGACTGGGTGGACTCCGGGTTCGTCTTCACCGACGAGATGGGCCGCCCGCTGCACCCGCAGCACGTGACCGACCGCTTCTACGGGCTGTGCCACCAGGCGGGCCTGCCACCGATCCGGCTGCATGACCTGCGCCACGGCGCCGCCACCGCGATGCTCGCCGCCGGGGTGGACATCAAGATCGTGCAGGAGACGCTCGGGCACAAGACGTCAGCGTTCACCCGGGACACCTACACCAGCGTCTACCCCGAAGCCGCCGCTGCAGCGGCCGAGGCGACCGCTGCCCTCCTCGCGGGGCCCGTCGTTCCCGCGCCTGGGCCGGTGACGCCCAGGCGGGGCACCGCTCAGCCTCGAACGAGCGATAAGGGGGAGGGTGAGGCTGGCGGGTCGGTGATCTCGATGCCGGCCCGCTAGCCGTCAAGAGGTCAGGCAGAGAGTTGACAGGAGGCCGGTCAGTCGCGCGACTGACCGGCCTCCTGCTCAGGGGCGGTGCGGGTAAGGGAGGTGGGATGCGTCCCAGCTTCAGAGAGCATCCCGGCGTTGCGCAGGGTCTGAGCCCGGCAGCCCCACGCGCTTGAGGGAGGTGGCTGCCGCACGTTTGTGGGTGGGGCGGTCCCTCGCATCGCGGCCCTTGGCTTCCGCGATTGTCCCAAGGCGAGGGACCGCCCCGGCAACGATCAGGCGTCCGGGGGAAGCGCCGTGATCATCACCGCGTGGGTGACCGGCCGGTGGTTGGTGGAAACCGGCCTGCCACCAGGCCTTGAGAACGCGTTGAGCGGGAGAGCCGCGCTATTGCTCAGCGTTCGCCCGAGAAAATCATTGGCACTGCTTCCCACTATGAGTCCGACTCTTCAGGCGGTAACCGTGGGTGATGGAGGTGATGCCACCGAATGGGGCGTGGTGCACCAGGTGGGCGTGCCCCGGCCGTCGCCGACACCATTACCGGGGTACCGGACGGTGGGCATCCGGACGCCGACCATAGGCATCGGCCGCGTCACGTAGAGCGGGGCTACGCGGCGCTCGGGGATGTTGCGGCCAGGACGTAGCGGATACGCTCGGCTGCTGTGGCGAGCTGAGCGACCTCGGTGATTGGCTCGTTCCACGACCACAAGAACAGCCATCGATCGTGCCTTTGCGCAACGGAGATGATCTCCGTCAGGGTGGTGGCCTTGGGGTTGATCACGCGCAGCCGCGGTAGTCGGTCGTCCCGGGTGAGCAGGCGAGTGTGCAGGCCGAGGCTCTGTAGTGCCTCCTGCAGGTTGTCGAGGTGGGTGGCGGCTTCGGCGGCTGCATCGGCGGCCACAGCGGGGGCGATGGGGTTGGGCATGGCTGACTCCGAAGTGAATGGGGATCGGTGCGAGGCAGGGGGTGCCGTTCACGGGGTGGGCGGGGAGGGTGGCTGTGGGTGTTCGGGGTGGGGCGGGGTGCGGTGGGCGGCCCGCCGTGCCCGGTGGACCGCCTGCAGGGCGACCCCGAGACAGGCGAGCAGCAGACCCACGACCAGAGCCTGACTGGCCTGCTTGGTCACACTGGCCGGGGCCAACAGCACGAAGGCGACGTAACCGGCGGTCAACAGCAGAGCCGGCACACTGATCATCTTGTGGCGCGACACGACGAGGACTCCATTCATGGGGAGGTGGTATTCGGGGCGAAGCTGCTGGCGCTGCGGGATCAAGGGGCGAACGGCCAGCATGAGCAGTTCGGCGCCGTGGCGGCTTCGGCGGTCGATGAGTTCGTGGTTGCGCGAGCCGGTGGTGCGGCGGCCGGATCGGATCGGATCGGATCGGTCCAGGGAAGGCGCTGCCGCGCGCCTGCCCGGTGTTCAGGTGCTGCTCAGCACCCGATCTGGCGTGTCGAGCCAGATCGATTGGCCGTCCGGCGTGGCGGTGATGCCGTAGCGGCGCCAGTGCGGCTCGCCCCAGCTCACCCACTGCGCGTAGGCCTGCAGCACCTCATCCCACACCGGCCGGTCGCCCACCTGCTGCACCCCGTGATCCACGCTCCCGGGCCGCCACGTGGCCGCGGCCCACGAGCGGGCGTCGCCTGGATCGTAGAGCAACGTGCGCACGAACGGGCCGTCCTCATCGGCGCCTTCGGTGGTGTGCGACAGCAGACCTGTCAACGCGGCGATCGCGAGGTCCGCGCCCGCGCCCAGCTGGTCCAGTGCCCGCGGGTCGAGCGCTGTGCGGTAGTGCCGACGCTCCTGCCCCGGCGGCGGGTCCTGGCCCGGCTTGGGACGCTGGGAGCGCATCATCATGTACCCGGCGTACCCGGTCACCCGCCCGACGGCGGTCCCGTCCTCCCGCACCACGAGGCGTAGCGCGTGGCTGGTGCCGTAGCCGGGATGCCACGGCAGCACGATCACGCCACCGCGCCGGGTCTGCTCCACCCACGCGTACGGAATCGTCCTGAATCCGCAGGTGGCGTGTACGCGGTCGTACGGCTCCCCATCTGTGCAGCCGAGCGCGCCGTCGCCGAGGACCGGACGCGCCCGGACGCCGTCGGCGGCAAGGTTCTTCGCCGCCTGCTCAGCGACCGCCGGGTCCACCTCGATGGAGGTCACCTCCCCCTGATCCTCGACGAGATGGGACAGCAGCGCCGCTGTCCAGCCGGTACCCGTCCCCACTTCGAGGACACGGTGGCCGGGCTCCGGCTGCAGCTGGTTGAGCAGGTCGGCGACCGTGGACGGCGCGGATGCCGAGGAGGTGGAATCGCCCCGTAGCGCGCGCAGGCCGGTGGCGCCGTCGAGCTGGGTGACGATGATGCTGCGCGAGTAGACGGCGTCCCACCAGGTGCCGGGATCGGCGTCGCGGTCGATCAGGTACGGCTCTCCCTCTTCGACGACCAGGCCGACCGGGGGACTGAACAGATGGCGCGGCACCGCGCGCACCGCGTCCCGGATGGGTTCGCCGATGTCGTCGGCCTCTTCAGGGTCGAGGGCCGCGATGAGCCGGTCGAGGCGTTCGGGGGTGGCGGTCACGTGTTGCCCTTCTTGCCCTTGGCGTGGCCGCCCTGGGCCTCCTGGTGCTGATCGTTGGTGCTACCGGTGCCGCCCTCGGCACCGGTGACCTCTTTGTCCTTGGGACTCTTGGGGGCTTCGTGCTTCCCGCCCATGCTTTGATCCCTTTCGTGTTGTGGCCGTTGGGGCGAGCCACGGTCTTGGGGCGCGGGACCCGCCCGCGAGGCTGTTGAGGCGGGACCGGCGTCCGGGCGTGTGGTTTGGCGCCGGGCGTGTTCAGGTTGCGGTGGGGGTGGAGCGCTTGTGGCCTGACTGACAAGTCATGCGGACTCCCGCATCTGGAGGATCTGCTGTGATGTCTTGTTGTGCTGGTGCTCGACCCACCACAGGCGCCGGTTCGCCTCGGCTCGGCCGTCCCACACGGCAGGGCCGCCCCGCTTGGGAGGGCGAACCTGCGCGGGGCGGGCACGTCCGATCCAGGTGTAACCGGCCATGTTGCCGTTCGCCCAGATCGTGTAGTCGCCGCCCGCGATGGTCTCGGCGTTCAGAACGATCGTGCGGCTCGATCCGAGCAGCCGAGCCACGACCACGTCGGCGCTGCACCGTGGGCACTTCTGCGGGCCGGTGGAGGTCACAGCCGACCTCCCATGCCTAGGGTGTGAGGTTTCCAGATGCTCATTGATCACTTTCAGTGGCGCGGCGGCGGAAGGCCATACGGGGTGCGGGCCGCATGGCCGCCGCGCCTGTCGGGCCCCGGGGCGGATCTCCGGCGGATCTCCCGCATCGACCCGGGATGTCTGGACGAGCTGGCGTTAGAGAACGGCGCCGAGCTTGCGCCAGTCGCTGCCGGGCCTGCGGATCTCGCCCGGGTGCTCCTGGTCGCGGACGCTGACGGCGTCGTGGTCGTTGACCCTGGCGTACTCAAGGCCTGTTCCTTCGGCCGCCTCGTACCGGTCGTCGTCCACGTCGATGTCGTGGAGACCCTCGGCCGACTGCTCGAGCTCGGGTCCCCGGCAGAGCAGCGCGCCCAGCCTGCGGAAGTCGTCACCGGGCCGCCGAATCTCAACCTCCAGCCGGTCCTTGTCACGAACGGCGAAGTCGTCGCTGTCCCCGATCGCCGCGTACTCGATGCCCGTGTCGTCGAGCAGCGCGAACTTGGCCTCTTCCACGGCTACCGCCCACAGGTCGGGCTGAATCGATCTGGCTGTCATGGGAGCTCTCCCTTGCGTTTGGCTCTTCGATGGCGCCGGACATGAGGCCCGGCCTGGTGCCCGGCCCGCCGCCCGCCCGGCACGGCGGGCCTGGAGCTTCACGGGCGGGGACCGGCCAGGCGCTGGATGATCGCCATCTGATCGGCCAGGTCTGTCATGAGGTCGATGGGGTTGCGGCACTCCACGATCCGCTGCACCCCGGCGGTCACCTCCTCCAGCGTGAGTCGCCACGATGGCCCGGCCCTCCAGACCAGCCCTACCCCTGTGAGGTCGTAGGTGATCAGCCACGGGTGGAAGGTGTTGCGCAGCACAGCGAGCTGACGGTCCCGCACGTCGAGCCGTAGCCATGCCCTGATCTCGACGTCATGGGCGGTGGACTCGACGGGAGCCCGCAGCAACTCGAACATTTCAGGACCTCCATCCCATATGCAGGGCGCGGCGTATTCGTTCCGAGGATGCGCGAGCATGATTCGCGGGACGTTTACGCCGCTCAGCAGTAGCGTGGCCAGCGGGGGTGTCGAGGTCTAGGCACGGCGCATTGACTTACCTTCACCGCCGTTCACTGGCTCGCGGTGAATGGCAGTGAAAGAGATCTCTGGCGCGGCGGAGGCGACGGTGAGCGAAGAGACGTTCGGGCAGGTCCTGCACCGTTTGCGCGGTGATCGCACCCTTGAGGCAGTAGCGAAAGCGGCAGGAATAGCCCCCAGTTACGTCCACAAGCTGGAAAACGGACGTGGAACCCCAAGCCGTAAGGTGTTGCTGGCACTGGAAGCTGCCACTAATGCGCAAGGCGCGCTTATTGAGGCGGCCGAGAAAGATGGGAAACAATCAGCTCATAAAGTAGACTTTCTCCCCTCTACCGCCAAAACGAGTGCTGTGCGTACTCTGGATACAAACGACGCCTTCGGGGAGGACGCCACGGAACGCCGAAGGCTACTGCAACTGGCCGCTAGTGCCGGAGTGGGGCTCGGCCTCGACGGGGAGCCGGTCCGGCAGCTACTCGACTTGGCGCTCAACGTCGAACGCAGCACGGAGGACTGGCAGCTCGCGTGCGCCGATCACCTTCACGCCCTACGCACCCGTCCGGCCGCACAAGTTGTCAGCGATCTCGCGGTCGACCTCTACGCGCTACGCCAGCAGATCCACCATGTCCCCGGTGGGGACCTGCCTGATCTCTGCCGGACCGTGGCGACACTGGCGTGCATCCAGGCCAACGCCACCACCCGGCTCGGCGACCACGGGGCCGCGATCCGCTGGTGGCACACGGCCCGTCACGCGGCCGACGCCTCACGCGACGCCGCGCTGAACGTGCTCATCCGAGCCGAGGAGGCGAGCTGCGGCTTGTATGGGCAGCGCTCCCCGGCGACCGTGCTGTATCTGGTCGAACGCGCCGAAACCATCCCCGCCCCATCGCTCAAGCTCCTGACCGCCAAGGCAAAGGCCCTCTCTATGCTCGGCCGGCACGACGACGCCATCCGCGCGGTGTGTGAGCTGAGCAACCGTGCGGAGGAACCGGGGCGCGACGACCGGGGGTTCTGGACTGATGCCGACGTCTACTTCACCCAGAGCTGGGTCTATTCGGCAGCGGGAAAGGAAGACCTTGCCGAGGCCGGACGCTCAGATTTGATGCAGTCCACCAGCTATTGGTCCACCAGCGAGAACAGTCCCTACCGGACCAACACCCGCCTCCACGAGGCCATGGGCTTCGTCGCTCGGGGAGAGGTCGACAGAGGGCTGCGTTGCGCGACCGAGGCGCTCGGCTCGCTGCCTGCAGCCCTCCGCCACGTCTTCGTCAGGGAAACCGGGCGAATGGTGCTGCAAGCGGTACCACTGGGGCAGCGGGACCGCCCAGCGGTGCAGGACGTACGCTCGCTGCTGGCCATAGAGGCATGAGCCTGGGCCGCGACGAGGATAGGCCACAGTCGCAGGCGCGCACGTCGCGGGGTCATCTGAACTGCCGGCGAGCAAGCTCGGACAGGTCTGTTCAGGCGAGGGCAGGTTCGCCGTTCAGCGCGACACCGGCCTGGCGCAGTTCGCCGAGCGTGGTGCGGGTGGTGTCGGCGGCGACGCCATCAAGGGAGTTCGAGAGGGTGGAGCCCCAGGCGGATTGGTCACTTTTTGTAGCTGCTCGATGTTGATATGTAATTAGAGCGGCTGGCTGCGGAGGGGGAGCCAGGTCGCGGGGGCATGGGCGTTCGGGCATGAGCACGTGCTGTTCCCGAACGTCCGCGCTGCTCCTCGTCTCCGCTCGGCGGCGATCGGCTCGTTCACCGCCGTGCGAGACAGCCAGAGGTCAAGGTTTGCGCGGTTGGGCCGAAGAGCTGCGCCTGAAATAGGGGCCTGATCACGCTCCGTGGGGCCGGGTGCGCTCAGCCTGGCGACCTTGCCGTCCTGCGTGGGGCCGTTGTCGGGGTGGTGAGGGTGGCGGCGTGGTGCAGCACGCTGGCGGCGGCGGGTGAACGGGCATAGGGGCGTAGGCAGGCTCGCATGGTTTTCAGGGCGGTGATGGCGCGGCCACAGGAAAGGGCAGGGAACTCGTCGAGAAAGTGGTGCCAGGTGGTGATGGCTTGGTCGAGGCGGCCGGCGCGGAGCTGGAGTTCGGCCAGGCGGGCTAGCAGGATGGCGCGGGAGCGGCGTTCGGTGGTGGGCCGGTGGCGTAGTGAGGTGTGCAGGGCGCTGATGGCGCCGGGGATGTCGCCGAGCAGGTAGCGGACCTCGGCTTCCTCGCTGGCCAGGGCGGCGTGGTCGTAGACGCCGATGAGCGGCGCGGCCTGATCTTTTGTGCTGGAAATCGCGAACTCGATCATCCGGGTGATCACGCCGTCTCGTTCCGCCTGCGGGAAGTCCGTAACCGTCGAGGAACAGCCGTAGCTGCCGGGCTCGACTGGCTGCGTCCGGCAGGTTGTTGCGTTCGGCGACGTCATCGTCGTGGAGCTGGGCGTTCCACCAGGCCGTGGCGACGACTTCGTCGCGGCGGTCGACTGGGCCTGCCAGGGTCCAGTCGACCATCGAACGCCGGTCCGAATACCCTCCCAGCCATTTGATGCGGCCATGGCGATCGGATCCGGTCTGTTCAGGTGCGGCCGGAGGCTAGTGGAATAGGGGTATGCAATTACTTCCGGGCCGCCGCCCTGCTTCCGCGGCCGACGCGGCTGCGGCCGAGGGGATTCCGCCGCGGCTGCGCACCCCCCGAGCGGCGGCATGGTGGATCGTCCCTACTGCACTGGTGGTGGGCGGTGTGGTCGGCGGGGTGGCGTGGCTATTGCTGGCCGCCGGCTGGAGCGTGACGGAGGCGGCCGCCCGCCAGGGAGCGATCCAGACCGCCTTGGCGGCCGGGGCCGGCGTGGGTGCGGCGGTGACGTTGATGCTGGCCTTCCGCCGCCAGCGCCACCAGGAGCATGCCGCGCACGTGACAGCCTTCCTGGCCGAGCAGGTGGCCGAGCACAATCGGCACGACGCCACCGAGCGCCGGGTGACTGACCTGTACGTCAAGGCCGCCGAGCAGCTCGGGCACGACAAGGCCGCCGTCCGGCTGGCCGGGATATATGCCCTGGAACGCCTCGGCCAGGACAACCCCGGCCACCGGCAGACCGTCGTGAACGTGCTCTGTGCTTACTTGCGCATGCCGTTCACGCCGCCGCCTGACCCTGTGCCCGACCCTGTGCCCGACCCCGGGCAGGAGCGCGCAGCCGCCTTGCAGGCGGCCCGGCGCCGCTACCGGGGCGCCCGCCCGGGAGCCACCGCCGCCGTACCCGCCCCGTCCGGCAAGGCAGATGATCGGGAGGGCGAACTGCAGGTGCGCCTCACGGCGCAGCGCATCCTGGCTGCCCATGTACGTGACGACCGGCCCGCCGACCAGCACCCGATGCCTCCGGCCGCGCCCGCCTTATGGGAGGGCATGCGCCTGGACCTGACCGGCGCCGCCCTGGTCGATTTCGATCTGACCGATGGCCGCGTCGCCGCCGCCGGCTTCGAACGCGCCCGCTTCTACGGACCGGCCCGGTTCCATAGGACCACCTTCTGCGGGGAGGCCGCGTTCAACGGCGCGACCTTCATCGGCGACGCCTGGTTCAACTACGCGGCCTTCCGCGGCGACGCCGGGTTCAACGGCGCGACCTTCTGCGGGCGCGCGTGGTTCCTCTGCGCGGCTTTCTCCGGCAACGCCTCGTTCCGCCGGGCGGCGTTCCGTGAGAGCAGCATGGGCAGCGTCCCCGGGGCCGCCATGTTCGACGAGGCGACCTTCGGCGGGTTCGCCGAATTCGGGCAGTCGACCTTCGCCGGGGTCGCCAACTTCAACCAGGCGGCCTTCTCCGGCGACGCCTGGTTCAACGAGACGGCCTTCTCCCAAGGGGCTGGGTTCGCCCGTACCACCTTCTCCGGCGGCGCCCAGTTCCGCACAGCCGACTTCTCCGGACTCGCCATGTTCGGGAACGCCGCCTTCACCGAGAGCGCCGAGTTCACTGGAGCGCGCTTCGCCGGGGGCATCTGGTTCGACGAGGCGGCCTTCACCGGGGACGCCTGGTTCAACGAGGTTTGCTTCTTGGTGGCCGCGGGGTTCGACAAGGCGGCCTTCTCCGGGCGGGCCAACTTCGACAAGGCGACGTTCGCGACCGACGCCTGGTTCCGCGGTGGGACCTTCACCGGTGAGGCCGCGTTCGAGGGGGCGACCTTCGGCGGGTTGGCCGCATTTGCGAAGTCGACCTTCTCCAGCCGCCTCAGCTTCGACCGTGCGGCCTTCTCCAGCGTCGCCGGATTCCATGAGTGCGTGCTAACCGATCGTGCGGCCAGACACGTGTTGCCGCCCGGATGGCGGCCGGAGACGACATCGGAGGCGTCCGCCCGCCTTGTCTACCACGAGAAGAGCGGCAACTGACCCGACGATCATGATGGGTGTAGCTCTTCCGCGACACGGGGCCGATCAAGCAGCGAGGCAGCCCAGGCAAGCCGTGGTGGTCGAGGTGGCGCTCTGGGGCGCCTCGAGAGTTCCGGACAGGCAGCCTGTTAAGGGCTGAAACTCGTAGCGCCCGGCTTGCATGATCGCGACGGCATCGGCTCGTCCACCAGCCAGCGCATCATCGCTATCAACTGCGCAAGGCTCGGGCTCGACCAGTCCAGCCCATGACCTCGGCAGTACGACCAAGTACAAGGCGATCCGGCCCGCTTAGGTCTTCTCGGTGTTGAACGCCCGGCCCGCCCCGCGCAGCCCTGCCAGGTACGCGCACGCCTCGACACGCAACTCGAGATCCTCGTCGACCACCACCCACGACACCTACTCATCGGCGGCCACCGCTCGTCAGCCCGGTAGTGCTGCCCGGCCGCACCTGACCTGCCCAACATGCCGCACGACCCCCAGATACTGTGCGTCAAGTAGTCGCCAACACTACTTAAAGTACTTGCCGAACGACTTAGGGTCACCGAAGATAACCCCAGCGCCCGCGACGGCCTGGACCGCGAGGCGCAATCACAGGCCGACAAGAACGAGGACCAGGAGGACGACCAGGACTGTCCCTTCCGGATGAAGCTGACGCAACAGGCACGCGCTGACCTGCAGCCCGACATGTTCATGTGGACGGGCTCGGGTGGAGTCGTTCAGGTCTTGTTGTCGGTGAGCCGACCATCAGGCATCGCACTGGAGCGCTATCTGCGCAGGGTGTAGCTCTTTTGTAGTGAGTTGCTGAGCTGGGCGTTCGCTGTCCTGGCTGTTTGATCGCGTTACCGGCTTCTACCGTGGGTGCAGGCGTGTGAGGCGGTGGTGGCGATGGGGTCGTTGCTGGAGGAACTGGCGCGGCGGCAGGCTGAAGCCCAGCAGCGGATCGAGGAGTTCGGCCGGCAGCTCGCCGAGGTGCGGGCGCGGCTGGAGGCCGAGGAAGATCGGCTGTCTCGGCTGCTGATCGCGCAGGAGGTGGTGGAGGAGATCCTGGGCGGAAAGGGCCGGCTCGGCGCCGATCCCGTGCCGGATGGCGAAGATGGCGATGCCGATGCCGATGCCGATGCCGGCGACGCTGAGCAGGAGGGTCCAGGCAGCGAGGCCGAGGTGACGCGGCGGGGCGTGGTGACGGTGCCGCCGTGGCGGGAGGACCTTGAGCCGTCGGTGTTGCCGCAGGCGTATCGGGATGTGCTGGAGGTGCTGGCCGATGCCGGGCGGGCGATGCGAGCGGGCAAGATCTCGGCGGCGTTGGGGCGCGGGGAGTCGGCTGCGGCGGTGGAGGGTCTGCGGGGCAAGCTGCGGCGGCTGGTGGAACGGGGCTGGCTGAGGCAGGAGGAGCCCGGACTGTTCGCCCTGGCCGAGCAGGTCCATCGCCAGATCGCCCGGTAGAAGGGCGAGGGGCGGGCGACGGTGGCGCGTCACCGTGATGTGCCGGTGGTGGTGGTTGGCGGGGGCTCTTGCTTGCCGGAGGTTCGAAGGTGCGACCCAAGTCGAATCGACCGGCAAGGAAGAGCCGATGACACCGTACGACACCGCCCTCAGAGCTGACTGCTTTGCAACCTCGAGGAATCTGTTCGATCTTCTGCTCGCCGAGCTGATCGACCCGGTCACGGGCGAGCTGCCCCACGCCGAGCTGGAGGTGTTGTGTGAGCAGCGGGGCCGCCGGCTGGTGCGGCAGCTGCTGCAGGATCATCTGGACCTGCGCGCGGATCGGGAGGAGACCCGTCTGACGGCCGCGCATCCGCCCGGGCGGCTGGAGAAGGGGCACCATCGGCTGCTGGCCACCGTGGTGGGCACGGTGACAGTGCGCCGCTGCGCGCTGCGCTTGCCGGGCCGGCGCAACCGATATCCGGCCGATGAGGTGCTGGCGCTGCCCGCGGGCCGGCACAGTCATGGGCTGGCGCGGCTGGCGGTGGCCGAGGCGGTGCGCGGCTCGTTCGACGCCGCTCACGCCGCGATCACCGGCCGGTGCGGGCACGTGATCGGCAAACGGCAGGTCGAGGACCTGGTCATCGCCGCCGCGGCCGATGTCGAGGCGTTCTACGCCGCCCGGATCCCGCTGCCGCGCTCGGCGGCCGAGCTGCTGGTGCTCAGCACCGACGGCAAGGGCATCGTGATGCGGCCCGAGGCGTTGCGCCCGGCCACCCGAGCGGCCGCCGCCCGGCATCGCGGGCGCTTCCGCACCCGCCTGGCCTCGGGCGAGAAGCCATATCGCAAGCGCATGGCGACCCTGGCGGTGCTCTACGACGCGGTGCCCGCGCCTCGCCGCCCGCACGATGTGATCAGCCTCGGCGAACGCAGCGGCGCCCGCCGGGTGCGGGCCGGGCCGCGCGCGTCCGGCAAATGGATCTACGCCTCGGTCATCAGCTCCGCCGAGCACGTGATCGCCTTCATGTTCGACCAGGCCGAGGCCCGCGACAGCCTGCACGCGCGCACCTGGGTAGTGCTGGCCGACGGCGATCACCACCAGATCCAGCTGCTGCAGGCCGAGGCCGAACGCCGCCACACGCGCATCCATATCGTCTGCGATCTGATCCACGTGCTGGAATACCTCTGGCGCGCGGCTCGCTGCCTGCACACCGCCGACGACCCGGCCGCCGAGCAACGCGTCGCGGGGTGGGCCCTCGCCCTGCTGGCCGGCCGCCCCGAGGAGGTGATCGCCGATCTGACGGCCCGCACGACCAGCCGAGGCGACGCTCTGTCCGTCGCGGCCCGCTACCTGACCAGCCACCGCGCGTTCCTGCGCTATGACCAGGCGTTAGAGCAGGGCTGGCCGATCGCCACCGGCGTCGTGGAGGGAAGCGCCCGCTACCTGATCGGCGACCGCCTGGACATCACCGGAGCCCGGTGGGGACTGGCCGGAGCCGAAGCCATTCTGAAGCTCCGCGCCCTGATCGCCAACAACGACCTCGACCCGTACTGGATCTCCCACGTCGACCGCGAGAACCAGCGCGTCCACCACAGCCGCCACCCGGACGAATACACCCTGACACGTGAATCAACCTCAGCCGGGCAGGCGGTAGCGAACCCTGGCCGGTGATCGTCGGTCAGGATTTGGTGGGGCAAGCGTCAGGCGGCCGCGGGTTCGATGGTGACCTTGTGGCCGAGGGCTTGGAGTTTGGTGATGAGCCGCTGGGTTTCCTTCTCGGGGTCTTTGCGGGTGGTGAAGTAGTCTTCGCCGAGCTCGTGGTAGGGCGTGCCGGTGGCCAGGACGTGCCAGACGATGACCATCATGGCGTGGGCGACGGTGACGATCGCCTTCTTCTTGGCCACGCCGCTGCGGTAGCCGCCGTTCTTCATCACGTGCCGGTGGTAGAGCGAGCGCAGGTAGCCGGTATGTCGCACGGCCGACCAGGCGGCCTCGACCAGGACCGGTTGCAGGTGCTGGTTGCCGTGACGGCGTCGTCCGGATTTGCGTTTGCCCGCCGACTCATGGTTGCCCGGGGCCAATCCCGACCAGGCGGCGAGTTTGGTCGCGGTGGCGAAGAACTCCTGTGGTGCGACACCGATCTCACCGAGGATCTGAGCGGCGGCCATCGGCCCGATCCCGGGGATGCTCCTCAGGAGTTCCCGGGCGCACGAAAGGGCACCATCATCTCCTCGACCTGCACATCAAGTCGGGCGATCATCTGGTTGAGCAGGTCGAGATGCTCCAGGTGCAGGCGGCACATCAGCGCATGATGCTCATCGAAGCGGCCCTCCAAAGCCATCGACAAGTCGGGAATCTTGGCGCGCATCTTGCCCAGGGCCAGCTCGGCCAGGGCCGCACCGCGCCGTTCCCCGTCGATCAGCGCTTCGATCATGTGCCGGCCGGAGACGGTGGCGATGCTGGAGGCCACCGAGTCCAGCTTGATCCCGGCGTCCTGCAGCACCGCGCCCAGCCGCTGGATCTCCGAGGTGCGCTGCTGCACCACCTTGGTGCGATAGCGCAGCACGTCCCGGGCGGCCTTGACCTGCGCGGTGGGAATGAAGGAGGCGTTCAGCAGCCCGCACTCCAGCAGTTGGGCCAGCCATTCGGCGTCGGCGTAGTCGGTCTTACGCCCGGGTACGTTCTTGACGTGCCCGGGATTGCACACCAGCACCTGCTCGAACCGGCCGTGCTCGATCATGGCGTGGTAGACCGGCATGCTGTAGATCCCGGTGGCCTCCATCGCCACGTGGGTCACGCCTTGGCCGGCCAGCCAGCGTGCCGCCTCTTTCAGGACACCGTAGAACGTCTTGTACGTGCGCTTGATCGTCATCCGCCCCTGCGGGCCGTCACCCGGGATACGGAGCGCGACAGCAATCTCGTCCTTGCCGACATCGATCGCCGCACACCGCTGATAGAGCACCTGCATACCGTCCCGCCCTTCATCGGAACGTGCTGATCAGGACGCGTATGCCGCCCGCGGAGCCCCGAAATGGTCTAAGACACTGACACTCGCGTTCGCGACGCAACCGGGGGTACCCGAAGGTGAGGGCTCCAGCGTCAATCTAAGCGACGGTCTCCACGAGCCAAGGCGAACCGACGTCGGCGGGCAGCACACTCACTGATTCTCATCCAAGCGAGCACGCCCGAAGGGCGGATCTGGATCTCAGCGCCTGATCGAACCAGTCACTGCAAAAGAGCTACACCCTTCGGACATTGCACTCTTCTCCTTGACTGACACGCTGCCGCCCTTCCCCACGTGCCGGGCTTTCCCCGGCTCCGAGTACTACGGCGGCTCCGCCCCGCTCGCGCCTTCGGCGGGCATCACACCCATCTCCCGCCGCCCGCCTGGAAGGCAAGCAGCAGGAGAGCGAACCCGAGCGGTTCCCATGTTCACTGCTGTCCGATCGACGGGTTAGGCACCCGGCTCTACCCCTGCGGCCTCGCCACGGCTACGCCGTAGTCCTTCACCGTGGCCTCCCAGCCCAGGCTGCCAATACCCGACCAGGAGTTCCCCGCCCGCGATGGGAGGCGGGTACGCACCGCTGACCAGCCCACATCCACCGAGTTCGAGCTGGCAAGAATTCAAGAGGCGTAAGACACCGGTTCCTCGCGTATACCTTCCCGTCTCGCTCACCGGGCCCGGCCCATCCGGCAGTGCTGGACCGACCCGACTTCGTCGAGGCTGCTCCCGCCCTCCCCGGTGATCCCCGGATCAGGCTGCCTCCTGCTTCACCTCACCGCTACGACGGCAGAGCGACGGTGGTCTTTCACCCCCGTTCGGACAAACAGCGCTTTCCATGGCGCACTGACACGTTTCTTACCGGCTTAAAACCTACTCGCTCACCATGCCGCCCCAGTCGGTGTCGGGCGGGGGTAGTCCGATGCCGAGGAAGCTCAGCGAGGTGACCGCGGTCAGCGTCCTGACGAGGTCTGCGGTCGCGACCGTCAGAACAAGGTCGGCGATGTGTCGGCCGATGGTGCGCCGGAGCAGGTAGAACGGAGACGAGCCGATGGCCCGCACGCCGCCGGTGGCTGCCATCCTGCTCGCGACATCCTGGCGGAGATGGAGTAGGCAGGGTTCGGAGTCGAGGATTCTGACGGTTCGCCTTTCGTGGCTTCGACCATGTCGTAGGAGTCGCCCGGCCGCGCTGACGCCCGTCGAGACGCATTCATACGTTTTCTTGACGCCCTGACCAGGTCAGGAAGCCCTTGGCCGTCAGTAGGGTGCAATGCGTATTTATGCGGTCTTGACGGAGGGGTGACCGGGATGGTGCTGGCGAAACGGCCGGCCGCTACGGAAGGGACTCTGCGTTCTTGGCTGCTCCAAGGCCTGCAGACCGACCGCAAGCAGATCGAGCATGGTCCCCATGTGAAGCATCCGTGGTGGCGGGTGATGTGCCTCACGGGTGTGGACTACTTCTCCACGCTGGGCTATCAGCCGGGCATCGCCGCGCTGGCGGCCGGGTTGCTGTCGCCGCTGGCCACGCTGTTCCTGGTGGCCCTGACGTTGCTGGGCGCGCTGCCGGTCTACCGGCGGGTGGCCGCCGAGAGCCCGTACGGGCAGGGCTCGATCGCGATGCTGGAGAAGCTCGCGCCGCAGTGGTGGGGCAAGCTGTTCGTGCTGGCCCTGCTTGGGTTCGCGGCCACCGACTTCGTGATCACGATGACGCTGTCGGCGGCCGACGCCACCGCGCACATCCTGGAGAACCCGTTCGTGCCCGATTTCCTGCACGGCCAGCGGGTGATCGTGACGCTGGTGCTGCTGGCGGCGCTCGGCGGGGTGTTCCTGATGGGCTTCAGCGAGGCGATCGGCATCGCTGTGCTGCTCGTCTTCGTCTATCTGGCCTTGAACGCGATCGTGGTCGCCACCGCCATCGTGCACGTCGTCCAGGCGCCGCAGGTGGTGGTGGACTGGCAGCGCGCGCTGAGCCTGGACTTCAGCAGCCCGCTGGCCATGATTGGCCTGTCGTTGCTGGTGATGCCGAAGTTGGCGCTGGGCATGTCTGGCTTCGAGACCGGTGTCGCGGTGATGCCGGTGGTCAAGGGCGACCTCCCGCAGCGGATCAAGGGCACCAGACGGCTGCTGACCGTGGCAGCGTTGATCATGAGCGTGTTTCTGATCTTCTCCAGCTTCGTGACCACGGTGCTCATCCCGCATCAGGAGTTCGAGGAGGGGGGCAAGGCGAGCGGGCGGGCGCTGGCTTACCTGGCGCACGGTTATCTGGGTGACTGGTTCGGCACCGCGTACGACGTGTCCACGATCGCGATCCTCTGGTTTGCCGGGGCCTCGGCGATGGCCGGGCTGATCAACCTGGTGCCGCGTTACCTGCCCCGGTACGGGATGGCGCCGGAGTGGACGGGCGCGGTCCGGCCGCTGGTGCTGGTCTTCTCGGTGATCGCGTTCGCCATCACGATCATCTTCGACGCCGACGTCGAGGCCCAGGCCGGCGCGTACGCCACCGGCGTCCTGGTACTCATGCTGTCGGCGGCCGTGGCGGTGACACTGTCGGCCCGCAAGAAGCGCCAGCACAAGGCGACGGCGGGGTTCGCCGTGATCACGGCGGTGCTGGCCTACACGCTGGTGGACAATGTGATCGAGCGGCCGGACGGCGTGAAGATCGCCTCGTTCTTCATCGCGGCCATCATCGTCACCTCGCTGATCTCGCGGGCCACCCGCTCGACCGAGCTGCGGGTTACCGAGGTGCACCTGGACCCGCTGGCCGAGGAGTTCGTCAACCAGGCGAGCGGCGACATCCACCTGATCGCGAACGAGCCGCACCAGCGCGACCAGAACGAGTACAACGACAAGCTGCGAGAGCAGTGGATCAATCACCGGCTGCGCAGCGCCGAGCCGGTCATGTTCGTCGAGGTGAAGGTGCCCGACGCCTCGGAGTTCGAGACCGAGCTGCGCGTCAAGGGTGAGGAGCGGTACGGCCACAAGATCCTGACCATCGACAGCTCGGCCGTGCCCAACTCGCTGGCCGCGCTCCTGCTCCACCTGCGCGATCGCACCGGCAGGGCCCCGCACATCTACTTCCACTGGGCGGAGGGCAACCCGATCGTGGCGATGCTGCGCTATCTCGTCTTCGGTGGCGGCGACGTTCCGCCGCTGACCCGTGAGGTCCTCCGCAAGGCCGAGCCCGACCCGGAACGCAGACCCCACGTCCACGTCGGCTGACGCACCTGCATGCTCTGCACGGCGTCACCTCGAGTCGTCGCACTTGCCGACCCGCAGTGCCTTCCTCTGGGCCGCGACGCCGGCGCAACCAATCTGCCGCGCTTTCCTGGCGGCGTGCCGCGTACGAATCGCGTCAAGAATCGCGCCACAGCCGTATGGATGCCGTCAAGAACGGCAAAACGGGCTTTTTTCCGGGTTTTCCTTGGTCATGAACCGCTCATCTCGGGCGGTAGGCAATGTGTTCCGGACTGAGGAGTGGGGATGGCAGACGTCATCTTCGTCGCCCTGACGATCGCGATCTTCGTGGTCTTCGGGTTCGTCGTGAAGGCGGTGGAGCGCCTGTGAGCGCGATCAACGCCACTGGTCTCGTGGTGGTCGTGGCTCTGGTGATCTTTATGGTCATGGCGCTGCTGTTCCCGGAGCGTTTCTGATGAGCGCGACAGCTGCGGGGATGATCTTCATCGTCTCCCTGATCGTCGTGCTGGCCTTGGTGCACAAGCCCTTGGGTGACTACATGTACCGGGTCTACACGAGCACCAAGCACAACGTCGTCGAGCGGGGCATCTACCGGCTGCTCGGCGTGCGTGCCGACGCCGAGCAGAGCTGGGGCGTGTACGCGCGCAGCCTGCTGGCCTTCTCGGTGATCTCGATCCTGGTCGTGTACGGGATGCAGCGGTTGCAGGACAAGCTGCCGCTGAGCCTGGGCATGAAGCCGGTCACCGACCACATCGCCTGGAACACCGCGGTCAGTTTCGTCACCAACACCAACTGGCAGGCGTACTCGGGCGAGTCCACGATGGGCTACCTGACCCAGATGTCGGCCCTGGCGGTGCAGAACTTCGTGTCCGCGGCCGTGGGCATGGCGGTGGCGATCGCACTGGTGCGCGGCTTCGCCCGCCGCAAGGCCGACACGATCGGCAACTTCTGGGTGGACCTGGTACGCGGCTCGCTCCGCATCCTGCTGCCCATCGCGTTCGTCGGCGCGCTGGTGCTGGTGGCCGGCGGGCTGATCCAGAACTTCTCCGGCCTGCACGAGGTCACCACGCTGACCGGCGGCGCCCAAGGGATCACCGGCGGTCCGGTCGCCTCGCAGGAGGTCATCAAGGAGCTGGGCACCAACGGCGGCGGTTTCTACAACGCCAACTCCGCCCACCCGTTCGAGAACGCCACCAACTGGACCAACTGGCTGGAGATCTTCCTCCTCCTGCTGATCCCGTTCGCGCTGCCGCGTACCTTCGGCAAGCTCGTCGGCCAGGTCAAGCAGGGCTACGCCATTCTCGCCGTGATGGGCATCATCGCGCTGGCCAGCGTTCTGCTCACCAACGTGTTCGAGCTGGGTGGCAACGCCACCGTGCCGCAGGCCGTCGGCGCGGCGATGGAGGGCAAGGAGGTCCGCATCGGCATCTCGAACTCGGCCACCTTCGCCGCCGCCACCACGCTCACGAGCACCGGTGCCGTGAACTCCTTCCACGACTCGTTCACGCCGTTCGGCGGCATGATGACGATGTTCAACATGATGCTCGGGGAGGTCGCGCCCGGCGGTGTCGGCTCGGGCCTGTACGGCATGCTGATCCTGGCCGTGATCACGGTGTTCGTGGCGGGTCTGATGGTCGGCCGCACGCCCGAGTACCTGGGCAAGAAGATCGGCTCCCGCGAGATCAAGCTCGCGTCGCTGTACTTCCTGGTCACCCCGGTCCTCGTGCTGATCGGCACGGCGTTCGCGATGGGTTCGGCGGAGCAGCGGGCGAGCATGCTCAACTCGGGGCCGCACGGCTTGTCCGAGGTCCTGTACGCCTTCACCAGCGCCTCCAACAACAATGGCTCGGCGTTCGCCGGCATCACGGTCAACACGCCGTGGTACGACGTGGCGCTCGGTTTGTGCATGGTGTTCGGCAGGTTCCTGCCCATCGTGCTGGCGCTGGCGCTGGCCGGGTCGCTCGCCCAGCAGGCGCCCGTACCCGCAGGCGCGGGGACGCTGCCGACACATCGGCCGCAGTTCGTCGGCATGGTCGTCGGCGTGACGATCATCCTGGTCGCCCTCACCTTCCTCCCGGCGCTCGCGCTCGGCCCCATCGCAGAAGGACTCTCGTAGATGTCAACCCCAGTGCTCGAAGCGCCGGGCAAGGCTCCCACACCGAAGCGGAACGGCCGGGTCGGCGGCGGCCTGCTCGACCCCAAGCAGCTCCTGACCTCGCTGCCGGACGCGGCGAAGAAGCTCAACCCGACCACGCTGTGGCGCAACCCGGTGATGTTCATCGTCGAGATCGGCGCGGTGTTCACCACCGTCCTGGCCGTGCTGGATCCGTCGTTCTTCGCCTGGGCCATCGTGGTGTGGCTGTGGCTGACCGTCGTCTTCGCCAACCTGGCCGAGGCCGTCGCCGAGGGCCGAGGCAAGGCGCAGGCCGCCACCTTGCGCGCGGCCAAGCGGGACACCACGGCCCGCCGCCTCAAGGGCCGCACCTCCGCGGAGTGGGACGTCGTCGGCGCCCCTGAGCTCAAGCAGGGCGACTTCGTGGTCGTCGAGGCCGGGGAGATCATCCCGGGCGACGGCGACGTGGTCGAGGGCATCGCGTCGGTGGACGAATCGGCCATCACCGGCGAGTCCGCGCCCGTCATCCGCGAGTCGGGCGGCGACCGGTCCGCGGTCACGGGCGGCACCAAGGTGCTGTCGGACCGGATCGTCGTCGAGATCACCCAGAAGCCCGGCGAGAGCTTCATCGACCGGATGATCGCTCTCGTGGAGGGCGCGAACCGGCAGAAGACCCCCAACGAGATCGCGCTGAACATCCTGCTGGCCGCCCTGACGATCATCTTCCTGGTCGCCACCGCCACCATGCAGCCGCTGGCCATCTACTCCAAGCTGATCAACCCGGGCGTGCCCGACTCGCTCGCTCTGAACGCGAACGGTGTCACCGGGGTGGTGCTGGTGTCGCTGCTGGTGTGCCTGATCCCGACGACGATCGGGGCGCTGCTGTCGGCGATCGGCATCGCCGGGATGGACCGGCTCGTCCAGCGCAACGTGCTGGCGATGTCGGGGCGCGCGGTCGAGGCCGCCGGGGATGTGTCCACGCTGCTGCTGGACAAGACCGGCACGATCACGCTGGGCAACCGGCAGGCGTCGGAGTTCATGCCCGTGCCAGGGGTCAGTGAGGAGGAGCTGGCCGAGGCGGCGCAGCTGTCCAGCCTGGCCGATGAGACGCCCGAGGGCCGTTCGATCGTGGTGTTCGCCAAGGAGCGCTACGGCCTGCGCGAACGCCAGCCGGGCGAGCTGGCGCACGCCACTTGGGTACCGTTCACCGCGCAGACCCGCATGTCCGGGGTGAACCTGGATGGCCGGGAAGTGCGTAAGGGGGCTGCGACCGCGGTGATGAAGTGGGTGCGCGACCAGGGCGGGCACCCCACTGACGAGGTCGGTCACCTCGTGGACGGCATCTCGGGTTCCGGCGGCACGCCGCTGGTGGTGGCCGAGAAGGGCCGGGTGCTGGGGGTGATCCATCTCAAGGACGTGGTCAAGCAGGGCATGCGGGAGCGGTTCGACGAGATGCGCCGGATGGGCATCCGGACCGTGATGATCACCGGTGACAACCCGCTGACCGCCAAGGCCATCGCGGATGAGGCGGGGGTGGACGACTTCCTGGCCGAGGCCACGCCCGAGGACAAGCTGGCGCTGATCAGGAAGGAGCAGGAGGGCGGCCGGCTGGTCGCGATGACCGGGGACGGCACCAACGACGCTCCTGCCCTGGCGCAGTCGGACGTCGGGGTGGCGATGAACACCGGCACCTCGGCCGCCAAGGAGGCCGGGAACATGGTCGACCTCGATTCCAACCCGACCAAGCTCATCGAGATCGTCGAGATCGGCAAGCAACTGCTCATCACGCGCGGTGCGCTGACGACGTTCTCGATCGCCAACGACATCGCCAAGTACTTCGCGATCATCCCGGCGATGTTCGCGGCGGTCTATCCGGGGCTGGACGCGCTCAACATCATGCGCCTGGCCAGTCCTCAGTCGGCCGTCCTGTCAGCGGTCGTGTTCAACGCGATCGTCATCATCGCGCTGATCCCGCTCGCGCTGCGAGGGGTGCGCTACCGGCCGTCCAGTGCCTCCAAGCTGCTGTCGCGCAACCTGTACATCTACGGCCTGGGCGGCATCATCGCGCCGTTCATCGGCATCAAGATCATTGACCTGTTCATCCAGTTCCTTCCGGGGATGTCGTAATGGAACGTCTACCTAGCTGGCTGCGCCAGCACCTCGCCGCGATCCGGGCGGTCGTCGTCCTGACCGTTCTGCTCGGCGTGATCTATCCGCTGGTCACCACCGGCGTCGCCCAGGCGCTGTTCAACGGCAAGGCCAACGGCTCGATCGTCCAGGTCGGCGGCAAGGACGTGGGCAGCGCGATCATCGGCCAGAACTTCACCGACAAAGACGGCAACCCGGTCAAGAAGTACTTCCAGTCCCGTCCGTCGGCAGCCGGTGACGGCTATGACCCGACCTCGACCAGCGCCAGCAACCTGGGCCCCGAGGACATCGTGGACACGCTGCCGGTGCCCGGCGCAAAGGACGAGGAGGGCAACCCGGACGAGGGCAAGCAGTCGCTGCTCACCCAGGTCTGCGCCCGCTCCAAGGCGGTCGGTGAGTTGGACGGCGTCAGCGGCGCCCGCCCGTACTGCACCCCTGAAGGCGTCGGCGCGGTCCTGAAGGTCTTCCCCGACCATGCCGTCAGCGTCAACCAGGCCTGCCCGGCAGCTCCGTTCGTGGCCACCTACCAGGGGCTGAAGGTGGAATGCGGCAAGCCCGGCGAGGACTACGCCGCAGGCCGAACCGTCCCGGTCAGGGGAAACACGGGAACCCCCGCCGTACCGGCCGACGCGGTGACGGCCAGCGGCTCCGGGCTCGACCCGCACATCTCGCTCGCCTACGCCGAGCTGCAGGCACCTCGCGTGGCCATGGCGCGCGGCCTCGCCCTCGACCAGGTAAAGGCGTTGATCGACGAGAACACGACCGGCCGGACGCTCGGCTTCATGGGCGAGCCCGCGGTGAACGTACTCGAACTCAACCTGGCCTTGGACAAGGCGTGACATGAGGGGGCGGCTGCGGGTCTACCTCGGGGCGGCCCCCGGGGTCGGCAAGACGTACGCGATGCTCTGCGAGGGCCGCAGGGGGCTGGAACGCGGCCGGGACGTGGTCGTGGGTTTCGTCGAGACCCACGGCCGCGCCCGCACGGCCACCCTGCTGGAGGACATGGAGGTGATCCCGCGCAAGACCATGACGCACAGGGGCGCGACGTTCACCGAGTTGGACACCGAGGCGGTGATCGATCGCGCGCCGAAGGTGGCGCTGATCGACGAGCTGGCGCACACCAACGTGCCCGGCTCGCGCAACGTCAAGCGCTGGCAGGACATCGACGACCTCCTGGACGCCGGGATCGACGTCATCTCCACGGTCAACATCCAGCACCTGGAGTCGGTCAACGACGTGGTCCAGGAGATCACCGGCGTCCCGCAGCGCGAGACCGTCCCCGACGAGGTGGTACGGCGGGCCGACCAGATCGAGCTGGTCGACATGTCGCCAGAGGCGCTGCGCCGCCGGATGGCGCACGGCAACGTCTACGCCCCCGAGAAGGTCGACGCGGCCCTGTCGAACTACTTCCGCGTCGGCAACCTCACCGCGCTACGCGAGCTGGCCCTGCTCTGGGTCGCGGGAAAAGTCGATGACCAGCTCGATCGCTACCGCGCCGAGCATGGCATCGCCAGCACGTGGGAGGCACGCGAGCGCGTCGTGGTCGCCCTGACCGGCGGCCCGGAAGGCGACACGCTGGTACGGCGGGCGGCCCGCATCGCCGCCCGCACCAAGGGCGCCGACCTGCTGGCCGTCCATGTGACCAGCGCCGACGGGCTGGCCGGAGCCGATCCGGCCAGCCTGGCCCGCCAAAGGTCGCTGGTCGAGGACCTGGGCGGCACTTACCACCAGGTCGTCGGCGACGACATCCCGCGGGCACTGCTCGACTTCGCCCGCGGCGTCAACGCCACCCAGCTCGTCCTCGGCGCGTCCCGGCGCGGCAGGTTCGCCCAGCTCTTCTCCCGCGGCGTCGGGGTGGAGACCACCGCCCGATCGGGCTCCATCGACGTCCACATGATCACCCACGATGAGGCCAAGAAGGGTCGCCGGCCGCCGGCCCGCTCGCACGCCGCGCTGACCCGTACGCGCCGGCTGAGCGGCTGGGTGATGGCCGTGGCCGGGATGCCCGCGCTGACGGCCGCGCTGTCGCCGTTCAGGGACATGCTGTCGCTGCCCAGCGAGATTCTGTTCTTCCTCTGCCTGACCGTCGGGGTGGCGCTGGCCGGCGGCATGTGGCCGGCCATCACCGCGGCCGTCGGTGGATCGCTGCTGCTCAACTGGTTCTTCACGCCGCCGATCGGCGAATTCACCATCAGCGACCCGGAGAACCTCTTCGCCCTGGTCGTGTTCGTCCTGGTCGCCGCCGCGGTCAGCACCATCGTGGACATCGCCGCCCGCCGCACCAGGCAAGCCGCTCGCGCCAGCGCGGACGCCGAACTGCTGTCCACCCTGGCCGGGCACGTCCTGCGCGGTCAGGCCGCCGTGCCGTCCCTGCTGGAGCGGATGCGCGAGACGTTCGGCCTGACCTCCGTCACCCTGCTGGAACGACGGCCGGAGGCCGCCCGCACACCCGACCACCAGTCGGACCCGGACGCGTGGTGGATCGCGGCCACCTCCGGCGGCACCCCATCCACCTACCCTGGCCAGGCCGACACCGACGTGGTCATCGACGACGACATGGTCCTGGCCGCGCAGGGTGGGCCCCTGGACGCCGCCGACCGCACCGTGCTGGAGGCGTTCGCCGCCGAGGTCGCCGTAGCGCTGCGGCAGGAACGCCTCCAGCACGAGGCCGAACAGGCCCGCCCGCTGGCCGAGGCCGACAGGATGCGCACCGCGCTGCTCGCCGCCGTCAGCCATGACCTGCGCACACCGCTGGCCTCGGCCAAGGCCGCAGTGGAGAGCCTGCACAACACCGACGTCGCCTGGTCAGAGCAGGACCGCGCCGAGCTGTTCGCCACCGCCGAGGAGTCGCTGGACAAGCTGGACCGCCTGGTGGCGAACCTGCTCGACATGAGCCGTCTGCAGGCCGGGGTGCTCGGCGTGACCCCGCAACCGCTGGCCCTGGAGGAGATCGTGCCGCGTGCCATCGACGACCTCGGCCCGTTGCGCGACCGGATCGAGGGCGACATCTCCATTGAGCTGCCCGAGATTCTCGCCGACCCGGCTCTACTGGAGCGGGTGCTGGTCAACCTCATGTCCAACGCGGTCCGCTACAGCCCGCCGGACAAGACGGTACTGATCACCGCGAGCTGGTACGGCGACCACGTGGAGATCCGCGTGATGGACCGCGGCCCGGGCATCCCGCCCGATGCGCACGACCGTGTCTTCCAGCCGTTCCAGCGGCTCGGCGACCGCGACAACCACTCCGGCGTCGGACTCGGCCTGGCCCTCTCACGCGGCCTGACCGAGGCGATGGGCGGCACCCTCGTACCCGAGGAGACACCAGGGGGAGGTCTCACCATGACCCTCACACTGCCCATTTCCAGCAGGGCGGTGCCGGCATGACCCGCATCCTCGTCGTCGACGACGAACCGCAGATCCTGCGCGCGCTCCGGATCAACCTGGCTGCCCGCCACTACGACGTGGACGTGGCCGGAGACGGCGCCGCGGCCCTGCGCGCGGCCGTCGACAGCTCGCCGGACCTGGTCATCCTCGATCTGGGACTCCCGGATCTGGACGGGGTGGACGTCATCCACGGCCTGCGCGGCTGGACCAGCATCCCGATCATCGTGCTGTCCGGCAGAGCCGGCAACCAGGACAAGATCGAGGCGCTGGACGCCGGCGCGGACGACTATGTGACCAAGCCGTTCGGCATCGACGAGCTGCTGGCCCGCGTACGCGCCGTCACCCGCCGCACCTCCTTCCAGGAGGCCGAGCTGGCCCGCATCCAGCTCGGCGACCACGTGATCGACCTGACCAACAAGACGATCTCCGGCAATGTGCGCCTCACCCCGACCGAGTGGCACATCCTGGAAATGCTGCTCCGCCACCCCGGCAAGCTGATCAGCCAGCGGCACATTCTCACCGAGGTGTGGGGCGCCCGCTTCGTCAAGGAGACCCACTACCTGCGCCAGTACATGGCCCAGATCCGCCGCAAACTCGAACGCGACCCGGCCCACCCCGCCCACCTGATCACCGAACCCGGCATGGGCTACCGCTTCAAACCATGACCCCGCACCCGCGGTCCTTCAGGACGAGCACGGTTGCTCGCGGCCTGCGCGATCGCGAGACTCTGTGTCCTGCAGGGGACGGGGAGACCCGGATGATGCGAATGTGCTGCCGAGACACCACGGAATTGGCTGTCGTACTTTTCGCGTAGTTATTTGCGCTCTTGGCGTCAGGGATGCGTAGGGACAGGCATGCGCGGTCGCTGGCGGGGCCACCATGAGGATGAAATCCCCCATTCAGGAGCATTCTGCAATGTCTGGTGTGAAAACTTCCCCTCCTGTCAAGGAGCCCGCCGATACCGGTGATCGGTACCGGCTGTCCGTGGTGGGCGGCTTGGCCGCGCTGTCGCTGGACGCGATGGCGTCGGTGGCGTACGGGCCCGAGGCGATCGTGCTGGTCCTGGCCCTCGCGGGCGGTGCCGGGCTGGGCTTCACCATCCCCGTCACGCTGACCATCGCGGCCCTGCTGGCGGTGCTGACGCTCTCCTACCGGCAGGTCATCGCGGCCTTCCCGCAAGGCGGCGGCGCGTACGGCGTGGCCAAGACCTACCTGGGCCGCCGGGCCGGCCTGGTCGCCGGCGCCTCGCTGATCATCGACTACGTGCTCAACGTGGCGGTGTCGGTGGCCGCCGGGGTCGCCGCGCTCACCTCGGCCTTTCCCGAGCTGCTGCCGTACACGGTGTGGATCTGCCTGGCCGTGCTGGCGCTGGTGACCGCGATCAACCTCAAAGGCATCGCGCACAGCGCCCGCGCGTTCATCGCGCCGACCGCGATCTACGTCGGCGCGATCCTGCTGGTCATCGTCGCCGGGCTGGTCAGGAGCGAGCCCGCCGTCGACGTCTCCCACCAGGTGAGCAGCCTGCAGACGGTCGGCGTCCTGCTGCTGCTCAAGGCGTTCGCCAACGGCTGCGCCTCGCTGACGGGCGTGGAGGCGATCGCCAACGCCGTCCCGTCGTTCAAGCAGCCCCGGGTACGGCGGGCGCAGCGCGCCGAGGTCGCCCTGGGTGCGCTGCTGGCGGTCATGTTGCTGGGCATCGCCGTGTTGATCGAGAAGTTCGCCATCGCACCCGCCGACGGGGTGACCGTGCTCGCGCAGGTCACGCAGGCTTCGCTGGGGGATGGGCCGCTGTTCTACCTGGTGCAGTTCTCCACTGTGGTGCTGCTGGCGCTGGCCGCCAACACCTCCTTCGGCGGGCTGCCGGTGCTGGCCCAGTTGCTGGCCGGCGACAACAACCTGCCGCACTTCTTCGCGCTGCGCGCCGACCGGCAGGTGCACCGCTACGGCATCGCCTTCCTGGCCGTCACCAGCGCCCTGCTGCTGGTCGTGGCCGGTGGCGAGATGAACGTGCTGGTGCCGCTGTTCGCGATCGGGGTGTTCGTCGGGTTCACCCTGTCGCAGGCGGGCATGGTCCGGCACTGGGTGATCGACCGGCCCGCCGGGTGGCGGTGGCGGGCCCTGCTCAACGGCTTCGGCGCGCTGCTCACCTTCGTCGCCGCCATCGTGGTGACGCTGTCGAAGTTCGCCGAGGGCGGCTGGCTGATCGTGGTGGCGCTGCCGCTCATGGTGGCGGGTATGGAATGGGTCAACCGCTCCTACCAGCGGATCGGCACGCGGCTCGAACTCGGCAAGACTCCCGCTCCGCCCCGGCCGCGCCGCTCGCTCGTAGTGGTGCCCGTCCACGCCGTCACCCGGCTGACCCGCGACGCGCTGGCCGCGGCACTGTCGCTGGGCGATCGGGTGGTGGCCGTCAACATCACCCATCCCGAGGACGAACGGCAGGCGCGGGCGTTCGCCGAGGACTGGGACCGCTGGCATCCGGGCGTGGAGCTGGTACAGCTCTTCGACGCTCACCGGCGCCTGGACCAGCCGCTGCTCGACTACCTCGCCCAGGTGCCCGAGCCGCACGTGTTCGTGCTCATCGCCGAGGTCGAGCCCGAGCACGCCTGGCAGCGGATGCTGCAGAACCAGCGCGGCGCCGTGCTGGCCAGGGCGCTGCGCCGCCGTACCGACGCGGTGGTGTGCCGGATGCGCTTCCGCGTCTCCTGACACCCATCGGAGAGTGGATAGTGAGGGCGAGTGGCGACCAACCGCGTGCCCTCACCCTTTGGCCCATCACGGTCGCAGCAGGGCACGTACCCGGTCGATGGTCGCACTGGCGCGCTCCAGGTTCTCCTGGAGGGTGCCAGTGGCATGGCGGAGCTGCTCGGCGACAAGTCCCCGGTCGGTGAGGAGCCCGTTGGCCAGGATGGCTTCGGCTCTCTCGCGTTCCTCGGCTTCGGCCTGTTCTTTGGCCTGGTGGATCAGCTCGAGGATGGTCTCGGCGAGCTGCGCCGAGTCCATGCGCATGGCCCGAGGGTCGAGGCGCAGCCCTTGAACACCTGAGGTGCTACCGTACTCGACGCTCACCCAGCCGTTTCCGGACTCGGCCCGCGCGGTGGCTTCGGTGCCGCCGTGCAGGCGCCGCATCTGGTCGAACAGGTGGTCGGCGTCGGCCGCGAGCTGCTCGGGGTCCAGGCCGAGCTCGTCCTTGAAGTCCATGGTCACTCCCAGGGGAAGGTGTAGGAGCCGTCGGCGGCCTGCACCGGCACGTACCGCCCGGTGATCGTCTGGCTGCCGGTCATGATGTCGTTGACCGCTTTGCCGCCCGCCAGCTGAGGCAGGCCGTTCGGCAGGGGCGCACCCGCCCGCGAGCTCGACCACAGGCCGCTGCCCGGATGGCGGCCGCCGAGGCCGTGGGCGGTCAGGTCGCGTTCGATCCGGTTCGCCATGCCCCAGACCAGCATGGGCCCCTGGGCGAAGGTCGCCGCGGCCACGTCGTTCAAGCCGCTGTAGTCGCCGCGGGCGGCCTCGACGCCCACGTCCACGACCACGGTCGCGCTCAGCGCGGCGGCACACCCGTGCAGCAACCTGTGCAGCAGCGACTCCACCGCCTGATAGCCCTCGAACAGCTTGACCAGGCACTGCCTGGCCAGAAGCCTGGCCCCTGCGAGGCTGAGCGGCGTGACGGCCGCGGTCAGCACCCACAGCGCCACCGCGGCCAGGGCCACCGCGACCAGGAACTGGAACAGCACCATCGCCACCAGCGCCGCCCCGGCCGTGTACAGGACGATGGCCGTGACCACGGCACGGATCTCGATACCGCGCAGGTCGGCCAGGTAGGCGTCCATGCGGCGCTGGAAGGCGCGGTCGTCCTCGCTGCGCCAGCTCGTCACGGCCACCTCGTCGACGAGAGCCTCGACGTTCAGCCGGGCCGCCACCACGTCGTCGTGCACCGCCAGCCAGGTTTCCGCCCCGTCGAAGAACGCCTGCGGATGGTACTGGTGGACGTACATCTTCCCGACGAACGGCCATCCCGCCGGGACACCCAGCACCGACAGCGTCAGCGCCGCGCCCGTGCCCAGTTCCAGGCTCCGCCGGGCTAGCTCGCCGACATTCATCTCCATGTCACCGAACTGGCGTGCTCCGCGTCCTGCCAGGTCGTGATGGAGGCGGTCATGCCGTCCTGGATCCGGACGGTGTCCTCCACCCGCCGGCGCACCTCCGTCATAATGAACGCCTCGACCTCGTTGTACGCCAGCGCCAGCGAGTAGGTGAACGACGTGAAAGCGGACTCCGCCACCGTGAGCGCGACCAGGCTCGGCAGCACGTTGTCGAGCGGCCTGACGGCCTCGGGCAGGCGGGACCTGATCTCCCGGAGCCGGGACCGTTCTATCTCTACCTCGTGCGGGCCGGCCGGAGCATCAATCCCCATCCATGGATGGGGATTGATGGGCATGAGTCGCTTTCGTTCGCGCTTGTGATCTTTCCAGCCTCGCGCGCGGCGGCTTGGAGCGCGTACGTTCTGACGGAACGCCTACGCGAACCCGACGCACCCCCTCGCGGTCTTGACGCTTCGCCCCGCCCCGCCCTACATCGACGCGGTATCGAGCGCGGCGCCCACCTGGTCGGCGAGGGTCACCGCGACCAGGCGGGCTTGCAGGGGCGGGATGGTCCCAGGTGTGGGGGCGAGCATGAAGCGTCCGTAGAAGCGGCCATTGCCGAACGCGCGCAGCTCAACCTCCTCATCGGGCAGGCCGAGCCGATCGACGTCCCAGCGTTTGCGGCCCCAGAGCACGGTGCCGTCCTGCTCAAGACGCGGCGGGTGACCGATCAGGGTCCCGTACTCGAAGCGGCACCCACGAAGGTGGAGCAGCTTGGTGAGCTGGACCGTGACGTGATCGACCACCGTGTCAGGCGCCTTCGACGATCGGGCCAGCTCGGCGGTGTCGTGGATCTGCGCCAGGTAGCCAGCATCGGTGATGGTGATCACTTCCAGTCGCCGGGGAGCTTGAGTTGTTCCTCGCTCTGCAGCACGTTGTCCGGCTTCAGGTCGCAGTAGATCAGCCCCTGGTCGTGCAGGTAGCCCAGCGCACGTATGATCTCCAGCCCGTACGCGATGACCTGCGGCAACGACAGCGGACCGGCCTCCCGCAGCTGTCTGAGCGACTGGCCGCCGACGTACTCCATGACGATGTAGCCGCCGGTGGCGTGCTGGACGAAGTTGTAGATCTTGATGACGTTGGGGTGCTCGACGGCGGCGAGGAAACGGCGCTCGGCCAGCGCGGCGGCCATGGCATCGGCGTCGCCGGTGTCGAGCAGGCCCTTGAGCACCACCCAGCGGTCGCTGACGTTCTTGTCGCGGGCCAGGTAGATCCAGCCGAGCCCACCGTGCGCCAGGCAGCCGAGCACCTCGTACTGCCCACCGACCAGGTCTCCCGCGACCAGCTTGGGGGTGAAGGAGTAGCGGGCGCGGCACTTGCTGCAGAACCCTTCGGTACGCCCCGGCGCCCCGTTCCTGGCACGGCCGACCGGCTCGCCGCAGGTGCCGCAGAACCGCCGGTGCTCAGCTACCTGCGGATCGGACAGTACCGCGGTGGCCGGATCCCGGTAGGGCACGGCGGGCACCTCGACCAGCCCGGCGCCCAGCATCCCGCGCCTGGACGAACCGGTGCCACGGGTACGGC
The DNA here is from genome assembly GCF_040654715.1 of Nonomuraea sp. NPDC050643. Taxonomy (NCBI): domain Bacteria; kingdom Bacillati; phylum Actinomycetota; class Actinomycetes; order Streptosporangiales; family Streptosporangiaceae; genus Nonomuraea; species Nonomuraea sp. NPDC050643. The sequence goes on along the minus strand of NZ_JBFAIM010000046.1, from coordinate 24,083 downwards.
TGGAAGCCGTCCGGCCGCTCCCGGAACGCCCCGAGACAGAGACCTCGTCGGACGCGGCCAGGCCGCAGAGGTCGCAGTAACCATCCTCAATGGTGCCGACGCATCCGGCGCGCGCGCACGACATGGCGCCCACTCCTCCCCGCTGCTATGAGGAGTCCTGTTCGCCAAAGAACCGGAAATAGCGGGCATTGTTGCGATATTTACGCTTTAACTACGCTTTCCCTACGGCGGGTGCCGAGGGCGCCGGCAGGTGAGACCAGCGCGGGCCGGGCAACGCGCAATAGGCGGCCAGGATTCCCAGTGGCAGCGCGCCGTCCCGCATCACCGAGCTCTTCTCGGCGAGTCCGGCGTAGAGGCGGTCGACTCCCTCTTCATGGCGGGTCCCGGATCGAAGGGCCTCCCACGCTGCCGGCTGGCGGATCCGTGTGTCCCGCCCCAGCACCGCGCGTAAGCGGGAGGACCTTGAACACCACCGTCGCGGGGCGGCGTGGCGGCCACGAGCGCGACATCGCCCAACGCCTCGTACCAGGATCGATGACTCCCACTATGTCCAGTTCCCGACCCTCCGGGCGATTGCTTTGGCGCGCGCTCATTGCGCGTAAATAACGCGTCAGTGGCCGTAGTGAACGCGTAGGGATGTCGTATGGAATGGCGTTTCCGTACGCCAGGTCGTATTACATGAAACCGTTCCCGCCGGAAGGGGTGGTCGATGCGCGGGCGTCCTGTGGAAGTACTGATTCCGGCCGGATTCGTATGCGCGGTCGGCGGCTGTGTGATGGCCGCGATGACCGTCTCCCAGACCACGGCACGCGTCATCCTGGTGGCGGTGGCCGTCGGCCTGTTCGCGATCTGGGCAAGGCACTACCTCGCCGCGCTCGCGACGGGAGCGATGGCCTGGTGCTTTGTGACAGGCTTCCTGGTGCACGCCGAAGGGGAGCTGACGTTCGGGCCCGACGACCTCGTCAGGCTGGCGGCGCTGGCTGCCGCAGCGCTCGCGGGCTACGCCTACGGGCAGGTTCATCATGTCCGGCGCTCGCGTCGCCGGCTTCGCCGTCTGATGCGGGCGCGGGCAGACGCCCGTCGTGCTCCCGTGCTGCGGGGACGGTTGCATGCGCGCGCCGAAGGCGTCCGGTATCAAGCACGTTAGAAAGGGCGCGAGGAGCGTTCCGGACAACCCCCCATGGCTCCGCAGAGTTTTTCGACCGTTCATTTTTCTGGTCATGAAGAGATTCAGGCACACCCCTTTGCGTCTGCCTGTCCGCGGCACCGGCTTCGCGATTCCGAATTGGCGGGCACACCGCGTCACGCCGCTGCGCCGGGTGGCCGAGATCGCTGAGCTCGGCGCGGGCCGGGTGCCTACCGATCCGGTGCCGGTGGTCAAGCTCGGGGCGCTCGGGTTGCGGCGGCCGCTGGTCTATCGCGACCCGGACCTGCCCGAGGGGTAGATCGACAAAGCGCGTTCGTGCTGCGCGCGCTCATGCACCCGCATCAGGCGCTGCGGCGGCCTCCGTCGGGAACAGGATCATGCTCAGAAGGTGAGGGCTGCGGCCGGACGCGGGTTTGTTGCCCGTCCTGGAGGCTAGGACGTCGCGCAGCTCGCCGATCATCTCGGCGAGCTCGCCCGGGGTGAGCCAGATGGTGCCCTGCCGGTAGCCCACGGAGTCGGCGGTCGGGTCGGCTCCGTCCCGGTCGAGGTAGGCGTTGAACTCGGCGTGCAGGGCGGCCATGGCTGCGGCGAACCCGTGACGGTGCTCGTCCAGGGACATCGACGCGGCCATGCCGGCGTCGATCCCCGTATGCTCGCGGCGCAGCCGGTAGTGGCGCTCGACGGCGCCGTGCACGCGCTGCTCGTCGACGACTTCCAGCACTCCCGCCTCGGCCAGCAGGCCGACGTGCCGGTACACCGTGGTCTTGGGGACGTCGGGCAGACCGGCGCACAGGTCGGACGTGGTGCGGGTGTGACCGCCGGACATGGCGTGCACGATACGCAGCCGCACCGGGTGCAGGAGCAGTTCAAGGGTGTCCACGGCCCCACGATCCCATATCTGGTACCGTTCCTAAAATTGGGAATGCAAGGGCCGGTGGCGTGGCGATGGGTGGCGACCGAGAGGCGCACTCGCGTCTCCGCCAAGTCGGCGCCGACAGTGAAGGAGCCAGCGATGCAACGTCGAACGGCCGAGGCAACGCCGCCAGTGGGACGGCACTACCAGGTCGGGGATCGGAGACTGTTCCTCCACCGATCGGGCAGCGGGGGACCGGCGGTGGTGTTCCTGCCCGGGGCCGGCTCATCCGGGATGGACGGCTTCATCGTGCAGCAGCGGGCCGCTGAACTCACCACGAGCGTGCTCTACGACCGAGCTGGAACGGGGTGGAGCGACCGGGCCGAGCTGCCGCGCACCTGCGCCCAGGTCACTGATGAGCTGCGCGAGCTGCTGCGGGTCGTCGGCGTGCCCGCTCCCTACCTGCTGGTCGGTCATTCTCTCGGCGGCCTCTACGCACGCCACTATGCGCAGCGCTTCCCCGACGAGGTGGCGGGGCTGGTCCTGGTGGAGCCCGAACACGAGGACTACGACTCCTACATGCCCAAGGAACTGAACGAGCTATATCAGGCATGGGACCCCGACGAGGCGGTGCCTGACGAGGTGCCCGACGAAATCATCCAGTTCTACCGCACCCTGTTCGCCCGGGAGATGGCCGACTGGCCGGAAGAGATCCGCGAGCCGCTGATCGAACGTCACGTCAGCCCGGAATGGCTGAAGATCGGCGGCCAAGAGGCGGCCAACCGTTACCAACTCCATGACGAGGTACGCAACGCGGGGCCGATGCCCGACGTCCCGCTGATCGTGCTCACCGCCACGGCGATCGACCCCTTCAAAGAAGCGGTCACCCAGGGCATACCCGCATCGCTCCTCCACGAGGAGGCCGAAGCCAAGACGCGGCTCTACGCCGCGCTGGCCACATCGGTTGCGCACGGCGAGAACCGCGTTGTCGACGACGCCGGACACGTCTCCGTCATATTCCGCCGTCCCGACGCCGTTCTCCAAGCGATCCAAGATCTACTCGGCAGCTGATCAGGCCAGTCGTTCCACGGCCGCGTCGATTCCCGGCCCGGAACTGCCTAAATGCGGGGCTGATACTGGTGGGATCGTCTCCCGTCGGGCTGGTCCGGTGGGGTGGGGCGGCGTGGGTTGAGGGTCGGGTGGGCTTGATGGCGCGGCTGGGGCGAGGGGCTCGACTGCGTCATGATTCGGTGGGCGATCTCAGTCCGGCTGTGGACGTCAGCGGATTCATAGTTGGGGTGGTTGCTCCGCACCTGGTGTGGCTTGGGCGTCTTCTTCCTCCACTCGCACATAACCCGCGGAATGCACGGCCAGACCCAAGATCGTGCCAACCAGGATCGCGATCCCGGCGATCGTCATGATGTGCCAGAAACCGGCGACCACCCCGATGTACCCGAGCCCGAGCGCAGCCTGCTGCGCAACCAGCACGAGAACGGAACTCGTCACGCGCCGACGATAGGTTTCATGCCGGTTCAACACGATAAGAGCAGACAAGAGCGGGATGGCCAAGGAGAAAGCGACCACGCAGATCTGGGCGGACAGATCAAGGAAAGCGGCTCCCGGGGTCAGGAACGGCTGCACCATGACGACCCCGATGCCGATCAAGCCGCCGTACATGAGGTTGTTCTGCCGGAGAGTCTCCTCCTGATGTGCTGCAGCCCGTTTCTTCCACCATTCCCCTTGTGCGGCGGCTTGCCGCCTCCACCACGCTTCGTTCGCGATGTTCTCGTCCATGGCGACCATTGTGCAGATGGTGTGAGCCTGCCTCCGCCATTGCCCCAGCTTGGGGATGAACCGGCCAGGTTGCGGGTGCGACCGCGGCCAGGCGCAACCGGCCGGCGCGCCACTTCCCGGCGGCGCTGGAGATCGCCGCCGCGGACGATCGTTATCTTGGGCTGTTGGCCTGGTCGATCTGGGCGAGCAGGGTGGGGCGATCGGCGCCGGTGAGGGCATGGGGAACGGTGCCGTGCTCGGGCGGCCATGCCTACGGTCGCGGCCACGGCGGCCGCGACCGTAGGTGAAGATCGATCTTGCTGTTACTTGATGGACGTGCCGGTGACCAGCGGCAGCGCAATCGACGTGCCGGCCAGGTCGACGGTGACCTTGGCCCCGGTGCCGGGTTCCACGTCGGTCCCGGTGCCGTTGCCGCTCTCGTCGAGGTTGAAGTCGTCGTTGGTTCCGGTCAGCACCAAGCCCAGCCGGTGCCCCGCCTTGAACTCATAATCCTGCGGCAGCATCTTCCAGGTGATCTGGTACGACTTACCCGGCGTCAGCGGTGCCTGGCGGCTGAGCGACTTGTGGTTCTGCGCGTCCAGGATTCCGCGGGTGACCACGTTGAAGCCGGAGCTCGCCGTATTATCGCCGGCCCTGAAGTAGCAGCCGTCGTCATCGGCCGTGCTCTCGCCGACGCAGTCCTCGCCGCCGATGAACTTGAGGCCTTGCGAGGCCGTCGTGGTGGTCTCGCGATAGTTGATGCGGGTATCGGTGCCGTAGTCGACGAGCAGGACGCCCAAGTTGGCGGTCGGCTTGTCCAGCGTGACCTTCAGGCTCACCGACGGCGTTCCGGACAGTCGCAGCGCGTTCTTCAGCGGCGAAGTCAGGAAGGCCAGCCGGTTGGGGTTGGCGGTGGCAGGGTCGGCGGCCATGGCGATCTCGGTCTTGGCGGTGTCGAGGTAGCTGCCGGTTCCGGCCGAGGGGGTGCGGTCCAGGGAGCCGTCCTGCTGGGGCCGCAGGGTCGTGGTCCGCGCCGCCGCTGCCGGCCAATCGGCCTGGGTGATCCACCGGCCGGGGCCGTGCTGCACGTCGACGCGTGGCTTGCGCATGATGTCGTTGGCCACGCCCATCAGTTCGTGGTCGAACCACTTGTTGAGGGTGGTCAGCCACACCTCGCGGCGGGCCCAGAACGGGTCGAGGTGCCCGTACTGGGTCACCCACGCCTTGCGCTGCACGGTGCGGGGCAGCTTGGCCCACCACTCGGAGAACTGGCTGCCCACCACGTTGCGGTCCTGCATGCCCATCACCGAGAAGACACTGGCGCGGACGTTGCGTGCCTTGGAGATCGGCCCGGTCCGGTAGTTGCGCTCGTTCCAGTAGGCGTTGTAGTTGCCGGTCTCGTCGCCGGATTCGGCGTCCATCCGCTCGCGTACCGCCTCACACTTGGCTGCCGGGTCCTTGTCGACGTGCTCGGACTGCCACCTGGCCCCGCCCTTGAACCAGGTGAGGGCGCCGTTGGCGTGCCCGTTCTCGTATCCGCTGGTGTAGGCCGCGAGCGGCACGATCGTCTCCAGCCCTTCCACGCCGGTGCCGGCGACGCCGACGCCGAGCGCCCCCTCGTAGGAGTGGCCGATCATCCCGGTGCGTCCGGTGGTCCAGGTGGCCTTGACCGGATCGCCGTTGTCGTCGTAGGCGCCGGCCCGGCCGTTCAGCCAGTCGACGACCGCCTTACCGCCCAGCACGTCCGCGGCACCGTAGGACATCGGGCAGCCCTCGGACAGCCTGGTGCCGATCATGTCGACGGACACGAACGCGTACCCGCGTGGCACGAAGTAATTGTCGTACCACATCGGGAACTTCGTTACGTTCCCCTTCGCGTCGTACGTCTTCTTCTCAAGTTCGAAGCCGACGCCGGGATTGTCGTTGTACGGGGTCTCCTGCATGATCACCGGGACCTTGAGCCCGGAACCGGACTCCTTGGGCCGGATGATGTCCACCCGGACCAGGTCCTTCTCGCCATCGCCGTCGCTGTCCACCGTCGACTGCACCCGGACGTGCTCACGGATGGCGTCGGCGTAGGAGAAGACGGGCTGGGTGAGCCCACCGGAGACTTTGATCTTCGGCTTCGCCGTCGCGGACGCGGCGGGAGCAGCGGCGAGCACGAGCGTGGTCGCGAGGGTGACGGCGGCGAGGAACCCTCGCCGTTGCGAGATTGACATGTGAATTCCCTTTCCTGAGTGGACTCCTGCTGGCAATGACGCCCTTTGGCGTCGCTGCGGCGCGCCATCACAAGATCGCGCGGGCGCCAAGGAGGGTGTGTTGTGCTTGTCAGTGCGGGCCTGCTCGCCGACTCAGCGGGATCGGCGGCGGTCGGCGGTCGGCGGAGCACGCGCAGGTGGCGGCAAGTGCGCCGACGGGCGGCGGCAAGCTCGTCGTGGTGAGGGTCGATGGTGCGGGCCGATGGTGCTGGCGCGGGCGGCTTGGCGCGGGGCGCGGGCAGGTGGCCGGGCAACTCACGATGCTGTCAGCGGTGGCGTTGGCGAGACCATCGAGGCCGAAGCCGCCGGATACGGCCCCCGGTGTGGCTGGGCGGTGTGGCTTGTCGTCAGGCGGCGTCGAGGGCTGCGGTGATCTTGCGGATCATGTCGGTCACGGTGGGGCGGGGCTGGGCCTGGTGGGTGCGGGCGGCTGCTTCGATGGCGACGATGACCGTGCTGCGGAAGTTGGCGGCCTCTGCCGGAGCCTGCTGCTTGAGCAGGCTCATGGCCGCCGTCAGGGCCGGCAGCACGTGGTCGGCGAGTTCGGCTACGGACTTGCCGTCCAGGTTGATGTCCTTGATCTTTTCGGCGAGCACGTGCCCGACCAGGCCGGTCGCGGAGCCCAGGGCGATGGAGCCGTCGGTGGCGGCCCGGTGAGGCCTGCCGGTGGCATCAGCGGCGACCATCAGCGAGACGGCGCCGTGAGCGGCGGTGTGCAGGGTGATCTTGTCCTGGTGGGACAGGGTGATGGACATGATGATGTGCTCCTTTGGATCGGTTAGGACATGCAGGTGAACGGACGGATGACGGCTTCAGCAACCGAGAGGCCCTTGTTCGGGCGCCACCGGGAAGACGGGCGGAAACGGGCCGCAGGCGGGCACGGCGGCGGGAGGCGACCGCGCCCGTCATGGGTTCGCGCTCAGGCGTCCCAGGTGACCGGCAGGCTCTTGACGCCGTAGATGTCGGCTGTCTCGGGGCGCAGGGCGACTTGTTCGGCGGGTACGGCCAGTCGTAGCGTGGGGAAGCGGTTGAGCAGGGCGGGGAGGGCGACGCGCATCTCGACGCGGGCCAGTTGCTGGCCCAGGCACTGGTGGGCGCCGTGGCCGAAGGCCAGATGCCCACCGTCCTGGCGCTGGATGTCGAGCAGGTGGGGGTCGGTGAAGCGCTCGGGGTCGCGGTTGGCGGTGTTGTAGGACAGGAACACCATGGTGCCGGCCTTGATGGTGTGGCCGCCCAGCTCGACGTCCTCCAGCGCCGTTCGGTAGAAGGTCTTGGCGACGCTCAGGTAGCGCATCAGCTCCTCCACGGCCGGTTCGGTGAGGGTGGGGTCGGCGCGCAGCGCGGCCAGTTGCTCGGGGTTCTGCAGCAGGGCGAAGGTGCCCAGGGCGAGCATGTTGGCGGTGGTGTCGAGGCCGGCCGCCAGCAGGATCAGGCTCATCCCCCTCAGCTCCTCGTCGCTCAGGTCGCTGTCGGTCAGGTCGCTGAGCAGGTCGTCGGTGGGGTTCGCGCGTTTGGCCGCCACCAGTTCGGCCAGGTAGGTCTGGGTGGCGGTGTAGGCCGCGATGAGGTCCTCCTCGTTGCTCTCTCTGTCGAGGAAGGTGTCGATCTGGTCCTGGAAGCGGCCCCGATCCTCGTACGGCACGCCGAGCAGCTCGCAGATCATGATGGCGGGGATGGGTTTGGCGAATGCGGTCACCAGCTCGGCCGGCGGCCCGGCCTGCTCCATCGCGTCCAGGTGCTCGGCGGTGACCTGCTCGACCCGCTCGGTGAGCAGCCGCATCCGCCGCACGGTGAATCTGCCCACCAGCGGCTTGCGGTAGCGGCCGTGCTGCGGGGCGTCCATGAGCAGGAACTCGCCCGGCGGCGCCGGCGGCACCTCGATGTCGCCGAAGTCGATCAGCGGATGATGGCGCATGAGCTCTTTACGCGAGCTGAACCGCGCATCGGCCAGCACCGACCGGACCAGATCGAAGCCGGTGACCATCCAGCCCTGATGCCCGTCGGCGAAGGGCAAGCGGCTGATCGGGCCGTGCTCTCGAGCCTCGATCAGCTCAGCCGGCGGGTCGAAGGGACAGCCCGGCTGACGCGCGATCGGATACGTGGTGAGGGTGTGGAGAGAGTCGGTCATGACCTTCCTTATCTCGCGTGAGTACGTGTTCGCTGCAGTTCCCAAGCTGCGTTGTATGGGGGAATGACCGTCACCCGGCCGGGAGGGTGTGTCCCTCCTCCGGCGAAGGCCGCCGCCTGAGCGATCGTCAGTCTTCGATCGCCGGTCTTCAGCGAGGGTTCCCCCGGTGGTCGAGGGCGGCGACCTCGCGGACCGCGTCGGCGACGGCACGGAAGTCCTTTCTCAGGATGTTGCCGTGGTTGCTGGGCACCTTCGCGCTGATCTTGATGTTCGGGTTGCGCTTGACCACCTGAGGGAGGGCGGCCCGCAGGCGTTCCTGCTCATCACCCTTGCTTCCGAGGGACGACCCTGACGCGACCACGTACCGGGCCGGGACGGTGATGTTGTCCAGCACGGGGCCCAGCTCTCGCACGCGGGCGATCCGGCCGAGCTCGATGTTGCTGTCGGCGATCTGTTCGGCGCTCATCCGCGGGGTCAGGCCCGTCGGGCGCAGCAGCGGCAGAAGCGGACTCATCCGCCGGAACAGCTTGCGGATCCGCTGCTCGATCGCCTCGGTCAGCCAGTCGTAGGGCTGCGCGCCTTCGACCAGGATCGCACCCACGGTACGGGCGGGATTGCGACTGGCCCAGTGCGCCGCGACGAACGCCCCATAGGACCAGCCCACCACCAGCGCCCGCTCCACAGCCCTGGCCACCAGAACGGTATCGACATCGCGGACGTTCGTCTCGAAGGAATAGTCCGCCGAACGCTTCGACTTGCCGCGCGCCCGCATGTCGTAGGTGATGTGCCGCCACCCCGCCCCCAGGTCGGCGATGACGTGCCGCCAGTACCCCTGCGTGGCGGTATGGCCATTGAGGTAGAGCACGGGAATGCCGGGACCGCCGGTGTCGGTGACGGCCAACGCCGTATCGTCCACCGGCAGCATGCCGGTCCACTTCGTACTGGTCATGATTCCTCGTCTCTGTCTTCGTTGTCTTGTGGGTTCGCCGGAGTGGTCGGAGTCCGCCGGGCAGAGACCGGGAGCACCATGTCACCGGTGTTGGTGCGTGCGCGCATCTCGACCGGGCCGTCGGCGGCGCCCAGCTCGTTGCGCACGCTGCCGGCCCATGGCATTCGCATGGCGTTCGCGTCGCGCCTGGCCGGCGGTGCCCTCGCGGCTTCCGGCGCAGGCGTGGAGGAACACCTCTCCTGGATGGTGCCCGAGGCGGTCTTCGCGGTGAGCGCGCCGTGCGCACGCTCGACGACGATGTCGCCGCTGGGCGAGTTCACCCGGCAGGTCGCCGGTGGCCTCGCCCATTCGGGTATCCGCCGCAGTTCATCGATGGCCCCGCAAAGCGCCGATTGCGCGGACGCGGAACTCTCCGCTGCCGGGTGGCAGATATCGACGGGCCGCGCCGACGAACGGGCCGAGGCACCGACCGAGACGGTCAAGGACGTCATCTATCCCGCGGCGCCCGGCGGCTACAAGACGCTGCCACACGAGAAGAGGCCAAGAGATCTTCGTGCCGGCAGCACCAGCAGCGCGCGTTCAATGCCTCCTCCGCCAACCACCACCGCAGGGGCTTGATTCAGATCATCGAGGTGCTGGAGTTCGGGTCGGCCCACACCGTGCGTGCGCCGATGATGCGGGCGCCGGCGCTGATCAAGCGGTATGAGGCCGGGTCGACGGGTGTTACTTCTCGGCCGTGCCGGGCTGCCCGCTGATGGACTCCTGATAGACGTCCGCGAAGGTGCGCGAGTCCTTGACCAGGCCGTCGGCGAAGGCCGCGACGTCGGTACCGATGAGTTCCAGGACTCCCTTGCCGGCCGCGACGCCCTCCTCGAAGAAATCGACGATCCCTGGCAGCAGGGACCCGTCAACCAAGTCGACCGGTCCGACCTTGAAGAAGTACCTCTGCATCTCCTTGTAGACGATCTGGTAGTCCGGCGGGAGCGCCTTGATGCGCGCCATGTGCGCCCGCCACTGCTTCTTGCCCTCGATGATGTCCTGGATTCCCACGTCAGCCTCCCATCCGATCCAATTTCCTTGCGACGTTCCTGTTCAACTGCTCGCGCCACCGGTCGCGATAGCTTCGAGCCCCTTCTCCGCCGGCCAGCGCCGCGCAGAAGCCCCCGATGTCGTCACCCAGCACCTCATGAATGCTCCGCCCATCGGCCGCCGTCTCTTCGAGCAGCCCCAGAGCGTTGTCGAGAATCGGCATCAGGTTTCGACCGGTGAAGTCCGCGCGGAGAGAAAGATGGCCCTTGATCTGTTCCCACGCCGCCCGGTAGCCGGCCGGCAATGCCTCGGCCCGGGCTTCGAACGCCTTCCATTCCCTGGTGAGATCGCTGCCGGTAATGGTCTCCCAGAAGTTCATCTCCCGCCCTCCTTGAGCTTGTCGATCCGTGAAGTGATGTACTCCCATTTCGCCCAGAACATCGCGAGTTCTTCGCGGCCCGCGTCGTTGAGCGCATAGAACTTGCGCGGCGGGCCCTGCCCGGACGGTCGTCTCGTCACCTGGACGAGCCCGTTCTTCTCCAGCCGCAGCAAGATGGTGTAGACCGTCCCCTCGACGACGTCGGCGAAGCCCAGTTCGTTCAGCCGACGCGTGATGGCGTACCCGTAGGTCTCCTCGCTGCCGATGATTTCCAGCACGCAGCCCTCAAGCGTGCCCTTCAGCATCTCCGTCAGGTCGTCCATCGTGGGTCCTCTTCGATCTCCCGGTACTCGGTAGCACCGAGTACAGCTATAAAGTAGCACAAGGTAGTGAACCAATGTCCAGCAAGCGGCGAACACAATCCACGGAAGCGATTCGAACGCCTCCAGCCGCGCCGACGGCGACGGCGACCTGGACCTCGACCTGGACGGCGCGTCGTCCGCGACCCGCCGACGATCCCGACCTGGTCCAAATGTGGGAGGCCGCTCACGCCGGAGCGCGGCGCGACCTGGTGGCCTCACTGGTGCAGTTGCCGGCGCTCACCCGCCGCCGCGACGTGGCTGCCCGACGGCGTCGCCACGATGATCGGCAAGCACGCCGGGCCCGACCAGGCTGTGGATGCTCACCGAGCGCCAGCTCGACGACGCAGCAGGCGGGCGCGACTGGGAGCGCGAGCCGACGCTGTCCGACGCGTCGCTCCGCCTGCGCCGCCTCTCCTGTCTCGGTGGCCGACGAGCAACTGCCCCCTCCACCGACGGGCGGTCGTATCCGGGAACGGGTTCGCCCGCCGTGACAGCGCCCCGCCAAGGCCTCCACGCCCAGTTCCAGGTCCGACGTGGCCGGCGTCTCCTCGATCGTGCCCGCGGCCACCTCATCGGCCGCCAAGATGATCGCGTTGCTCGCCGCGAACGCGTCCACCGCCGCCACGCACTGATCGACCTTTACGGCCGTGGCCGCATCCAGGTCCTGAGCCTGCCAGCGCCCGCCGGTCCCGGCCCAAGCCACATGTCATCACGCTGGTGACGGAAGGGTGCCGCCCCTTGGTCTTGCCGGTGGGAACGACCAGCTTGCGCGCGATGTCCGGCACCCCTGCCGGTCAAGGTCAAGGGCGGCGTATGGCTGCCAGCTAGCGTGCAGACCACTTCGCGCATTCGTGCAGACGACTTCGGAAACTGACACGGGTTCTCGCGTGTGGGGGCGTCATGCTACGGCTTTCCGGAGCGTTGGCAGGAGCGCCGGCCGGCAGTGAGTCGTGCCTCCAGCCCGTCGAGAAGAGTGCTCAGGCCGAATTCGAAGGTGGGTTCGGCTGGCTGTGCGGTGGTGGCCTCCAGCGAGGGCATGGTGCGGGCGCGCAGCCGGGGAAACTGCTGGGCGATCTCGGTGATGTGCGCGATGGTCTCACGCAGTTGCTGCTCCTCGTCCGCACCCGCGCGGCGTAGCCCTGCCCGCCAGGCTGACTCGGCGGCCTCGCCCTGGGCAGCGCCGATGACGAACATCAAGACCATGGCCGCGGCCTGGTCGGCGTCCTGACCGGCGAAGCCGGCGTCTTCGTAGACGGCCAGGCAGTGCTCGTCGTAGCGAGCCTTGCAGGGGCCGTAGATGAGATGCGTGCTCATGGCCGGTATCAGCCAGAAGTGCCGGACGATCATCGCGTGGGCGCCACGGGCGAGCGTTGCCGCCGCCTCCCGCCAGCCGACTGCGCCCAGGTCCGGCAGCTCGATCTCACCGAAGACGTGATCGGCGGCGAGGACTACCAGCTTGTCCTTGCTCTTCACGTGGTGGTACATCGCCGTGGCCGCTGAGCCGAGCTGAGCTCCAAGCCGTCGCAGGTTCAGGCCGTTCACGCCTTCGGCGTCCAGCACCTCGACGGCGGCCCGGACGATCTGCTCCTGGGTCAGCGTGTTACGCGGCATGAACCGCAGGATACCGAGCGGCTTGCACAACGTTCGACTCCACTTGCACTTTGTTCAACTACTACGCATGATTGCACTTAGTTCAAAATCGATGCGAGGAGAAGCCGTGATTACCCATGTTCCCGACTCCGCCACGCGCCGCCCGTCCAGCGTCGCCCTCGCCGCGACGCTGCAACTGCTGACCGTCGTTCCCTTTCTGCTCGGTACCTTCGTCGTGCTCGTGTACGGGGCAGAGGCTCAGGCAGCAGCAGAGACAGAGGTTACGCGGCAGGGGCTGCCGGCCACTGTCCTGGCCCAGCACGGCATCACCTTCGCGGGCAGCGAGACGCTGGCCATCGTGCTCGTCCTGATCCTGGTCGCCCTGGCGTCGCTCAACCTGGCAGGCAAGAGGGCGGGCCGAATCCTGTCCTGGATCTTCCAGCCCATCCTGTTCGCCATGGGGGCCGTCATCATCCCAGGACAGCTTTTCACCACCCAACTCCTGACGTCCTCCTTCAAGGACTCAGGCGACTCCATGCTGACGCGCATCGACGTGCAGGCCCTGGTCGGCGCAGCCACGGACGTCATGCCTGGCTGGCTGTCCTCCGTGAACATCGCCAAGCTCGCCTTGACCACTGTGGGCTCGGCCCTCGTAGTCATCCTGCTCGCGCTCCCCTCGGCGAGAGCGCATTTCCGTAAGTCCTAGCAAGATCACCCGACGATCAGGCGCACCTTGACCTACTTGGCCATGTGCGACGTCCCGAGCGCAGCGCCCTCGACGTATAAGGGGGTCGCCGTATCATCCGCCGGAGCACCCAACCAGCCCGCGCGCTTCCAGCCAGGCGGTAAGGATCTGGCCCAAGTCGGCGTGGACGGGCGGCAGGCGGATCTTGCCCATTCGGGCAGCGCGCCCTACACACCACACGGCGCCCGTAAATGGGGCGTAGCGGCGTTCGTGTCGGCGCATGACCTTTGTGTGCAGGTATGCCTTTAACTTCGCCGCGATTTGGAGCCGTTGAACATGACTGTTCTCACGGTAGATATCCGTTTCGATCATGCCCGGGCGATCGTCCAGCTGACCGGCGCCCTGGACATTACCTCCACGGAGGTGCTGCACGAGGCGATCGAGGCGGTGCTGGTCGGACGGCCCAACGCGATCGAAATCGATATGGCCGACCTGAGGTTCTGCGACTCCTGCGGGCTGCGGGTGCTTCTGCAAGCGCAACGTCGCACCGGCAGCGCGGGTGCCGCCCTTCATCTCAGCCACGTGGCATGGCCCGTTGCCGCGGGTCCTCACCATCACCCAGCCGGATGAGGCCTTCACCATCGATGCCTGGCCGTCGGCGCGTTGACCGCCGGGCGGTCAGTGGTCGTGGCGCGGCCATGCTGCCTGCGGGCTTGCTCGGTCCTGGCCGTTACTGACACACCTCGGTCGGCTCTGCACCGCATCATGGCCTGTGGCCGCGTTGACGGCCGTCCCGCTGTCGTCGTCAGGGGATCGCGCCGGGGCTGGCCAGGCCGGTCAGGCGGCACAACGCGGCGAACCCGTCCTGGCAGCCGGGCCAATACCGGCGCAGCGTCTCCAGCCCGGCCCAGCGCACCACCGAGCGCGCAACACCGCGGTCACCTGTCCAGGCCGGCAGCACCACGCCAGGGCGAGGGATGCCTGATCAACGGAGTGGCTGCTGTCGTTCTTGCCAGCGCTGCAGCAGGGTGGGGATCTCTTTGAGCATAAATTGGTAGAAGTCGCGCATCTGCGTCAGCCGTCGATGGGCGGGGTCGCTGGCCGTGGTGGTGTCGATGCCGGTCTCGGCGGCGGCGAGCATGAGTCGGACGACGGTGTTCTGGCTGGTGAACAGGGTGGCCCAGGCGTCGTCGCGGAGGCGGTAGTGCTCGCGGCGGCTGCCGGGGGCGGGCAGGCGTTCGATCAGGCCGACCGACAGCAGGGATTTGACCGAGCCGGAGACCGAGCCGGCGCTGACGCCGAGCCGGTCGGCGATCTCGCCCATGGTGACCGTCTCGGCGTCGGTGAACAAGAACACCGCCAGCGTCCGGGCGGCCATGCGCTGCAGTCCGCCCTCGGTCAGGGTCAGGGCCAGCCGTTCGGCCGCCTGCCACTGCTCGTCTGTGTCGTTCACCCGCCACCTCCTAGGCGATCAGGATAGCGAACCTCAGAAGTGTTCAGAAACTTCTGAAGATTCGCTATATTGCTTACATCGGCTCCGTTCCGGAGATGCGATGGTGTGCCGGGAAGCCTGGTCGGCGACGTGAGTTCCTCACGTGCCGACGAGGAGATGACCCCGATGACCTTGCTCAGCCGCCTGTTCGGCGTACGTCCCGCCATCCGGCACCCGGTGCGTATACGGCGCGACGTCGAGATCCCGGCCGCCGACGGAGCGCCCCTGCTGGCTACTCACTACTACCCGGCCGACGTGGACCGGCCGCCGCTGGTGCTGCTGCGCAGCCCCTACGGCCGGGGCAACGCGCTCGATCAGCTGCCGAAGCTGCTGGCCGAGCGCGGCTACCAGGTGCTGTATCAGAGCCTGCGCGGCACGGCCGGCTCCGGCGGCCGCTTCGACGGCTTCACCATCGACCCCGCCGACGCCGACGGCACGCTGAGCTGGCTGCGCGCCCAGCCGTGGTTCGGCGGTGTGCTGGCCACCTGGGGAGCCAGCTACCTGGGCTTCGTCCAGTGGGAGCTGGCCGCCCGGCACGTCCCGGAGTGGAAGATCGCGCTGATCCAGGACGCGCCGTCGGCCTTCGCCGAGCACTTCATGTACCCGGGCGGCGCGTTCGCGCTGGGCAACGCGCTGGGCTGGGTCCAGCTCGTGGACACCATGTTCAGCGGCGACTTCTCCCTGCCCCGGCAGATGCTGGCCACCTTCACCGCCGGCCGCAGGCTGCGCCGCGCCACCCTCACCCTTCCGCTGGAGCAGGCCGATCGGGCGCTCACCGGGCACCGGGTGAGCTGGTTTCAGGAGTGGATCGGCAACGGCCCCGGCCAGGCGTACTGGGAGCGCATGGACCACCGCGCCAACACCGGGCGGATGCCGCCCCGGGTGCACCTGCAGGGCGGCTGGTACGACTTCTTCCTGCCCAGCATGCTGGCCGACCACGCGCGCCTGCTGGCCGCCGGGCGCGAGGTGCGACTGCTGATCGGACCGTGGGGACACGGCCGCGGACTGTACACCCGCGAGGGCATGCAGGCCGCGCTGGCCGCCCTGGACGCGACCATGAACGGCGACGCCGCACCCACCACCGGGGTGCGGGCGTTCGTCACCGGCGCCAACCGTTGGCGCGACCTGCCCGCCTGGCCGCCCGCACACCAGCCCACCAGCTGGTATCTGCACCCGGGCGGGCGGCTGAGCCGTGCGGAACCCGAACGTGAGGCGGGCCCCAGCCGATACCGCTACGACCCCGAAGACCCGACCCCCACAGTGGGCGGGACGGCGGTGAGCAGATCCGCGGGCCCGAAGGACAACCGCGCCATCGAAGCCAGAGCGGACGTGCTCACCTTCACCACCGCGCCCTTGATCGAGGACGTCGAGGTGATCGGCCCGGTACGGGTCCGCCTGCACGCCCGATCCTCCCTTCCCGACGTCGACTACTTCGCCCGCCTGTGTGAGGTGAGCCCGCGTGGCCGCTCGCTCAACCTGTGCGACGGCATCGTCCGGTTGGACCAGCCCGGCGACATCCGCGCCGACGGTATCCGCGCGGTCGACATCGAGCTGTGGCCGCTGGCCCACCGCTTCGTCCACGGCCACCGGATCCGGCTGCAGGTCTCCAGCGGCGCTCACCCCCGCTACGACCGTAACCCGGGCACCGGCCAACCCCTGGCCACTGGGCGTGAGCTGCGCGCGTCAGAGCACGAGATCTTCCACGACCCGGAACACCCGTCAGCCCTCTGGCTGCCCCTCATTCCAGGAGTGTCATGAAACTGCTCGTTCTCGGCGGCACCCACCACGTGGGCCGCGCCCTCGTCGAAACGGCGCTGGAGCGCGGGGACGAGGTGAGCACGCTCAACCGCGGCCTCAGCCGCCCACCCGCTCCCGGCGTCCGGGCGCTCGTCGCTGACCGCACCGACACCGCGGCGTTCACCGCCGCGCTCGCCGGAAAGGAGTGGGACGCCGTCATCGACACCTGGGCCTGGGCGCCACGCGTCGTCCGTGACAGCGCCCGCCTGCTGGCCGGCCGCACTGGGCACTATGGCTACGTCTCCAGCCGCGGTGTGCACCGCTGGCCGTGGCCGGCGGGCGCGGACGAGAGCGCGCCGCTCGTGGACGGCGACCCCGGCAGCGCCGATGACGCCGACTACGCCGCCGCCAAGCGCGGTGGTGAGCTGGCCGTCATCGAGTCTTTCGGCGAGCGGGCGCTGCTGGCCAGGGCCGGGATGATCCTGGGACCGTATGAGGACGTCGGGCGCATCCCGTGGTGGCTGCGCCGCCTGGAGAAAGGCGGCCGAGTGCTGGCTCCCGGCCCGGCGGACGCGGTGGTGCAGTACATCGACGTCCGCGACATGGCCGTCTGGATGCTGCAGTGCGCCGAACGCCGGCTCGGCGGCGCCTACACGGTGACCGGCCGCCCCGGCGCGGCCACGATTGGGCAATTGCTCCAGACGGCGCTGGAGGTGACCGGCTTCGACGCCGAGCTGGTGTGGGTGAGCGAGGAACTGCTGCGCCGTGAGGGCGTGTGGCTGGGCATGGAGTTCGGGCTGCGCTTCCCGCACGACCCGGCGCCGACCGGAATGAACGACGCAGACGTACATGCCGCCTTCGCCGCCGGGCTGACCACCCGGCCGCTGCGCGGCACGCTCGCCGACACCTGGGCCTGGCTGCAGGCCGAAGGCGACCCCGCCCCGCGCCCGGACGCCCCCTCACCCGGCACCTGGCTCGACCCCGTCGCCGAACGGCGCGTCCTCGACCAGCTCTAACCCCCTACCGGCTTCAGCAAGGAACTTCTATGCGCGCCATCATCATCGGAGCCGGCATCGCCGGCCTGGCCGCCGCCCTGCGGCTGTCCCAGATCGGCTGGGACAGCCTCATCATCGAACGCGCCCCCACCCGCCGCAGCGGCGGCTACGGCGTCACCTTCGGCGGCCTCGGCTACGACGCCGCCGAACGCATGGGCATCCTGCCCGACCTCCAGCAGCGGGCCTTCATCACCGAAGAGCTCGTCTACCACAAGCCAGGCGGCCAGCGGCGCTTCACCCTCACCGGCGAGATCATCGCCGCGACCATGGGCCCCCGCTCGATGAACATCCTGCGCGGCGACATCGAGACCGTCCTGTACGAGCAGGTGCGCGACAGCGCCGAGATCCGTTTCGGCACCACCATCACCGCCGTCGACCAGGACACCCGCGCCGTGCACGTCACCCTCAGCGACGGCGCCGTGGAGCACGCCGACCTGCTGATCGGTGCCGACGGCCTGCACTCGGCCACCCGCGCCCTGGTCTTCGGGCCTGAGGAGGACTACCTGCTCGACCTGGAGCACATGGTCGCCGTCTACATGCTCGACCAGCGCCCGGACGCGATCGCGCCCGGCACCACCGGCACCCTGTCCTCGCGCGGCCGCACGGTCGCGGTCATCAGCGTCGGCGACGGCCGCACGGTCGCCTTCTTCGGCTACCGTACCGAAGCCGGCACCGGCACCCGCGCTGACGACCCCGCCACGGTGCTGCCCCAGGTCTACGGCGACCTCGGCTGGATCATCCCCGAGGTCCTGGCGGGCATGGCGAGGACCGACTCGGTCTACTTCGACACCATCAGCCAGGTCGTGGCCCCCACCTGGAGCCGCGGCCGCGTGGTGCTGCTCGGCGACGCAGCCTGGTGCGTCACCCTGTTCGCCGGCTACGGCTCCGCCCTGGCCGTCGGCGGCGCCGACCGGCTCGGCACCGAGCTGGAACGCCACCCCGGCGACCTCGGCGCCGCCCTGGCCGCCTGGGAGACGGTGCTACGGCCGGAGGTGGAGGCGAAGCAGAAACTCGGCCGCCGGGTCAAAGGCGTCTACGCCCCCGCCAACCCGCTGCTGCTGTGGCTGACCCAGCTGCCGCTGCGCCTGGCCGCACTGCCGCCGGTGCGCCGGTACATGACCCGACGCTTCATCAAGGGCTGAATCGCCTGAACCGCCGCCCGGCGGATGCCGCAGAGGTCGGGCCTCGGCTCAGTGGCGGTCGGCAGGCGACGGCAGGTGCGGCGGCTGCCATCGCCAGGTGGCGTTGCCGTCGGCGGTGATGCCCTTGCGCCACAGTGGTGCGGGCATCAGCCGGATCATGGTCACTAGTGCCCGGTAGGAGGCCGCCGACGTGGTGCGGCGGCCGTCGGCGCGGGCGCCCCGGGCGGTGGCCTGGGTACGCGGGCGGCGCTCGGCGTCGTAGCGGCGCAGCGCCGCCTCGACCGTGAACGCCCCGGCGGGCTCCCCGGGTTCGGCGGTGAGAGCGGCGACGAGCACGACCGCGTCCTCGAGGGACTGCCCGGCGCCCTGACCGCGATCAGGACTCATCGCGTGCGCGGCGTCGCCGAGCAGCGCCACCCGGCCGTGGACGTAGGTGGGCAGCGGGTCCAGGTCGCAGATGTCGATGTGGATCACCGCCTGCTCCGGGGTGGCTTCGATCAGCGCTGGGATCGGCTCGTGCCAGGAGGCGAGGCGGCGGGCCGCCTCACTCTTCTCCTTCGGGTAGCGGACGCCGGCCTTCTCGGCGGTGGTGACGTAGGCCCAGTAGGCGCGGCCGCGGCTGATCGGATGAATCAGGAAGTAGCCGCCGGAGCCCATGGTGACGCTGCCGGACAGCCCGTCGGCGTCCGCAAAGGCGCCGGTGCCGGTGCCGGCTTCGGTGTCGGCGATGCCGCGCCAGGCGGTGCGGCCCAGGAAACGCGGCGGCGGCGCGTCCGGCCACAGCAGCCGGCGCACCGTGCTGCGGATGCCGTCCGCGCCGATCAGCAGGTCGGCGCCGACCTCACCGCCGCTCCACGTCACCGTCACCGCGCCGGCGTCGTGCTGGATGCCGGTGACCTCCGCGCCGGTGCGCACCCATCCGGCGGGCACCGCCTCCAGCAGCACCCGGTGCAGGTCCGCACGGTGAAAGGCGAGCAGGGGCGTCGGGTCGCCGGGGCGGGCGCGCTGCAGGTAGCGGCCGTCCGGCAGGCGCAGGTTGCCGGCCGAATAGGTGGGCACCCCGGCCGCGCGCGCCTGCTCGCCCACGCCGAGCTCGGCCAGCGCGCGCATGGCGTTCGGGGCCTGGGACATGCCGGCGCCGATCTCGCCGAGTTCAGTCGCCCGCTCCAGCACGATGGCCTGCCAGCCGATCCGGTGCAGGGCCACGGCGGTGATCAGTCCGCCGATGCCGCCGCCGACCACGATCGCCGTTCCGGTGGTGTCTCCTCATTATCAAGATCGCCGGCGGGCTCGTCGCCAGTGTGGTCGCCTGCGGGGCCTGCGTTGGCGGGGTTGGCGGGGTCGGGGTGCAGGGGCGGCGCGCCCTTGAACACGCCTGCCATCCATTCGAAGGTGGCGTGCGCCTGGCGGATCCGCGCGGCCCTCCCATCCTCCGGGCCGACCAGGGCCAGGCCGTCGCGGGTGATGTCGAGGAAGGAGGTGATGCCGGCGATCTGCTGGCGGGCCACCACCGCCCAGGCGTCCTCGGCCATCCGGTAGTAGAGCGTCCGCTCGCCCGGCCTCGTGCGCCAGGTCAGAAACCCCATGCCGGTCAGCAGCCGCAGGTTGGAGGTCAGCGAGGCGCGGCTGGCCCCGATCGCCTCGCTGATCTGCCCCGCCGACTGCTCCGGCGGATCGCACACCATCAGCCAGCCCAGCACCCGCCCGGCGATCGGCGGCACCCCGTCGCGGGCCAGATACATGGCCACCCGCTCCACCCACTCCAGCAACGGCTCCTGCTCGGTCACGCCGGATCACCCTCCTCTTGCAGTTGTTTCAGTATGAGCTAAAGTCGCTGTATCAGGATACGCCCCGGCCGGGGCGTGCTGTGGGAGAGCCGGGAAGTCTGGTCGGCCCGCGACGATCCGTCGCGGAGACACAGGAGGACTTTCCCGATGTCATCTCGCACCCTTCGTTCGTTATCGCTGCTCGGTAGCGGCATCGCCGCCGGTGTGCTGGTGCCGGTGCTGCTGTGGGCCGACGGCGCCACCCGGCCCGGCTACAGCCTGTGGCACCACGGCGCCAGCCAGCTCGGCACCGGCGAGCGCGCCTGGCTGCAGACGATCAACTTCGTGCTCGGCGGGCTGCTGCTGGCCGCCTTCGCCGCCGGAGTCCGGAGAGCCCTGCGATCCGGGCACGGCGCGACCTGGGGGCCTATCCTGCTCGCGGCCACGGCGGCGGGACTGGTCGTGGCCGGGCTGGTGCCCACCGATCCCGCGCTCGGCTACCCGCCCGGCCAGTCCAATCCTGGGCAGCCGCACATCGTCACCGCCTCCGGCGTCGTCCACCAGGTGGCCGGCTTCGGTCTGTTCGCCGGACTCAGCGCCGCCGCGTACGTGCTGGCCGGCCGCCTGGGCCAGACGAGCCGCCGCTGGGCCGTCTACTCCCGGCTGTCCGGGACGCTCATCATCGTCTTCGCCTTCGCCGCCGGCATCGCCTACCGCCTGGACACCCAAGGCATCTGGCGACCGGCCCCCGCGGGCCTGCTCGAACACCTGTCCCTGTTGACCGGATTCTGCTGGCTGATCGCGGTGGGCGTGTACCTGCTCCGCCGCCACGCCGGCGGCCGCCTCACGAGCGCCCCTTCTCCGGCGGCGCACGACACCGACGCTCGCAGATGACCACGGTCACACCTGTCGCGCGCGCCTGGCCTCGCCGTCGCCGCCCGCACACGGTGGTGAGGGAAGTGTGCTCTGAGCTTCCCCTCGTAACGTGGAGACCGAACCAAGAGAGGTTTGGTCGTGGCAGGAACCACGAGGCGGCGCTTTGATCCGGAGTTCCGGGCTGGGGCGGTGCGTATCGTCAAGGAGACCGGCAAACCCGTCGCGCACATCGCGCGGGACCTGGGTATCAACGAGTACACGCTGTACAACTGGGTGCAGATGGACCGGCACGCAACGGGGCAGGTCGGGCGGGACGGAAACGGAGGCGGCAAGCTGAAGGAGTCGGAGCAGGAGGAGCTGGCGCGGCTGCGGCGGGAGAAGACCGAGCTGGTCCAGCAGCACGCCAAAGAGAAGGCCGCTTGGGAGCAGGAGCGCGCGGAGTTGGAGGACGAGCGTGATGTCCTCAAACGATCCGTGGTCCTATGGGTCAAGGACTCGCTGAACCGATAACCGTGGTGGAGTTCATCGAGTCCCAGAGGGCCGAGTTTGGTGTTCCCCACAAGATTTGCTTTCGTGCGCTGGGCGTATCGTCCTCGTGGTTCTACAAGTGGAAGAACCGCAGGCCAACGGCTCGTCAAGAGCGGCGCGCCCATCTGGATGAGGAGATCAAGCGGCACTTTGCCGCCTCTGGCGGCACCTACGGGTCGCCGCGCATCGCCCAGGACCTGAAGGCCGAGGGCTGGAAGCTGTCGGAGAACACTGTGGCCAAGCGGATGGCCGAACTCGGCTTGGCCGGCCGCAGGCCGAAGAAGCCGCGTTCGCTGACCCGGCAGGGCAAGCGGCCGGCCGCGCCGGATCTGGTACGCCGGAAGTTCGACGCGGTCGCTCCGGACGTGCTGTGGTGCGGCGATGTGACGCAGATCGACACTGATGAGGGCAAGTTGTACCTGGCCACGGTCGAGGACCTGTTCTCGCGCCGGCTACTCGGCTACGCCATGTCCGAACACCATGACGCGGCGCTGACGGTCGCATCGCTGCAGATGGCCGTGGTCACGCGTGGTGGTGACGTGGACGGGGTGATCTTCCACTCCGATCGCGGCTCGGAATATACAGCTGCCCGTTACCAGGCAGAATGCCGCAAGCATGGGGTAGTGCAGTCGATGGGCCGGGTCGGGTGCGCGCTCGACAAACGCCGCCTCGGAGGCGTTCAACAGCACCCTAAAGGTCGAGTTCGTGCATCGGCACCGCTTCCGTACCCGGGGTGAGGCCCGCCTGAAGATCGCGACCTGGATCGCGGACTTTTACAACATCAAGCGCAGGCACAGTGCCAACGACGGGCTGCCACCTGTCACATTCGAGCGTCACATGATCGAGAAGAGGCAAGCATCAACGGTCCTGCTGAGGACCGCTGTGGCATAGGACCGTCTCCACACTTTGAGGGGATTGACACCCTGGACCGCGACGGCGGACGGCCGCCACTGGTGACGCATTGGGGCGGCATCAGCCTGGCCCGGGACATCACCCCACGGCCCCTCAACGACAACCCGCCACGCATCTGGAACAGCCACCGGTCCGAGCTGATCCAACGGCTCACCGCCGAGGTCTGTGAATTATGCGGTTCCACGGAGCAGGTCGAGGTGCACCACATCCGGGCACTCAAAGACCTTAACCCCAAGGGGCGGAAGCACCAACCCGACTGGGTCACGCGCATGGCATCTCGCCGCCGCAAGACCCTCGTCGTCTGCCGCGTATGCCATGAGGACATCCACGCCGGACGTCCCACACGCACACCACGATGAGCGCTGGAGAGCCAGCTGCTACGGAAAGCGGGCACGGCTGGTTCGGAGGGGGGCCGTCGGAAAAGGACCAGGTCAACTGGCACCTCGTCGGCGGCCTACCCTACTGCACGCCGGGTTCGGCGGGCGGGTCAGGGAAACGGACTGATCGCAAGTCCAGCACCGCGCCCTGACCCGACCCAACCCCGCCGCCATCCGGTGTGCAGGAAACTGCACACACTGGCGCCACTGATCGTTCCATTACTCCTCGAGGGCTGAGTTCAGGCGAACTGAAGGGTTCTCAGGATGAACTCGTGGGTTCTCATGCTTATGCCATCGCCGGCGGCGTACCGCATCGCTGTGACGATTGCCTCAGTCGAACAGAGTTGTCTGGTCAGTGATCGCAACCTTGCGTATCTGGTCTGCGGTCATTCCGGCAACCCCGCGAAGATCCGCGCCGCTGAGGTCGGCGCCGGTAAGGATCGCGTCGGCAAGGCTCGCGTCTCGAAGACGTGCACGTACCAGGCTGGCTCCGGCCAGGTTGGCGGCGCTCAGCGACGCAGCCGTAAGGTCGACTCCACTCAGGTCGGCCCCATGCAGATCTGCCCTGGTGAGGTTGCTGTAGGCGAGATTGGAACCGCGGAAATCGGCGGCGATCAGGGAGGCGCCAACCAGACTGACCGCACGTAGATCCGCGTTGGGGAAACTCACACCGCCAAGTTGAGCGATGCGCCCTATCGTGGCGCCCAATCGGGCGGCGACTTGCAGGGCGGCCCGGACATCGGCTGCTAGTGGGGTGTTCGGCTTCTCGAAATTGATCTTTTCGCAGGAGCTCGGATCGATCGCGCAATAGTCCCGGATGCGAACAAGGTCCACGAGGACGTTCTTGATCGTCTCTCGATCTCGTTCCGAGTCCAAGGCCAGTCGTTCTAGGGCGTATATGCCGCCAAGTCGCACCTCGACTGAGGATGACCCGAGTTGGTCCACAGCCTTGGGCTAATTCCATCCTGAAATCGCAGGTCATGCCCCTTGTCTGAGTTTGTTTGGCGGTGTTCGGGTAGGTGGTGACGCCTGATCATGGTGGGTG